>NZ_JAGWUA010000119.1 GCF_028868675.1 Bradyrhizobium sp.
CCGATGGTCCGACCTTCGCGAACGCCATGACCAAGAAGTGCATCCACCAGGAGTGGAACATGGGCGTCGACGAGTCGATCGAGGCCGAGGCCCAGGCGCAGGCGATCTGCATGCAGACCAAGGATTACGAACGCGCCTACGAGGCGTTCGTCGCGAAGAAGAAGCCCGTGTTCGAGGGCAATTGAGCCCGGAGGGACGACGCAGCGTAGCGGGGAGGGCGTTCGGCCGAATGCCGTCTTGCGGCGCGGCGCGCGCTTGGCTAGGTATCGGCCGCGCGCCGAGCGGGCGTTCGTCGAAGGAATTGTGGGCATGGCGAGTGGTGAAACCGAGGGCTTTGAAGCGGTAATCGGGCGCGCCTTCGAGCACATGATCCCGTTCAACCGCGTGCTCGGTCTCAAGCTCGAATCGCTCGATCTCGAGGCGCCGCGGCTGAGATTCGACATGCGGCCCGAGCTGGTCGGTAATCCCGTCCGCCAGATCCTGCATGGCGGAGTGATCTCGGCGGCGCTCGACGTGGTCGGCGGCCTCGCGATCGCGCTGGCGTCCTATACCGCCAAGCCCGAGCCGGTGACGGTGGCGCAATTCCCGAACATCGGCACCATCGACCTGCGCGTCGATTATCTGCGGCCCGGCCGCGGGCAATATTTCATTGCAACGGGGCGCGTCGTGCGCCTCGGCGGCCGCGTTGCGGTGGTCCATATGGAGCTCGTCAACGACGCCGGCGAGCAGATCGCGACCGGCTCGGCCGCCTATATCGTCGATTGACGGGCGCGCCGCCTCACCCTGCCTGCAGCGCGGTCGTGCCTTGATCGGCGGTTGCGATCTCTCGCCGCAGTCTTTCCATCTCGGTGTGAAGCGCCGCGCCGGCTTCGTCCTTCTCGGCCGCGGCAATCAGGGTCTTCAGCATCGCCGGCGCCGAGGGATTGCGCAGTTCGCCGGACATGAAGCTGCAGATCGCCTGGTATTTGGCGTGCCCGCGCTCGCTCGTGTCGCCATATCCCTTGACGAGGTTGCGCAGGCGGGCGAACCCGATAGCAAGCGAAGCATCGATCGCGGCCGCCTGGCGGACGATGTCGAGCCATCCCGCCAGGAACCGCATCTCGCGGTCGTGGCGCAGCGCGCCGCGCCTGAAGCGCTTGAGCGACGCCACGCCATAGAGCAGCAGGAAGCCGCGGAGCGAGCTCGTGCGCACGATGCGTCCGCGCGAGGCGAGCCGCGTCACGAGGGCCTTGGCGAATCCGTTGCGCAGCATCCAGCGTCCGACTGCTGCCGGCATGGTGTCGGCGATCTCCTCGAGGCGGGGATGCATGAATTCAGCGATCTCGACGACCTGATCGGGAGCGGCGCCGATCTCGGAGCGCACGCGGTCGAACCGCGTGTCGCGGATCTTGAGCTCCGCAACCCGGACCGTGTCCTCGTAGGTCATACCGAGCGCAAGCTGCCGCGCGACCTCCGCGAGGAGCTGCTGTCCGGCCTCGCCCATGGGTTGGGCGAGCGCGACGAAGGGCGCGAGCCGCGCGAGATAGTCCCGCGCATAGGCCTCGTCCTGGTAGTCCGCTGCGCGTTGCGCGCCCAGCATCGCAACCGCCCGTGCTTCGCCGGAAAGCCCGGCGGGTAGCGGCAGATTTGTGGGGCCGGCGGGCGCATCCTGCCGTTCGCGCGCCGCCTCGGCGCCTGCCGGCTGTTCGGCTGCCAAATAGGCCGCGGCGAATGCCGCGAGACTTGCGTTGACGCCGACGCCGTCGGCGCGGATCGCCGCCTCATAGGCCTCGCGCGGGAAAGGGAGCGCGCGCGATCCCGCGACCGCGCCGAGCAGCGCCGAGCTGATCACGCTGCGGTTCGCCTCCGCCAGCCTCGCCATGTCGAAGCCCGTGAGTTTTCGCGCGGCGGTGTTGCAGGCCTTCAGGATGGACTGCGCGTCGACCCGTCCGTCGGCGGGAGCCGTGCGTTCGGTCATCGAATAGACGCGATGCGTCGAGGCCACCAGATGGGTGCGATCCGGCGTCACCAGGCCGCGCTGGATGGCGCGGCCGGCTTCCATCAACTCGGAAGCGACGACGAGGTCGACGTCGCCGGGCATCGGCATCAGGCCGAGCACCGGCATGCGTTCGTCGCCGCGGCGGGTGCTCATCGGAAACAGCTCGAGATAGTAGATTGTCGCGCCCGTCCGCTGCGACACGCCGGGCACCGAGGTGGTCTGGGCGAGATAGCCGTGGCTTTCGCCGATCCGCACCAGCCAGTCGGCGAGCACGCCGCCGCCTTCGCCGCCCATGGCGAGTATCGCGATGTTGATCGAGGTCGCGCTGCTCATGCCCGGGCTCCGGCTGCGCTCGATCGTGCCATTCGCCGCTGCAGGGCGGAGATCAGGCGGTTCCGGATGGCCGCGCGCAGGCGGTCCCATCGGGACGGATTGCTCACGATTGTGGCGCGATAGAAGGACGGGCAGAGCACCGCGGCATGCGCGACCTCGCCGCACAGTCCGCAGCCGACGCAGGACTGCATGACCTTCGTCACCGGCTCGCGCCGCAGCGGGTCCGGATTTGGCGCAATCGTCAGCGACGGACAGCCGGACAGGCGAATGCAGGAATGGTCGCCCGTGCAGGTGTCGGGATCGACGCCGAACCGCTCCTGCACGGTGCGTAAGCCCGCCTTGATCCTCTGGTTCATGAGCGGCCGCTCGCGGCGCTGGCGGTTCAGCATGCATTCGGAGCGGGCGACGATCACCTTCGGGCCCTTGGTTGCCGTCAGCAGCGCCTCTCTCAGCGCGTCGCGCATCCGCCTGAGATCGTAGGTTCGCGAGATCGTGCGGACCCAGCCGACGCCGACGCCTCTCACCGCGCGCTCGATGGTGTTGCGCGTGGCGCGCTGGCGGTTGTCGGCTTCGGAGGACATGATGTCCTGCCCGCCGGTCGCCGCCGAATAGCCGTTGTCGATGATGATCTGGACCGCGTCGCTCTTGTTGAACACGGCATTGCCGACGGAGGAGACCAGGCCATTGTGCCAGAAGCCGCCGTCCCCGAGGATCGCGATCGCGCGCTTGCCTTCCGCGGAGGCCAGCGCGGCCGCGCCGGCGCCGCCGAGGCCGTAGCCCATGACGGTGTTGCCGATCTCGAAGGGCGGCAGCGCCGAGAACAGGTGGCAGCCGATGTCGCAGCTGATGTGGTGCCGGCCGAGCTCGCGCTCCGTGAGCTTGATGGCGGCGAAGATCGGGCGCTCCGGGCAGCCCGTGCAGAACGACGGAGGCCGCCCCTGCACGTTCGGCGCCACCAGCGCCATCGCGGTCTCGACCGCCGCGTTTGCGGCCGCAGCCGAGGCCGGCAACAGGTCAGGGCGCCAGGCCTGCAGGAACTTCACGAGCCCGGCCTTGACCACGGCGCCGGTGTACTCGCCCGCGAGCGGCAGCATGCCCTTGCCCTCGCAGCGCGTCGGCGCGCCGGCGCGCCGCAAAATGGTGTTGATGGCGTGCTCGATGAATTCCGGCTGGCCTTCCTCGACCAGAAGCACCGCGCGCTTGCCGTCGCAGAAGCCGAGAACCTCCGGATCGACCAGCGGGTAGGTGACGTTGAGGACATAAACCGGCACGCGCGTCTCGCCGAAGGCATCCGCAAGGCCGACGGTCTTGAGCGCGCGCATCACGGTGTTGTAGAGGCCGCCCTGCACGATGATGCCGATGTCGTCGGCCTCGCCGTCGAAGATTTCGTTCAGCCGGTTGTCCTGGATGAACTTGACCGCCGCGGGCCAGCGCTGCTCGACCTTTTCCCGCTCGTGCTGGTAGCTCGCCGGCGGCAGCACGATGCGATCGGTGGCCCGCCGCGGCGAGGAGCGGGCATCCTGCATGGTGAAAGCCGGCCGCACATTGTCCCTGGCGGTGAAGGAGCCGTAGACGTGGCAGGCGCGGATGCGCAATTCCAGCATCACCGGCGTGTGCGACGCTTCGGAGAGCGCAAAGCCGGTCTCGACCGCGCGCACGATCGAGGGCAGGTTCGGGCGCGGATCGAGCAGCCAGATCTGCGATTTCATCGCATAGGCGTGGCTGCGCTCCTGCATGATGGAGGAGCCTTCGCCGTAGTCTTCGCCCAGAATGATCAGCGCGCCGCCGGTGACGCCGCTGGAGGACAGGTTGGCGAGCGCGTCGGAGGCGACGTTGGTGCCGACCGCGCCCTTGAAGGTGACCGCGCCGCGCAGCGGGTAGTTCACCGACGCCGCCAGCGTCGCCGCCGCGGTCGCCTCGTTGGCGCTCATCTCGAAGCGGATGCCGAGCTCGTCGAGGATGTCGGAAGCGTCCGACAGCACGTCGACGAGATGCGAGATCGGCGCGCCCTGATAGCCCGCGACGTAGTTGACGCCGGACTGCAGCAGCGCCTTGGTGACGGCCAGAATGCCTTCGCCCTTGAATTCCTGCCCGGCGCCGAGCCGCAGCAGCTCCACTTCCTTCTTGAACGAGCGTTCCGCCATGACCACAGCTCCTCGCGCCGTTGCCCGGCGTCGCGGCATATCGGGAAAGATATGAGTACAGGAATCGCCGCCGGTACTTGACCGAAGTCATCCCGGCCGCGAGCGGGGGCCGATAAAGTCGGAAAGCCATCCGGGACCGTCGCGGCGGGGATCGCCCGTTGCCAATTTCGGCCTTGACGTTGCGTGGCCGGCTCGCTTGTGTTCGCGTGGCGAAGGGCGAGGGCGCCTGTCGTACGGAAGTGGAGCCTGCATGTCGGTTGCGCCATCCGAGCTGTCGGAGGAACTATCGTCCGGGCAGATCCGGTCGGTGGCCGCGATCGTCTATCCGGACGAGGCCTATCCCGGCGCCCTGTTCCAGGCGCTGGTGGATCGCTGGCGCGCGGCAGGCCTGGCGGTCGCCGGCGTCGTGCAGCATCAGGTCTTCGAGAAGACCGATCAGCCCTGCAACGTGCTGCTGGAGGATCTGACCTCGGGGCACCGGACCGTCCTGTTCGAAAACCGCGGCTCCGGCGCGGCGGGCTGCCGGCTGGATCAGGCGGCGCTGGCGGACGCGACCGCGCGGGTCGAGGGAAGCCTGGCGCGGGCGCCCGACGTTCTCGTGCTCAACAAGTTTGGCAAGGCCGAATGCCAGGGCGGCGGCTTGCGCGACCTCGTCGCCGGAGCGATCGGCCGCGGCATTCCGGTCGTGATCGGCGTGCCCCGGCAGGGCCTCGATGTCTGGCGCGGCTTTGCTGGCGGATTGGCGACCGAACTGCCTCCCGACCCCGACGCAGTCGAGCGCTGGCTGCAGCACCTGCGATAGTGCCGGCGGGCCAGTATTCGGAATTTGTCCGAAAGCAAAGAGCCGCGCCTGTTCCGACCGCATAAGGAGGCCGGTGTCAGGCCAATAGACTTGCCTTGCGGAGTGTGGAATGAGCGGCTCGAGTCAGAGTGAAGGTGTTACGGAATTGGTGCGGATCGGTATCCTCACGATCTCCGACCGCGCCAGCCGCGGCGAATATCGGGACGAGAGCGGCAAGGCCATCCACGCCTTCCTGGACAAGGTCATCAGTTCGCCCTGGACCCCGATCGTCAAGATCGTGCCCGATGGCGTCGAGAGCGTCGCCGCGGCGCTGACCGAGATGGCGGATCGCGACGGCTGCGGTCTCGTGCTGACGACGGGCGGAACGGGCCCCGCGCCGCGCGATCTCACGCCCGAGGCGACCCGCGCCGTCATCACGCGCGAGCTCGCCGGCTTCGGCGAGTTGATGCGGCAGAAGAGCCTGGAGCAGGTGCCGACCGCGATCCTGTCGCGGCAGACCGCCGGCACGCGCGGCAAGTGCCTGATCGTCAACCTGCCGGGCCGTCCGTCCTCGATCGAGCTGTGCCTCAACGCGGTCTTTCCCGCCATTCCCTATTGCCTCGACCTGATCGGCGCCGGACGCATCGAGGCGAGGGCGGATGTCTGCCGCGTGTTCCGTCCCGGTGGCGCCTGAGCGCCGAGCCTGGCCGGCTTCCGATCAGGACGATCTTGGCAAGGCGTGGGCGATCGCATTAGCCGCGGCGGCGATCCGGGAGCTCCGGTGATTTGCCCACGTGAGCGTGCCCGGGCAGGAAACGGGCGAGCCCGTGCTTGGATGAGCGGCGGGAAGCCGTCAGTGGCCTCGCGGGGCCGCGGTGAGATCGATGGACCGCAGCGAGAGTGCGATCGGAACCATGATCGTCCCGATGATCGCAAGCGTCCAGAACGCGTCGATATAGGCGAGCAGATCGACCTGATGCTGCAGGGTCTGCCCGACCCAGGCGATCGCCTGTGATGCGGCGTCCGATGCGCTGGAGCCCTGCGCGCGGAAGTACTGTGTCATCGTATCGATCGTCTGCTGATAGCCGACATCGGATGGAACGATGTGTTCGACCAGCCGGGCCTGGTGAAACTGCTGACGCTGCGCCAGCACGGTCTGCACCAGGGCCACGCCCATCGACCCGCCGAGGTTGCGCGCGACATTGATCAGGGCCGAGGCCTGGTTGGTCTTGTCGGGGGGAACGCCGTCATAGGACGCGGTGGTGATGGGGAGGAAGAGCAGGGGAAGTCCGATCGCGAGATAGATGCGCGACATCGCCGCGTATCCATAGCTGATCTCGCCGTTGATGCCGGTCAGATGCCACATCGACAGCGCGGCGATCGCCGCCCCCGCCGCGATCAAATATTTCGGCTGCACCGAGCCGATCAGTCGTCCCGTCACCGGCATCATCGCCATGGTCACGAGGCCGCCGGGGGAGAGAACGAGGCCTGCGAGCATGGCGGTGTAGTTCAGCTCGGTCTGCAACAGCTGCGGCAGGATCTGGGTGGTCGCGATGACGATGGCGCCGGTGCCGAGCATGGCGAGAAAGCAGCCGCCGAATTGCCGCCGCCCGAGCAGCCGTACATCGATGATGGGATACTCCTGCAGGAGCTCCCAGATCGCGAGACTGGCTAGGCAGAAAGCCGCCGTGATCGCGAAAGCCGTGATCATGCTCGATCCGAACCAGTCGTTGCGCTGCCCTTCGTCGAGCACGTATTCGAGCGAGCCCAGCCCGACCGCGACCAGCACGAAGCCGACATAGTCGACCCGCAGCCCCTTGCTCAGCAGCGCCTCACGCTCGCGTTCCGCGCCCGATGGCTCGTTCACGAGCGTGCCGACCAGGAAGAGCGACAACAGGCCCATCGGCACGTTGATGAGGAACACCCAATGCCAGGAATAGGTGTCGGCGATCCAGCCGCCGAGGGTCGGACCGATGACGGGCGCGACCACGACCGCGATGCCGTAGATCGCGAACGCCTGGCCGCGCTTCTCGGGCGGAAAGGAGTCGGCGAGAATGGCCTGTTCGCTGGTCGCCATGCCGCCGCCGCCGAGGCCCTGCAGGACGCGGAACAGCACCAGGGCCTGCAGATTCCAGGCAAGACCGCACAGCAGGGAGGCAACCGAGAACACGGCGACGCAGATCATGTAGAAGCGCTTGCGGCCGATGACGGTCGACAGCCAGCCGGAAATGGACAGCACGATGGCGTTCGCCACGAGATAGCTGGTGATGACGTAGGTGCTCTCGTCCAGGCCGATGGCGAGCCCGCCCGCGATGTAGCGCAGCGCCACGTTGGCGATCGTCGTATCCAGAACCTCCATGAAGGTCGCAATCGAAACGACGAAGGCGATCAGATAGGGGTTGTGCCCGCCGGCCGCGGACCGTTCCGGCGACCAGCCGCCGGCCGCATCTCCGCGGACGGTCTCCGTCATCGCACCTTCGTCCAGGGCACGACGGACATGCCCGGTCCGATCGCGATGTCGGCCGGCCAGTGGTCCACCACGATCTTGACCGGCACGCGCTGCACGACCTTGACGAAATTGCCGGTGGCGTTTTCGGCCGGCAGCAGGCTGAAGGCGGTGCCCGAACCGGGCTGCACCGACTCGACGCGTCCCGTCAGCTTTCGTCCGGGGTAGGCGTCGATCGTGAATTCGACGGGCTGGCCCGGCCGCATGTCGCGAAGCTGTGTTTCCTTGTAGTTCGCGACGATCCAGATTCGATCCGGCACGAACATCGCGAGACTCTGGCCGGCGGTCGCGAACGCCCCGACGGCAGCCGAGAGCTTGACCACGCGGCCGGGCTGCGCCGCCGTCACCTTCGTATAGGCCAGATTGAGCCTGGCCTGGTCCACCTGGGCTTGCGCCTGCCTGAGCGAGGCGCGCGCGCCCTCGAGCTGGGCGTCGAGGGTCTTGATGCCGAGTTCGGCCGCGATCAGGGCCGCTTTCGTTCGCGCCGTGTTGGCCTGCTGCGACTGCAGGTCCGAGCGGGTCTGCTGCTCGCGCTGGACCGTGCCGGCTCCCTTCTGGAGCAGATCCCTGGCGCGGTTCTCCTCCTGCTCGGCGAACTTCTGTTGCGCTTCGGCTTGCTCCACCTGTGCGCGAGCCTGGTCGATCTGCTGGCGCTGGCTGTCGATCTGCGCCTGGATGTTGTCGATGTTGGCGTCGGCCGCGGCGACCTGGGCCAGGGCCTGATCCAGCGCGATCCGGTAATCGCGGTCGTCGATTTCGGCGATCAGCTGTCCGGCATCGACATGCTGGTTATCGGTAACGGGGACCTCGACGAGGTAGCCGCCGACCTTCGGTGCGATCGAGAAGCTGCGCGCCGCGACGAAGGCATCGTCGGTCGATTCATAGTCGCGGACGCTGAGCCAATAGGCAATTCCTCCCACCGCGGCGATGAAAATCACGACTGGCACGGCCGTCGCCAGCAGCCAATGTTCGCGCAGGCGGTCACGAAGCGTTCGCGGCGTTGCGGACGAGCGGCTCCGCTCCGTGGGGCGAGCGTCCAAGGCGGTCACCTCGATCTGGGGGTAGCGATGAGGCTACGCGCGGGCGCGCACTTTGGTCCCGGGGACGGACGAGGTGGCGCCCGTTCAGCCGTGGGCGTTCGCGCGGCGGCTCTCCGCCAGCTGGAAGGCGCGCGCGTCCGTGTCCTCGCTGCGATCCGGCACCATCAGGATGGCGCGGTCGCGGGGCAGTGCATCCGGCAGTTCGTCGCGGATGTAGGCCACGAGCTTTTCCCGGATTTCGCACCGCAGATCCCAGGATTGCGGCGCATTTCTCGCGCTGACGAGAGCCCGGAGCTGGATGGTGCGTGCGTCGGCATCGATGACCTGCAGGTTGACCACGGCGCCGTCCCACAGCCTGGATTCTTTTGCCGCCTCTTCCAGCTTCCGACGGATGCGCGCGACGTCGGCCCGGTAATCGACGTAGAGCGCGATCGAGCCGATCAAGGAGGCGGTATCGCGAGTCCAGTTCTGGAACGGCTTTTCGATGAAGTAGGAGAGCGGCACGACCATTCGCCGCCAATCCCAGAGACGCACGACGACATAGGTCGATGCGATGTCTTCGACCCAGCCCCACTCGTTCTCGATGATCACTGCATCCTCGATGCGGATTGGCTGGGTGATCGCGATCTGCATGCCGGCAATCAGGTTGCTGAGCAGGGGCCGCGCCGCAAGGCCGACGATCAGGCCAGCCGCGCCGGCGGAAGCGAACAGGCTGATGCCGTATTGCCGGACGGAATCGAACGTCATCAGTGCGGCGGACGCGGCGAAGATGACGACGACGGTATCGGTCACGCGCTTGAACACGCGCACCTGGGTGACATGCTTGCGGGCGACGAAATTTTCGGTGACGTCGCGAAAGCTCTGCAGATAGCGCGCCGCGCTCATGTCGACGACGCGGACCGATATCCAGCCCAGCAGCGCGATGAACGCGACGACGAAGAGATGCGTGAGGGGCTGGCGGATGTCGTCGTCGAGCGGCGCGAGCGGCATCACGAGTGCGACTGCAAGAAGACAGAAGGCGAGGCGGGTCGGACCCAGGATGCGATCCAGGAAGGGATTGACCACCGAAAACCGGGTTCCGGCGGTTCGTCTGACGAACCCGGTGCAGAGCTTGTGGAGGAACAACGCCACCAGAATTGCCACGATGACCATCGCAAGGCCCGTGAACCAGGATGGCACCCAGGCGAACAGGCGATCGAGCCGTTCGAATATCGATTGCAGATCCATCGTGCCTCCGTTGATGGCGCCAAACCTCGGACATTCAACGCGTTCCGTTCCGCTTCGCTCCCCGCCCGCAGCGGAGAGGCGCCCCCGTTCTCAATGTTCATGAACGGGAACGGCGGCTCCCGCGGTCGATCGGCGGCCCACCGCGAATGCGCCGCCCCGGCCTCCGACAATCGCCCGACCTCGGCGCGCTGGCCCGTTGGAACTTTCCGGTCTTTCCCGACTTCAAGGCCTGCGGAATTGCTGCAGGAGTCTGAGGACATGGGCCGACGCTGGACGCCTCAGGATGTGGCTCGCCTGAAATCGCTGGCGGGTCGATATCCGGTTTCACGCATTGCCGAGATCATGGACCGGTCGGTCGGCGGGATCACCTTCAAGGCGCACCAGGTCCAGGTCCCGCTAAGGCGACGTCCGGAGAGCAGAGGGGCGGACGCCGATCCGGGGCCAGCCGGTTTTGATTGGACCGAGTGACGGCAGCCGCTGACCGGTTGCCGCGGCGATGGATGACGCAAATTCCGGGACGAACCGCGCGCTTGGACCAGCCGTTATAGCCAGTGCCGCCCGTTCGGGTGCGGCTTGGGCCCAGCATCGATGGCCAGTGCGCGACGACATGAGGGAATGACGCGTCTCTGGCCGCTGCTCGGCGTGAACTTCTTCATGGCCGACATGCAGTCCGGCATCGGCCCCTTCCTCGGCGTGTTCCTGCTCGAACGCGGCTGGGCGAGCGGCATGATCGGCACGGCCATGACGATCGGCAACATCGCCGGCATGCTGATCGCCACGCCGGTCGGTGCGTTGATCGATGCGTCGCGTCACAAGCGCATCTGGGTGATGGTGCCCGGCGTTGCGGTGGTCGCGGCGTCGTCGATCATCCTGGTCTGGCAGAATTTCTGGGCGGTGACGATCTCGCAGATCGCAACGTCGATCGCCGGAGCCGCGATCGTTCCTGCCGTGACCGGCATGACGCTCGGAATCGTCGGTCAGAAGGGCTTCAACCGTCAGAACGGTCGGAACCAGGCATTCAATCACGCCGGCAACATGGTGGGTGCGGCGACCTCGGGCTTGTTGGGTTTGCAGTTCGGTTATTTCGCGGTCTTTCTCCTTGCGGCATTGTTCGGAGCGATCACGATCGCCTGCGTCTTCATGATTTCGCCCGGCTCGATCGACGATCGTTCGGCGCGCGGCAGCAAGGAGGACGATCCGGAAAGCCGGCCGAGCGGCTTGACCGTGCTGCTCCGCCACAAGCCGCTCCTTGTGCTCGCACTGGCGCTCGCCGTCTTTCATCTCGGCAACGCGGCGATCGTCCCCCTGTATGGCATGTCGGCCGTCGCGAAAAGCCACGCCAACGGGCCTGGCTTTGTCGCCACCACCGTGGTCGTCGCGCAAGGCGTCATGGTCGTTGCCTCTATCGTTGCCATGCGGGTTGCGGAGAAGCGCAACTACTGGCTGATCATGCTGGCTTCGTTCCTGGTGTTGCCGCTGCGCGGGGTTCTCGCCTATTTCCTGGCCGGCTGGTGGGGCGTGATTCCGATCGAGATACTCGACGGCATCGGCACCGGCCTGCAAAGCGTGGCGGTGCCGGGCATGGTCGCGCGATCGCTCTACGGAACCGGTCGTGTCAATCTCGCGCAGGGAGCGGTCATCACGGTGCAGGGCGCGGGCGCTGCATCCAGTCCGGCGATCGGCGGCTGGATCGCGCAGGCGCTGGGCTTCTCGTCGACCTTTCTCGTGCTGGGGAGCTTTGGCCTGATCGCCACGGCGGTCTGGATCATGTGGCGGTCCGCGATCAGGCAGTACTGACGGGCTGACCGACACCCGTCCCCGGCGGGGACTGCCCGACCTTCCCCGCGGCCGTCTGCCGACGAACGCCGGGGCCAGTTCGATCTTTGACGGGTCATCTCTGAACGGGAACCTTTTCCGGGGAAGGGTATTGTCTTGCCGTCACCGGCTGAGGACAGATATTTGCGCGCGCGTCAGCGGTTTCCAGCCGGGGGCGCTTCGCTGCGCTCTTTCGAAAGTGGACATGACGATCAGGCGTAAGCGAACCAGGCAGGCGCAATCGCTGCAGGCGCGGTTGCTGGATGCGGCCGACAGGGCGCGGGAGTTGGCCCGGGATCTGCCGCCGGGTAGGGAGCGGGAGATCTTGCTGCGCAGGGCGCGGCAGGACGAGGTGACGTCCGATCTGGCGGATTGGCTGAGCCCGCAGCACCCGGGACAACGGGAGAGATAGCGCGCGGACCATGCGGCCATGCCGCAGGGGGAACCTCGATTGTAGCGGCGACCGTCGCGCTCCAGAAAGCAGGCTTTGCCGATGCTCTAGGTCAGCGTCCGCTCTTCACCTCAGCCACCTTGACGCGGCAGGAAATTTGCCAACATCGCAACGAGTTCGGACTGTCGGCGGCATCCCGTCTTGGCAAATATGCCTTGCAGGTGCTTCTTCGCCGTTTCGCGCGAGATCCCGAGAGATGACGCCTGGGACTGGAGATCCATGCCCGCTTGCAGCCCGATGACCAGCCGAGCCTCAGCCGGCGTCAGTCCAAGAGCTGCCTGGATCGCCTGCATCTCGGGCACGAGCCGCGCGTCGGGATCGGCGAATATGGCAAGCGCATGGAACGCGGACAGCGGTGTATCCGCCAGTTGAAAGCTCCGCATCAGATACACCGTAATCGGGTTTCGTCCGCGTCGTGGGAAATTGACCCGGGCTGCTCCGGCCGATTCAGTTGACCATAGCAATCCATTCAGAGCACGTGCGAAGCGTTCGGTCGCGGCTCTGTCGCTGGAAACGAGACGGCGTTCGACGATCCTGGTGTCCTCGTCCAGCAACTTCTCGGCCAGCTGATTGACCCGAACCACGTCGCCGGCACGGTCGAAGAGAATTGCAGCTTTGCCCGCAACGTCGAAAGCGGACAGCGACGCCGAGCCGCGTGCCAAGCCAAGCGCGCTGGCGACCTCAGCCACGCCATCGAGATGTGTCGAGAGATTCCGAAGCGCGTCCAGTTCGCTTTCGGAGAAGTGATCCTGCGTCAGGGTGCGATGCAGCGTCAGCGCCCAGATCGGATCACCGCTCCCAACGCGAACCGCCGCATAGCCCTTCAAATTGCAGCCGGCCAGGAAATCCTGATAGTAGGGGCTCCTTCGCAAATTGTGTTCGGGCATGATATCGGCGTCGGTAAACAGACCCGACTGAACGAGCTTGCCTATCCCCCGATATCGCTCGTCTCGGTGGTTCCAGCCCTCGCGAACATAGCGCTCGAAGCTTTCTCCCATCGACCGCGTCGCCAGGTACGGTAGCGTACCAACGACCGGGAACATGATGACTCCGAAGGAGCGCGTGGCCCTCTGGATCAGTTCGAGCGCGGGCTGCCACTGATCGGGGTCGAGTGATGCCGCATTGAGCGCGGCCACAATCGACAAAATGTCGAAATCAACCACGACGCGCCTCCCGCCGGGATCGAAGCGACCGCGCGCACCCTTGTCAATCGAATTTGAAGGAAACCTACCCCGTTCGGGCCATGTGCGGGATCGAACGAGGCGGCAGTATCGCGCGTTGCGACGGTCGGCTGCCGAAGAGGGCCGCGCACGCGGCCTCAACTCGGCATCCGTGCATACACGCGTTGCGGTCGTCGTGCCGCCGCGACGGATATCGAGGAGGTCGTCATGAGAACCATTCCCGCCGTCGCCGCGAGCGCCGGCGTTGCCTTCGCTTTTTGCGGCTTAAATGCCTCGGCGCTCGCTGCCGACGACGCCATGGCAATAGCCAGCGCGGTCACATCCAAATACGAGCAGGCAACGGCATCGAAAGACGCAGCAAAGATCGCCGAGCTCTTCACCGAGGATGCCGTGTTTCAGATTCCGGCCGGGATGTTCAAGGGCAGGGAGGCAATACAGCGCCATCGCGAAAGCAGCATCAAATCCGGCGCCCAGAAGGAAGACATCTCCGTCGCCGACGCTCGGAGAATTGGTGACGTGGTCTATGACTATGGCGAGGTTACGCTTCACATCAAATCGCAGTCCGAGACCAAGGACCTCAAGCTGCACTGGGGAGCCGTCCTCACCAGGTCCGGCGACGATTGGAAGATCGCGCTGCTGACGGCTACGCCGGAAGCGCCGCCGAAAACCCAATAGCGAGAGCAAACGCCAAAGAATGTCTTCAAGAGGGGAGTTGCGAACATGCGAAACTATCCCGTTGTTTTCGGATCCCTGGCGTCCATTTTCCTCCCCACCTGCGCTTTGGCCGACCCGATCGTCATCAGCGGCCCATTCGAATTCCTGGATAACCGCTCTTCGAACGACGCCGGCATAAAACCCGGCGTTGGCGGCGGGACGTTCACGGGGACGATGGACCCGATCGTCACCACGGTCGCTTCGGTACCTGAACCCTCCACATGGGCCATGACGATCCTTGGCTTCTGCGGTTTGGGCTGGCTCGCGTATCGAGGCAAAGGCCGGAAGGCGATGTCTGCCTGACGTTCGGCCCGCCGGCGTCAACGGCGAGCCTCTTGGATCGAGCGATCACGGTCAGGGGCCGATCGGTGTGGATCCGCAATACGGCCCTATGTGCCCGCCATCTCGGCGCGGTACCAGTCGCCGATCTCGCTCGCGGTCATCAGCGCCACGCCATCATGGCTGATGACATGGTCGAGCAGCGCCTCCAGATACTTGATCCGGTGCGGCACGCCGGTGATGTAGGGATGGATCGAGATCGCCATCACCCGTGCATTGTCGGCGCCTTCGAGATAGAGACGGTCGAACTGGTCGGTGCAGCGCTTCAGGAACTGCTCGGAGGGCAGATGCTGCAGCGCATGGATGACGATGTCGTTGGTCTCCACCGAATAGGGGATGGTGGTGATGGTGCCGTGGGGCGTGGCGATGTCCTGCGGCAGATCGTCGATCACCCAGTCCGCGACGTATTCGAT
>NZ_JAGWUA010000120.1 GCF_028868675.1 Bradyrhizobium sp.
GGGATGAGGCGAGGCATATTTGCGACACTCCCGTCATTGCCGTCCCGAATTCTCGGGAGACACTGTGCGTTCAAAAAAACGCGCGCGCGGCCGTTGGGGTGGGGACGGGCAGCCGCGCGCGCTGAGCCGGAGGAGTCGGGGGGGCTCCTCCTTCAGCCGGCATCAGTGAGCAAGGGGCTGACGCCGGTTGAATGCAAACAGGATCAGGCTGAGGGCGAGCAGGATCAGGCCTGCGATCATCTTCAGCTCGGCAGGGGTTGCGGTCTTCGGCAGCCGCACCGTGTCGGACTGGGCCGCGGGCGTCGGCCGCCGCGCCGTGGACTGACGGCCTGCGTCGGCATGACGCTCCCGGAGTTGCGTCGGCACCGTCTGCGGATGCTCGCCGAACACTTTTTCAAAGTCCCAGCCCGCGGGCAGGTTGATCGGCAGCTCGCTGAGCTTCAGCGGCTCGCCTTCCGGGCGGCTCGGCGTCCTGTCGACGGCGACGAGGCTGGTGAGGCGGGTGACGAGCTGATGCTCCAGCGCCAGCGCCAAAATGATCTTGTCGGCGTCCTCGGGGCTCGTCTCGCGCATGGTGCGCGCCACCTCGGCGTCGCCGATCTTGCGTCGCGCCCAGAGCTTTGACAGGCCCTTGCCTTCGGCGGCGTTCTGCAGCGGCAGGGTGACGGACCACGGACGGTCACCGATGCGGCCCTTGATCTCGATCGCGCCGTCGAGCCTGTCGAGCCTTGCGGCGAGCACCAGCGGCTCGTCGCGATAGACGTCGGGAACGATCGCCGGGGTGACGTCGGCGCTGGCGTCCGTAAACCTGACGCCGAGGCCGGTGACGGCCGGATTCTCCAGCTTGGCGAACAGGCCCCGCATGCGATCCTCGACCTGTTCGACCGAGCCGATATGGGTGAAGGCGCCGCGGCCGAGCTCGGCGGCGCGCGTCATCAGATAGGTGTTGGGCGCAGAGCCGATGCCGACCATGAAGATGCGCGAGCGGCCGTGCAGCGCCGTGATGGTCTCGAACAATTGCTGCTCGTTGCCGATCGCGCCGTCGGTCAGGAAGACGACCTGGCGGACCATGCCGGTCTCGCCGAGCTTGTCGGTCAGCGCGGCCCGCATCGCCGGCACCATCTCGGTGCCGCCGCGCGCCTGCAGGTCGCCCACGAAGGAGGTGGCGCGCGCGAGGTGCTCGGCGTCGGCCGGCACCGAGGTCGCAAACAGCACGTCCATGGTGTCGTCGAAGCGGATGACGTTGAAGCGGTCGGTCGGCTGCAGGCGGCCGAGCGCGTACAAGAGGCTCGCCTTGGCCTGCACGATGGAGGTGCCGCCCATCGAACCGGAATTGTCGATCACGAACACCACCTCGCGCGGAAGCGGTCTTTCGGCGGTTCGCTCGAGTGCCGGCGGCGTGACGAAGGCGAGCAGATAGTCGGAATCTCCGACGTGTTCGCGGAACAGGCCGACCGACGGCGCCTTCTCCGCGGCAGGCTTCCAGGTCAGCTCGAAGTCGCGGTCGGCCGGAACGGCGCCGTCGGCGAGCGTCACGACGCGGCTGGTCGCATCGCGATCGTCGATCTTGACGGCGTGGTGATGGCTCCTGACCTCGCCGAGCGCAAAGCCGGCCTGCAGGCGCACGGTGATGCTGGTCGGATTGATCGGCGGATGCTTTGCCGGATGGAGCACCGGCGGCGAGATGCGCTTGCGGTCCGGCACCGGATCGGTCGTGGTCGAGCCCCAGCCGGAGCCGTCGGGCCGGAAGTCGACGCCCTGCACCACCGGCGCCGGATTGTAGCGCGGCCCAACCACCAGCGGCACCCGCAGCGAATACTCGTTGCCGGACTGGTGCACCGGCTCCTGATACTCGATCTGCACCAGCACGGTTTCGCCGGGGCCGACATTGGCGACCGAGTTGGTGAAGATGTTCGACCGCTCCTGCTCGGTCAGGGCCGCCTTCTGGCCGGCGCGGCGCGCTTGCTCGTAGATCGCGCGCGCCTGCCGCCGCTCCTTGATGTCGCCGACGATGATGCGATCGCCGACCACCATCTTCAGGGTATCGACGGCGCTGTTTGCGGCGAGCGGATAGACGTAGGTCGCTTCGACCCAGTCTTTGGTGGGGTTGCGGAACACCTGGGTGACGCGGGCGCGCAGCGTCGGGCCGGAGACGGTGATGTCGACGTCGATGCCGAGCCGCGTCGCCTCGCTGGTGATGCCGTCGTCCTTCAGCAGCAGCGTGCCGGAGCGGGCGTCGCCGGGCTGCAGCAGGCTCGCCTGCTCCGATGTCGCCGACCAGCCGGGCTCGAAGCTGACCAGCAGGGCGACGAAGGCGACCAGGATCACGGCAATGCCCTGGATCAGGAGAAACAGCCCAAGCCGGATCAGTCGCCCCAGCATGGGGTGCTCGTGGCTTTCGATCTCGTCGAAGGTGCCGTCGTCATAGCTGCTCATGGTGCCTGCTCCCGAGTGATGTCTGCTGGCTCGCAGCTTCGTCCGGGGCGGGGCTGTTTCGCGAGCAGAATGATCGGCAATGTCTTGCCGCCGTCCGTCCCTGTGCATGGCCGCAAAGACGGCCCCGTGCGGTTTTGTGCTGATTTGTACGTCTGCTAGGATGCCGGCATTGGAGCAGGGGCACCGATGCATACGCCGGACAAGCAGCTCTCGGACGAGCAAAGCCGCGAAATTGCCGAGACGATTCGCGAGGAGCTCGCCAAACGCCGCATCTCCCGGCAGGCGCTTGCCGAGCAAGCCAGGCTCAGCCTGTCGACGCTGGAAAAGGTGCTCGGCGGCCGCCGCCCGTTCACGCTGGCGACCACGGTGCGGCTGGAGCAGGCGCTGGGTGTGTCCCTGCGCAGGAACGCCGTTGCGGCGGCCGTGGCGCCGTCGTCCGGCAACGACGTCGCGCCGGACAGTCTCGGCTCCTATTCGCACCGCGCGGTGACATGGCTCGAGGACGTCTACGTCACGCTGCGTCCCTCCTTCGGCGACAAGGAGGCGATCTTCGCCTACCGCACCGAGATCGTGTGGGAGCCAAAAGTCTCCTCACTCGTCTTTCGCGAGGGCGAGCGGACGGATGCGGCCTACGAGCATGCCGGCGAGGTCGCGGTCCCCCATCAGTCCGGCTTCATCTATCTCGTCATCAACAAGCACGGCCAGCACCGGGTGATCACGGTGTCGCGGCCGACCGTCACGGGCGAGATGTACGGCATCATCTCGACGCTGCGCGCCGGTCCGGGATCGCAACTGACGCCGATCGCGGCGCCGATCGCCTTCGTTCCGTTCCGGAACGTCAAGACTCCGACGCTCGGCCGGATCGCGCCCGACAACGTCAACTATGCGGTTTATCGCGATCATCTGCGACGCACGGTGGACGAGCCGTTCGCGTTGTTTCTGCCGGCCTGAACAACCCAGGACCTCAACGATCAGGCGTTGGCGGTCCTGGCAGCGGAGTTGTCGGTCTCGGAGGCGACGGAAAAGTCCTTGCGCAGGGTCGGCTTGTGGATCTTGCCGGTGGCGTTGCGCGGCAGCGCATCGACGAAGCGGACCTGGCGCGGGCACTTGAAGCGCGCGAGATTGGCGGCGCAGTGCGCCAGTACGTCTGCCTCGGTCACCCTGCCGCCGGGCTTGACCGCCACGATGGCCATGCCGACCTCGCCCCATTGCGGGTCGGGAATCCCGATCACGGCGGCTTCCGCGATCGCGTCCAGCTGGTGCAGGACATTCTCGACCTCGGCCGGATAGACGTTCTCGCCGCCCGAGATGTACATGTCCTTCCAGCGGTCGACGATGTAGTAGAAACCTTCCTCGTCCATGCGCGTGGCGTCGCCGGTGTGCAGCCAGCCGTCGGTGAAGGAGGATTTGTTGGCCTCCGGCCGGTTCCAGTAGCCGGGCGTGACGTTCGGCCCCTTGACCCAGAGTTCGCCGAGTTCGCCGACCTCGGCATCGTTGCCGTCGGGCCGCACGATCCTGACCTCGGTGTGCAGCACCGGCTTGCCGGCCGAGCCGGCCTTGCGCGCCGCGTCCTCGCGGTCGAGCACCAGCACGGCAGGCGAAGTCTCGGTCATGCCATAGCCCTGCTGCAGCGCGACGCCGCGGGCTTCCCACGCCTTCAACAGCGGCACCGGCATCGGCGCGCCGCCGACGCCGCCGATGACCAGGCGGCTGAGATCGGTCGCCGCGAAGGCCGGATGCTGCGCCATGAACTGGTAGATCGCGGGCACGCCGAAGAACACGTTGATGCCCTGCGCGGGATCGCCGATCAGCGCGAGCGCCTGGCCGGGATCGAAGGCGCGCATGATCAGCACGGTGCCACCGGCGTGCAGCGCGGGGTTGGTGTAGCAATTCAGCCCGCCGGTGTGGAACAGCGGCAGCACGGTGAGCAGCACCGTGGACGGCGAGATATAGGCCGGGCCGCCGAGATTGACGCAGTTCCAGAAGGTCATGCCATGGGTGATGGTCGCGCCCTTGGGATGGCCCGTGGTGCCCGAGGTGTACATGATGGTCGAGACGTCATCGAGCGTGACCTCCTCGAACCGGTCGAGCGGCCTCGCGGCGGCGATGCCGGATTCGTAGCTGCCGCCCGGACCGAGCAGCAGCGTCGAGGCGACGCCGCAGAGCCTCGCGACGGCAAGCGCGGTCTCGGCGAGATCATCATCGTGGATCATCACCTTCGGAGTGGAATCTCCGACGATGAACTGCAGTTCGGGGACGGTGAGGCGAACGTTGAGCGGCAGGAACACGGCGCCGAGCCGCCCGCAGGCGAACTGCACCTCGAGCGTATCCGTCGTATTCAGCGCGAGCACCGCGACGCGGTCGCCGCGCGAGACCTTCAGGCGGTCGCGCAGATGGGTGGCGAGACGGGAGATGCGCGCGTCGAATTGGGCATAGCTGAACCGGCGCCCGCTCGCGAGGTCCACGACCGCCGTCTTGCCGGGCGTGCGGAGACAGTGATGGGCGATCCAGTCGTAGTAGCGAACTGGCAAACCTTCCTCCGCCGGCGGACTGACGCCGTCTTCGCTCTTAGCGCCGTGCAACATGGCCAGGCCGGCCCGATGGGCCAGCCTGAGTCTGAAACAAAGCTTCTTTTTGGCGGTGAGTTGGGGCTTGAGCGGCAAGAGCTGTCTTGCGTTGAGTTGCTAGGTCGTGGCTTGATCGGGCGCGGCGAGAGCGGCCAGCCACTTGACGCAAGGCGGTCGCGCCGGTTCCGTCCATCTTGGCCGCCAGCAGGAATCGCAGCCAGCGAAAGCGCCAAGCGATGAAGAGTCCCTTCTATACCGCCGAGCACGATGCCTTCCGCGACGCGATGCGCCGCTTCGTCGAGAAGGAGATCGAGCCTTACGCCCATGAATGGGACGAGGCCGGCGAATTCCCGCGCACGCTGTACCGCAAGGCTGCCGAGATCGGGCTCCTGGGGCTCGGCTTCCCCGAGGAATATGGCGGCGTCGCAGCCGACCAGTTCATGAAGATCGTGGCCTCGCAGGAGTTGGCGCGGGCCGGCGCCGGCGGCGTCAGCGCCAGCCTGATGAGCCACACCATCGGCTCGCCGCCGATTGCGCGCGCGGCCCGGCCCGAGGTCAAGGCAAGGGTGCTGCCGCAAATCCTCTCGGGCGAGAAGATCTCGGCGCTGGCGATCACCGAGCCGAGCGGCGGATCCGACGTCGCCAACCTCCGCACCAGGGCGCGCCGCGACGGCGATCACTACGTCGTCTCCGGCGAAAAGACCTTCATCACCTCGGGTGTGCGCGCCGACTATCTGACGGTCGCCGTGCGCACCGGCGGCGAGGGACCCGGCGGCGTCAGCCTGCTCCTGATCGAGGGTTCGACCCCCGGCCTGTCGCGGACCAAATTGAAGAAGATGGGTTGGTGGGCGTCCGACACCGCGACGCTGCATTTCGACGAATGCCGCGTGCCGGCCGAAAACCTGATCGGCGAGGAGGGCGCCGGCTTCAAGCTCATCATGCACAACTTCAACAGTGAGCGCATGGGCATGGCGGCCGGCTGCACCGCGTTTGCGCGGGTCTGCGTCGAGGAGGCGATCGCCTACGCCAGGGAGCGCAAGACGTTCGGCAAGCCGATCGCGCAGCACCAGGTGATCCGCCACAAGATCGTCGACATGGCGCAGAAGGTGGCGGCCTCGCAGGCCATGCTGGAGATGCTGGCGTGGCGGCTGGAGCAGGGCGAAAGCCCGGTCGCCGAAATCTGCATGATGAAGAACCAGGCCACGCAAACCATGGCATTCTGCGCCTCGGAAGCGGTGCAGATTTTCGGCGGCGCCGGCTTCATGCGCGGCATCAAGGCCGAGCGCATCTACCGCGAGGTCAAGGTCAACGCCATCGGTGGCGGCACCGAGGAGATCATGAAGGATCTCGCCAGCCGCCAGATGGGGTTGTGAAAGTATTCGTCGTCATGCCCGGGACGGGCCCGGCCAGGACGTACTGAAAGTAACCGTGCTATCGGAGCCTAAGGTCAAATGTTGTTCACTGCCGACCACGACGAAATCCGCCGTAGCTTGCAAAAATTCATCGCCAACGAGATCAATCCTCACGTCGATGAGTGGGAGAAGGCCGACATCTTCCCGGCGCACGAGCTGTTCAAGAAGATGGGCAGCCTCGGCTTCCTCGGCCTCAACAAGCCGGTCGAGTTCGGCGGCAGCGGGCTCGACTATTCCTACGCGCTGATGATGGCGGAGGAGCTGGGCGCGATCAGGTGCGGCGGCGTGCCGATGGCGATCGGCGTACAGACCGACATGGCGACGCCGGCCTTGGCGCGCTTCGGCTCGGACGAGGTGCGCCGCGAGTTTTTGGCGCCGTCGGTCGCGGGCGACTACGTCGCCTGCATCGGCGTCTCCGAGCCCGGCGCGGGCTCCGACGTCGCCTCGATCAAGACCAATGCGCGCTCCGACGGCGACGACTACGTCATCAACGGCGGCAAGATGTGGATCACCAACGGCACGCAGGCCGACTGGATCTGCCTGCTCGCCAACACCGGCGATGGGCCCGTCCACCGCAACAAGTCGCTGATCTGCGTGCCGATGAAGAGCAAGGGCGTCACCGTCGCGCGCAAACTCGACAAGATGGGCATGCGCTCCTCCGACACCGCACAGATCTTCTTCGACAACGTCCGCGTGCCCAAGCGCAACCGGATCGGCGACGAGGGCAAGGGCTTCACCTACCAGATGATCCAGTTCCAGGAGGAGCGGCTGTGGGGCGCAGCCGCCTGCCTCAAGGCGCACGAATACATCATCAACGAGACCATCAGCTATACCCGCAACCGAAAGGCCTTCGGCCAGAGCATCCTCGACAACCAGGTCGTGCACTTCAAGCTCGCGGAGATGCAGACCGAGGTCGAGCTCTTGCGCGCGCTGATCTATCGCGCGGCGGAGGCGCTGGTCGCGGGCGAGGACGTGACGCGACTCGCCACCATGGCCAAGCTCAAGGCCGGCCGGCTCGGCCGCGAGCTCACCGACGCCTGCCTGCAATATTGGGGCGGCATGGGCTTCACCAACGAGACGCCGGTCAGCCGCGCCTATCGCGACAGCCGACTGACCTCGATCGGCGGCGGCGCCGACGAGGTCATGCTGATGGTCCTGTGCAAGATGATGGGCACGCTGCCGGGCAGCAAGGGAGACGCCTGATGATCACGCTCTATCACTGCGACGGCGCGCGCTCCTTCCGTCCGCTCTGGATGCTGGAGGAGATGGGGTTCGCTTACGAGCTCAAGATGCTGCCGTTCCCGCCGCGGGTATTCGCCAAGGAATATCTTGCCATCAATCCGCTGGGCACCATCCCGTTCATGGTCGATGGCGAGACCAGGATGACGGAGTCCTCCGGCATCGTTCACTACCTCGGCGCCAGGCACGGCCCGACGCCGCTGATGGTGGACCCTAGCGAGCCCGCCTATGGCGCGTTCCTGAACTGGATGTATTTCAGCGACGCGACGCTAACCTTCCCGCAGACGCTGGTGCTCCGTTACACCCAGCTCGAGCCGGAGGAGCGGCGTAATCCGCAGGTCGCCGGCGACTACGCGAAATGGTTCCTGGGCCGCCTGCGCGCCGTCGAGGCAGCGACCGCCAATGCCGAAACCCTGTGCGCCGGGCGCTTCACCGCGGCAGACATCGTGATCGGCTACGCGCTGCGGCTCGCCGGGAGCATCGGGCTCGCCAAGGATTTCGGGCCAAATGTCGCAGCCTATTGGGCGCGTCTGCAGCAGCGCGACGGTTACAAGCGGGCGGTGGCGGCGGAGCGCAAGGCGGGGGTCGAGCAGAACATCGCGCCGAGGATCAGGGCGTAAGGAAGCCTGTCATTTCGGGGCGCGCGACCGCGCGGACCCGGAAATCCCGCGCCACAAAATTTCCGGATTCCGGGTTCGGTCCCGTCGGACCGCCCGGACCGAAGAATTGTGCCCGCTTGCGGCACTATCCTTTCCGTGACAGCGGCCAAATTTCCGCTAAGGTGGCGACCGTCCGCAGCGGCCCGAAGAGCCGCGCGAGGAGGACCACGAATGGACGATTTGGGTCGCGAATCCGACCATCTGATGCTGATCACGCCGGAGCGGGTGTTTTACGCCGGCTTCCTCGGCCGTCCGCGCCAGCGGACCTCCGGCTCCTGCCATGTCTATGTCGCGGTGAAGGGCAGCCTGCATCTGACGGACGATGACGGCCAGATCTCCGACGAGCTGATCGTGACGCTGCCGAATCAGCGGCACACCATCGTCAGCGACTACCGTACGGTCATCAGCGTGACGCTTGAGCCGGAATCCATGCCGGACGGCGTGCTGGAGGCGCTCAAGGAGCGGCTGACCGGCCCGGACAAGGCGGCCCATGCGCGCAAGATTCTCGCCGCCTATGCGCTGCTGCGGCAGCGCCGCTACGGCGACATCACCAGCGCCGAGTTCGACGAGATGTGTTTTGGCGAGGCGCTGCCGCACCGCGTGCTCGACCCGCGCGTGACGCGCGCGGTGGCGCGCATCGAGCGATTCTCCGGCGAGCCGGTGACGGCGGACAGCTGCGCCGCGGAGGCAGGGCTCTCCGCCTCGCGCTTCCTGCATCTGTTCAAGGAGGAGACCGGCATCTCGTTCCGCTCCTTCCGGGCCTGGAAGCGCGCGCGGCATCTCCTGCACTTCGCCAACCAGGACCTCAACCTCGCGCATCTCGCGCAGGACATCGGCTATCCCGACTCGACCCATTTCAGCCATTCGATCCGGCGCTTCTATGGGCTGAAGCCGCGCGCGATCTTCGTCGGCTCGCGGGACCTTGCGATCTATCGCAGCAGCCAGACGGTCAGGGAGTTCGCCGAAGCGAGTTAGCCGCTGCCGTAGGTAGACGCCGCTTTCCCCTAGCGCATTGGCGCAAGAAGCCGGGCATTTCCAGCGACATGATCGCAGCGTTGAATTCTCAACCCGCGAGATCATTGACGCATGAGCGACAAGGCCGTCATCACCTGCGCGCTGAACGGCGTGCTCACCGACCCCAAGCAGCACCACGTGCCGGTCACGCCGGAGGAGATGGCGCGCGAGGCGAAGGCCGCGTTCGACGCCGGCGCTTCCATCATGCACATCCATCTGCGCCAGCAGGGGCCGAACAAGGGTCACCTGCCGTCCTGGGAGGTCGCGGTCAGCAAGGAGATCCAGCAGGCGATCCGCGAGGCCTGCCCCGGCGTCATCATCAACCACACCTCCGGCGTCTCCGGCCCGAACTACAAGGGCGCGCTCGATTGCATCCGCGAGACCAGGCCGGAGATCGCCGCCTGCAACGCCGGCTCGCTGAACTATCTGAAGGTGAAGGCCGACAACAGCTGGGCCTGGCCGCCGATGATGTTCGACAATTCGGTCGAGAAGGTGCAGGACTATCTCAACGTCATGAACGAGGTCGGTACCATCCCCGAGTTCGAGTGCTTCGACGTCGGCATCGTGCGCAGCGTCGGCATGTACTACCAGGTCGGCATGTACAAGGGGCCGCTCGAGTACAACTTCGTGATGGGAGTCGCCTCCGGCATGCCGGCCGATCCCGACCTGCTGCCGATCCTGTTGAAGCTGAAGCGGCCCGACGCGCATTGGCAGGTCACCGCGATCGGACGCGAGGAGATATGGCCGCTGCATCAGCGCTGCGCCGATCTCGGCGGCCATTTGCGATCCGGGCTCGAGGACACCTTCTATCTCGCCGACGGCACCAAGGCGACCTCGAACGGCCAGCTGGTCGCCGCGCTCGCCGCCTGCGCTCGCCGCGCGGGGCGCGAGATCGCGAGCCCGGCGGAGGCGCGCAAGATCTTTGGGACCAATCGTTAGGTATTGCCTCATCGTCATTGCGAGCGAAGCGAAGCAATCCAGGAGTGCCTTCGCGGATGAAGTCTGGATTGCTTCGTCGCTTCGCTCCTAGGAAGAAACGATTGGTTAGGTTGGTGTCAAGGGGCCTGCGCGATTGGCTGGAGTTGGACAGTGAAGCCGAGCTTTTTGAGCCGTGCAACCAGGCGACTGGCCGTGACCGCGACCGGTCGGCGATCAAAGTAATCAGCGCCGAGGTCATGATGCTCGGTGCCGTTCTTGAGGATGTGATAGATCGCCGTGAGGATCGAGGCGGCGACGGCGCAGATGGCCTTCTGCGGTCCGCGCTTGCTTTGCAGACGGAAGAACTGGGCTCGGTAATAGCTGTCTTTCTTGCGTTTGGCGGCCCAGGCGCATTGCACCAGCATGGTCTTGAGCCAGGGCGCCCCCTTGCGCAGGCGCGAGGACTTGCGCTTACCGGCGCTTTCGTTCTGGCCGGGGCACAGGCCGGTCCAAGCCACCAGATGACCCGCGGTCGGGAAGCGGCTCATGTCGGCACCGATCTCGGAGAGGATCGACGGCGCCGCCACCGCGCTAACCCCGGGTACCGTGGTCAGAAGTCCGAGCAAGATGCGAAAGGGAGTCCTGCCGCCTTCCGCCGATGCCTCCATGCGCGCGATCCGCTGATCGATCTCGATATCGAGCCTGCGGATCGTCTCGTCGAGATTGTCCCATTGCGCAAGGTGAAGCTCGAGCAGGAAGCGGTGGTGATCCGTCAGGCGCCCATGCAACGCGTCGTAAAGCTGCTTCGGCGTCGCCTTGATCTGCTTGCCGGCAAGCGCGGCCAGCTTGTTCGGCTGGTGCACGCCACCGATCATCGCCTCGATCATCCGCCGCCCGCTCGCGCCCATGATGTCGGAGATCACCGAGGAGAGCCTGATATTGGCTTCTGCCAGCGTCTTCTCGATCCGCTGCACGTGCCGCGTCTGCTCGCGCACCAACTGCTTGCGGGTCCGCGTCAGCGCGCGCAGATGCTGCACCTCTTCGCCCGGAACGAAGCTGCCCTTGATCAGCCCACAGGCCAACAGATCGGCGATCCACATCGCATCGTTCATGTCGGTCTTGCGCCCGGGAACGTTCTTGATATGCGCCGCATTGGCGACGATCAATTCGAACCCACCCTCGTCCAGGATCCGAAACACCGGCATCCAGTAGACCCCCGTCGCCTCCATCGCCACATGCGTGCACCGGTATTGTTCCAGCCATGCCCGCAGTTCCTTGAGCTCCTCCGTCGTGGTCGCAAACGTCCGACACGCCCGCGTCATCTTACCGTCGACCACGATCCGCACACAGGCCACCACCGTATCCTTGTGCACATCAAGGCCGGCCACCCGCTCATACAGAATATCCATGCTCTCTTCCTCCACAGCTCGCGCCGGCGGCATAGGCGCCTGTCAGAAAAGAATCCTAGGAAGCGTGCTCCAGGGCAGTGCTGCCCCTCCGCGCCAGTGTGGGTCATCCAGGCAACCCGGGTCCAACTCGCAACCGGGCTCTCGCGCACCAGGGAGAAACCGACCTCTTTGCCGACGGCTCCCCAAAATACCGCGATCCCTCCCGCTCGCAAAGTTTCATCCAACGCGGGTCGGCGCCTTAACGCCGGTCCAAACTCGCAATGACGGCGGAGAGAGCCTACACCCTTCGCGCCACTGCGCCGGCGTTCATGCCGCCGTCGATGACGAGTTCGGTGCCGGTGACGTAGCGCGAGGCGTCGGAGGCGAGATAGAGCACGCCGGCCGCGATCTCCGAGGCTTGGCCGGCACGGCCCAAGGGTGCCGCAATCTTCGCGCGCTCCTCGGGGTCGATCGGGGCGTTCTGACCGGCGCCGGCGGCGCCGGTCGGGATCTTGCCCCAGATCGGTGTGTCGATGATGCCGGGATGCACCGAGTTGACACGGATGCCGTCGCCGACCGCCGCGCATTCCATCGCGACCGACTTGGCGAACAGCCGCACGCCGCCCTTGGTCGCGGAATAGCCGGCCAGGCCCGCAGCACCCCGCAGGCCCGCCAGCGACGACATCATGATGATGGAGCCGCCGCCGGTCTTTCGCATCAAGGGCAGCGAATGTTTCACCGACAGGAACACGCTGTCGAGATTGACCGCGTTCTGCTTGCGCCAGTCGGCGAGCGTCATGTCGGTGATCGAGGGCACCGCGATGCCGATTCCGGCGTTGGACACCAGCACGTCGAGCCGGCCGAAGCGCTTTGCGATCTCGGCGACGATCTCCGCCCAGCGCTCCTCGCTGGTCACGTCCTGCTCCAGGAAGATTGCCTTGCCGCCGGCCTTGGCGATGCGGGCCGCGACCTCCGGGCCGCGCAGATCGTCCATGTCGGTGACGACGACGGTCGCGCCTTCCCTCGCCAGCAATTCGGCGACGGCCTCGCCGATGCCCGACGCGCCGCCGGTCACCAGCGCAACCTTGCCCTCAACCTGCCCTGCCATGCTCACTCCCGTCTTTCTCTTCTGGCGTTGTCATCTGATGACCGCCGGCCCCTGGTCGGGCACCGCGACGTCGACGACGCGAAGCTGCACGCGCTCGACGCCCTGGTAGCGATCGACCGACAGCGAGCCAGCCACATGCAGGGACTGGCCTCGGTTTGCAACCAGCGCATTGCCGAGCTTCTGGCCGATCGAGCGGAAGGCGATGCCGTTGACGATCGCGCCGTCGCCCGACTTGAAGCGCAGCCGCAAATGCGCCTGCCCGACCTCGTCGGCATAGACGAGCTGGTGGGCTGGGAGCGCCAGCACCGGCTCCGGATTGCCGCTGCCGAACGGACCGGCGCGGTTCAGGGTCGCCGCCAGCTCCGGCGTCACGGCACGGGCGCTCACCGCCCCGTCGACGAAGAGCTCGTTGACATGACGCGCTTCCGAGACATCGCGCGCGAGCGCGCTCTCCAGATAGGCGCGGAATTCGGCGAGCTTCTCCTTGCGGAGCGTGACGCCGGCGGCCATGGCGTGGCCGCCGCCCTTGAGCAGAATGCCCTCAGTGACCGCCTGCCGCACCGCCTTGCCGAGGTCGACGCCGGGAATCGAGCGGCCCGAGCCGGTGCCGATGCCGCCGGGCTCGAGCGCAATGGCAAAGGCCGGGCGCGAAAACTTCTCCTTCAGCCTGGAGGCGACGAGCCCGACCACGCCGGGGTGCCAGCCTTCGGATGCCGTGACGATGACGTTGAGCTTGTCCTCGAACCCGATCGAGGCCAGCGCCTCGGCTTCGGCCTGCGCCTCGGCCGCCTGCTCGATGACGCGGCGCTCGCTGTTGAGACGATCGAGCTCGGCGGCGATGCGCGCAGCCTCCGTGCTGTCGCCCTCCAGCAGGAGCCGCACGCCGAGATCGGCGCGGCCGATGCGCCCGCCGGCATTGATGCGCGGTCCCAGCATGAAGCCGAGATGCCAGGCCTCGGGCGGACCGTTCAGTCGCGCCACGTCCATCAGCGCGGTGTGGCCGACATGATCGCGCCTTCGCATCGCGATCAGCCCCTTGGCGACGAAGGCGCGGTTAAGCCCGATCAGCGGCGCGACGTCGGCGACCGTGCCGAGCGCGACGTGATGCAGCATGCCCAGGAGATCGGGCTCCGGCAGCTCGCCGATCCAGAAGCCGCGCCGGCGCAATTCGCGATTCACGGCAACGAGCGTCACCAGCACGAGGCCGACGGCGGCGAGATGGCCGAGGCCGGAGAGATCGTCGAGCCGGTTCGGGTTGACGAGCGCATCGACCTCCGGCAGCTCGGCGCCACATTGGTGATGGTCGATCACCACGACCGACATGCCGAGCCGCCGCGCCTCCGCCAGCGGCTCGATGCTGGTGGTGCCGCAATCCACCGTCACCAGCAGCGTGGCGCCCTTGGCCGCCAGCATGCGCACCGCTTCGGTGTTCGGGCCGTAGCCCTCGAACAGCCGGTCGGGGATGTGGATCAGGGGATCGAGGCCGCAATGGCGCAGATGCCAGGCGAGCAGCGCCGCCGAGGTGGCGCCATCGACGTCGTAGTCGCCGAAAATCGCGACCTTCTCGCCCCGCTGCGCCGCATCCGCGATGCGCCTGGCGGCGGCCTCCATCTGCGTCACCGTGAACGGATCCGGCATCAGCTTGCGGATGGTGGGGTCGAGGAAGTCGGCGACCGCATCGATCTCGACGCCGCGGCCGGCCAAAACCCGCGCGAGCAGCTCCGGCAATTGATGGCGCTGCACGATGGCGAGCGCCTTGGCTGCGCCACGTGCGTCCAGCCGGTCGCGCCAGAGCTTGTCCGTCAGCGAACGCGAGACGCCGAGGAACGCGGACGGCACTTCGACGGGCAAGGCTGTGGCGGGCAGTGTCATGAGCGGGGCTTGGTTCAAGTCTTGCGGGCAAAAGGTCGAACGCGGCGCGCGGTCGCAGCAGCGGTCGGGATTCCGCCGGGAATCCCCTGCCGATTGCAACGCCACGGCCGAACAAAGCAGTGGATAGCCGGATTCCCATGCAGTTCCGACCACTATCTGAGCTCCAAGACCTGCGGAACAACCCCATGCCCGGTGACTGGACGCCCTCGTATGCCGAATTTCGCTTTTTACGAAATTACAATTGACGCGTCGGGCCGATCAGGGGTAACGTGTGTTCTTATGGTCGCGGGCAGTTTGG
>NZ_JAGWUA010000121.1 GCF_028868675.1 Bradyrhizobium sp.
GCCGCCCGTCGAGCTGGCGGACGCTGGCGTTGGGCCGGTCGCTCTGGAACGTGTTGAATTTTTCGGTCGCGGGATCGAAGCGCACGATGGCATTGGCCGCAAAGTCGCTCAGCCACACCCGGTCCTTGTCGTCGACATAAACGGCGTAGGCGCGCGGCCGCTCGCCCGGCAACTTCCAGGTCTTCCAGGAGCCATCGGCGGGATCGTGCATGGAGACGTGGCCGACGTTCCATTCGCTGACCCAGATCCGGCCCTTCGAATCCGACCACACCCGCCGCGAGCCCTGGTTCGGCGTCGGCGGCTCGACCACGTTGGCATTGCCCGTCGCGAGATCGATCCTGGCGATGTAGTTGCCGGCGAGCGAGGCGTACCAGATGTCGCCCTTGGGCGTGACGGCGATGCCGTAGGGGCCGATGCCCTTCGGCGCCTTGAACACGTCCATCTTGCCGGATTGCGGCTCCAGCCGGCCGTAGAAGCCGGACTGACCGGTGAACCAGTAGGTGCCGGCCTTGTCGAACACGCCGGTGTTGAGATTGGCGGCGGCGAATTTTTCGGGCAGGCGGAACAGCGTGACCTTGAGATCGGCCGGGTCGACCCGCGCGATCGCGTTCTGGCCGCCCTCGGTGATCCAGGGCGCGCCGTCCGGGCCGATGGTCACGCCGTGGGGCGCAGCGCCCTGGCCGAGGCTCACGGTCCTGAACGAGCCGTCCTTCGGATCGAGCTTACCGAGCAGGCCCTTGCCCTGGCTCGTGAACCAGATCGAACCGTCGGGGGCCGGTGTGACATCGTGCAGGCCGATGCCGGCGGTGAGCGGGTAGTATTTCGTTTGGAAGGCGACCTCCTGGGCGAGCGCAGGGCGGCCAGGCGGAGCGGCGAGCAGGGCGGCGCTCGATGCAAGAAACTGACGGCGATTCATCGCGTTATCCCGGCTGTTTCAGGTCAGGGTTCGGCGCGCCGGTCGATCCGGGAGCAGGATCGTCCGGCACATCTCGCCCGTCAGTCGAGCGCATCGGCCCAAGCGTTCACATTTGCTTGCGCTGCGTGTAAGACCCGCCCCGAAACGACCAGCTCAAACCTACGAAAGCGCAAGACCATGACCGCCATTGTCGACATCATCGGCCGCGAAATCCTCGACAGCCGTGGCAACCCCACCGTCGAGGTCGACGTCGTGCTGGAGGACGGCTCGCTCGGCCGCGCCGCGGTGCCCTCCGGCGCCTCGACCGGCGCCCACGAGGCGGTGGAGCTGCGCGACGGCGACAAGGGCCGCTATCTCGGCAAGGGCGTGCAGAAGGCGGTCGGCGCCGTCAACGGCGAGATCTTCGAGGCGTTGAGCGGCATCCATGTCGAGCACCAGGTGCAGATCGACCAGATCATGATCGATCTCGACGGCACGGCGAACAAGAGCAGGCTCGGGGCCAATGCCATCCTCGGCGTCTCGCTCGCCTGCGCCAAGGCGGCCGCGCAATCGCTCGACATGCCGCTCTATCGCTACGTCGGCGGCACCTCGGCACGGCTGTTGCCGGTGCCGATGATGAACATCATCAATGGCGGCGTGCACGCCGACAATCCGATCGACTTCCAGGAGTTCATGATCCTGCCGGTCGGCGCAAAGACCTTCGCCGATGCGCTGCGCTGCGGCGCCGAGGTATTCCACACGCTGAAGTCGGAATTGAAGAAGGCCGGTCACAACACCAATGTCGGCGACGAGGGCGGTTTTGCCCCGAACCTGCCGTCGGCGGACGCCGCCCTCGACTTCGTCATGAACGCGATCGGCAAGGCCGGCTACAAGGCGGGCGCCGACGTCATGCTCGGGCTCGACTGCGCCTCGACCGAGTTCTTCAAGGACGGCAAGTACGTCTACGAAGGCGAGGGCAAGGCGCGCTCGGTGTCCGAGCAGGCGAAATACCTCGCCGATCTCGTCGCGCGCTATCCGATCGTAACCATCGAGGACGGCATGTCGGAGGACGACATGGACGGCTGGAAGGAGCTCACCGACCTGATCGGCGGGAAGTGCCAGCTCGTCGGCGACGATCTCTTCGTCACCAACGTCAAGCGCCTTGCCGAAGGCATCAGGGCGGGACGGGCCAACTCGATCCTGATCAAGGTCAACCAGATCGGCACGCTGACCGAGACGCTCGCTTCCGTCGAGATGGCGCACAAGGCCGGCTACACCTCGGTGATGTCGCATCGCTCCGGCGAGACCGAGGACTCCACCATCGCCGATCTCGCGGTCGCCACCAATTGCGGGCAGATCAAGACCGGCTCGCTGGCGCGTTCCGACCGCACCGCCAAGTACAACCAGCTCCTGCGCATCGAGCAGCAGCTCGGCAAGCAGGCGCAATATGCCGGAAAGAGCGCCCTGAAGGCGCTGGCGTAAGCCGGCGTCTCGCAAACGATCAAACGACGAGGGGAGGATGGACATGAGCGACGGCAAGAGTGGGCTGCAACTGCGTTCGCTGGTCAAGTCGGGCGGCGAGCTCGAGATTTCGCTGGTCGAGGTGCCGACGCCGGAGCCCAAGGAGGACGAGGTGGTCGTGCGCGTCGAGGCGACGCCGATCAATCCGTCCGATCTCGGGCTTCTGGTCGGGGCGGCCGACATGAGCACGGCGAAAGCGTCCGGCACCAAGGACGCGCCGGTCATCACCGCAAAGGTGCCGCAGGCTCTCATGGGCGCGATGGCGGCGCGGCTCGATCAGTCCATGCCCGTCGGCAACGAGGGCGCGGGCGTGGTCGTCAGGACGGGCTCGTCGGACGCCGCGAAGGCGCTGATGGGCAAGACGGTCGCGATGATCGGCGGCGCGATGTACGCGCAGTATCGCACCTTGAAGGCGAGGGACTGCCAGCCGCTGCCCGCGGGCACCACGGCGGCGGACGGCGCTTCCTGGTTCGTCAATCCGCTGACTGCGCTCGGCATGACCGAGACCATGCGGCGCGAGGGCCACAAGGCGCTGGTGCACACCGCGGCCGCCTCGAACCTCGGGCAGATGCTCAACAAGATCTGCCTCAAGGACGGCATTCCGCTGGTCAACATCGTGCGCAGCCAGGCGCAGGCGGACATCTTGCGCAAGATCGGCGCCAGGCACATCGTCGATTCCAGCGCGCCGACCTTCCTGAACGATCTCACCAACGCGCTGGTCGAGACCGGCGCGACCATCGCCTTCGACGCCATCGGCGGCGGCAAGCTCGCGGGCCAGATCATCCATTGCATGGAAGTCGCCATCAACAAGTCCGCCAAGGAGTACAGCCGCTACGGCTCCAGCGTGCACAAGCAGGTCTATGTCTACGGCGCGCTCGACACCGCGCCGATCGAGCTGCCGCGCAGCCTCGGCATGGCCTGGGGCGTCGGCGGCTGGCTATTGACCCCGTTCCTGCAGAAGATCGGGCCGGCGGAGATCGGACGGCTGCGCCAGCGCGTCGTCGACGAACTGAAGACCACCTTCGCCAGCCACTACACCAAGGTGGTGTCGCTGCAGGAGGCGCTCGATCCGGCCAATCTCGCCGCCTACGCCAAGCGCGCCACCGGCGAAAAATTCCTCATCAACCCAAATAAAAAGGCGTGAGGCCCGGCCGGGCCTCGCGAAAGAAGGACTTGCCTTCTGCACATATCGGGGGACAATCGGCGCGCTCTAATGAATACATAATGCCACAAAGGCAGAGACCAAGGGAAACGCCATGATTGAACTCAATCGCCGTCATCTCCTCGCCGGCGTCGCCGCCGTCGGCGCGGCTTCCGTCGCGCGGCTTGGCACCACCCCGGCGCATGCCGCAGTGCCGCAGGCCGGGACCCAGGCGCCGGGCTTCTATCGCTACAAGGTCGGCTCCTACGAGTGCACGTCGATCAATGACGGGGCGCGTACCTTCCCGATGCCCGACAAGTTCGTCGCCAATGTTGCGAAGGAAGAGGCGCTGGCCGCGGCGGACGCCGCCTACATGCCGAAGGGCATGGTGACCATTCCGTTCAATCCGCAGCTCATCAATACCGGCAGCAAGCTCGTCCTGATCGACAGCGGCAACGGCATCGGCAATTTCGAGCCGAGCAAGGGCGCGGTCGGCCGCACCCTGCAGAACCTCGCCGCCGCCGGCGTCGATCCCAAGAGCATCGACATCGTGCTGCTGTCGCATCTGCATCCCGACCACACCAACGGCATCCGCGCCGCCGACGGCTCGATCGCGTTCCCGAACGCCGAAATCATGGTGCCGGCGGTGGATTGGGCGTTCTGGGCCAGCGAAGAGAATGCTTCCAAGGCCCCCAACGACATGATGAAGAACTACTTCGCCAACGTGAAGAAGACCTTTGGCGGCATCGAGTCCAAGGTGACGAAGTATGAATGGGGCAAGGAGGTCGCGCCCGGCATCACCTCGATCGCCACGCCCGGCCATACGCCCGGCCACACCTCGTTTGCGGTTGCCTCCGGCGGATCGACGGTCCTGGTCCAGTCCGACGTCACCAACATCCCGGAGCTGTTCCTGCGCAATCCGGACTGGCACGTCGCATTCGACGTCGACGGTCCCAAGGCGCAGGAGACCCGCCACAAATTCTACGACATGGCGGCAGCCGAGAAGGCGACCGTGGTCGGCTTCCACTTCACCTTCCCCTCGGTCGGCCATGTCGAGAAGGACGGCGCCAAGTACCGGCTGATCCCGTCGGCCTGGAATCCGACCATCTGATCCGTTCCTCATTGCATCCGGTCAGGCCGTCCCGTCGGGCGGCCTGATCGCTTTTCGCCCCGTCCGGTTCGCTTTGGCGAAACGCAGCATTTCCAAATCGGGCCGATCCATGCACTTGCATCGTCCGAAGGCGGGCGCTTAAGTGCCCGTCAGGTTTCGCGCCAGCTCAAAGGATAACCCATGGCCCATCGCGTCCTCACCATCGTCGGCAGCCTGCGCAAGGAAAGCTTCTCGCTGAAGATCGCCAACGCCTTCGCCAAGCTGGCGCCGAGTTCGCTCGTGCTCGAGGTCATGACGCCGGCGGGCATCTCGTTCTTCAACCAGGACCTCGAGGCCGCGCCGCCGGCCGACTGGCTCGCCTTCCGCGACAAGATCCAGAAGTCGAACGGCGTCTTGTTCGTGACCCCCGAATACAACCGCTCGATCTCCGGCGTGCTGAAGAACGCCATCGACGTGGCCTCGCGGCCCTACGGCAAGAGCTCGTTCCTCGGCAAGCCGGTCGGCATCGTCTCCAACTCGCCCGGCGTGCTCGGCGGCGTCAGCGCCGCAAAACATCTGCAGAACATCTTGCCGGGCATCTCCGGGCCGATCCTGCAGCAGCCGGAGATCTATCTCGCCGCCGTCGGCGACGGCTTCGATGCCGCCGGCAACCTGGCCAAGGACTCGCTGAAGACCGTGATGCAGCAATACATCGACGCGTTCGCGGCGCATGTGGCGAAGCACAACGGGTGAAGGCACTCGATCCTCGTGGTGAGGAGGCGCGTAAGCGCCGTCTCGGACCATAGGGGCCTTCATCCCTCGAGACGCGCGTTCCGCACTCCTCGGGATGAGGCTCGGGCCACTCTCGCGGCGCGCAGGGTTAGCACTCCGTTAACCGGCCTGTCCGATCTTGGCGACATGGTCACCCGCGCCCGCCTGAAATCGATTCTGACCGGCCTTGCCCTCTACACCATGGCGGCGGCCATCGTCGGCTATTTCGGCGTCAACGCCTATACTGGCAAATACGGGCTCAACGCCCGCCAGGAGCTCGACCAGGAGATCATCGCGCTGACGAGCGAGCTTGCGCGCTTGAAGCGCGAGCGCGCCGAAGGCGAGCAGCGGGTGTCGCTGCTGCGCTCGGAAAAGATCGACCCCGACATGCTCGACGAGCGCGCGCGCTACCAGCTCCAATACGTCAATCCGCACGATCTGGTCCGGATGAACAACCCGAATTAACGGCTCCCTGCAGGTCCGGAACCGTTTCCGAAAGCCCCCGTTGAAATTCGGCGGCCGCCCCGCCGGCACCTGCCCAAAGGTCGTAAGACCTTCGCCCTTGCTCCGTCTTGACGGCAGCGGCGTGGACGGGTTGATGGCTTCGTCCGTGCCGTGCTCTCGAAGTTGACGCGGATCAAACAGTCGGCTCCCCCACAATCCTAGACTGCATTGCGGAGGAAACAGTGATGAATGGGCCTGCGCCCCGGCATCACGCGGCCCGCGTCGAGGCCGCCATCGCGTCAGGCCAGGCGGCACGTTCCGCGCTGGTGGCCTCGTGGCGTCGGTCCTCCCGTTTGCATCATCTCGATCCGGAAGGCCATCGGCAGCCGCTGCGGCTGACGGAAGCCGAGCTGCAACAGGCGCGCGAGCGGATCGCGCCGCTGCTGGCGGCCGCGCAGCCGGCGATGGACCGGCTGTATCAGGCGGTCGGCGCGGCCGGCTGCTGCGTGCTGCTCGCCGACCGCGACGGCACACCGGTCGATCGCCGCGGCACGCGCGCCGACGACTCGACGTTTCAATCCTGGGGCCTGTGGACCGGCGCGTTGTGGAGCGAGGCGTACGAAGGCACCAACGGCATCGGCACCTGCCTGGTCGAGCAGCGTCCGCTGACGATCGATCGCGATCAGCACTTCTTCTCCCGCAACACGCTGTTGAGCTGCACCGCCGTGCCGGTCTTTGACCATGAGGCGCGGCTTGCCGGTGTGCTCGACGTCTCCTCGTGCCGGGCCGATCGTACCGATACGTTTTCCAGCCTGATCGCGCTGGCCGTCGGTGAGGCGGCGCGACGCATCGAATCCGATCTGTTCCGCAAGGCCTTCGGCCACGCCCGCATCGTGCTGACGCCATCGACCGAAGGGCAGGGCGGCGGGCTGGTTGCGGTCGATGCGGACGATCTGGTCATCGGCGCGACCCGATCCGCCCGGGTCGGATTGGGACTCGCGCCGGACCGCCCGCTGCAGCCGGTGCCCGCAGCCGACCTGTTCGGTGTCGACGCGGCGCGCGATCACCTCGCAGGCGGTCAGCGCGCGGTGCTGCAGCGTGCGCTGTTGCGTGCGGGCGGCAATGTCTCGGCGGCCGCCAAGGCTCTCGGCGTCAGCCGCGCCACGCTCCACCGCAAGCTCAATCGGTTCGGTCTGAAGGCGCATTAGGGCCTGCGTTGGTCCTCGCGCAAGAGTGTCGCAGAACTGCGACAGGTCCGCCGTTCCATCGCTCCCGCCCGGGCTGACAGCGAATTCGCCGCGCGGCATCGTCGACGCAAGTCGCAAGGACGCGAACGAGCCCCACGCAGATCGATCATCGAAACCGCTTTGGCGGGCGATGCGCGTGCGCGACGACTGCACCAACAGCAACATCGGGAGTGAACATGAATAAGGTTGAGTTCCTTACGCCCACGACGATCCCCTTCGCCGCTCGCTACGACAACTTCATCGGCGGTAAATGGGTCGCGCCGGTCGCCGGCAAATATTTGGACAACGCCTCGCCCGTGAACGGCCAGATCGTCTGCAAGGTCGCGCGCTCCGATCATCAGGATGTCGAGGCGGCGCTCGACGCGGCCCATGCCGCGAGGCCTTCCTGGGGACGTACCAGCGCCGCCGAGCGCGCGGTGATCCTCAACAGGATCGCCGACCGGATGGAGGAGAATCTCGAGCGTCTCGCGATCGCCGAGACCTGGGACAACGGCAAGCCGATCCGCGAGACCCGTGCCGCCGATCTGCCGCTGGCGATCGACCATTTCCGCTATTTCGCCGGCGTCGTGCGCGCCCAGGAGGGCACGATCGGCGAGATCGATCACGACACGGTCGCCTATCACTTCCACGAACCGCTCGGCGTGGTCGGCCAGATCATTCCCTGGAACTTCCCGCTGCTGATGGCCTGCTGGAAGCTCGCTCCGGCACTTGCCGCCGGCAACTGCGTCGTGCTGAAGCCGGCCGAACAGACACCGGCCTCGATCATGGTCTGGGCCGACCTCGTCGCGGATCTGCTGCCTCCGGGCGTCGTCAACATCGTCAACGGCTTTGGTCTCGAAGCCGGCAAGCCGCTGGCCTCGAGCCCGCGGATCGCCAAGATCGCCTTCACCGGCGAGACCACGACCGGCCGGCTGATCATGCAATATGCCAGCCAAAACCTCATCCCGGTCACGCTCGAGCTCGGCGGCAAGTCGCCGAACATCTTCTTCAAGGACGTGGCGGCCGAAGACGACGACTTCCTCGACAAGGCGATCGAAGGTTTCGTCATGTTCGCCCTCAACCAGGGCGAGGTCTGCACCTGTCCGAGCCGGGCGCTGGTCCAGGAGGACATCTATGACCGCTTCATGGAGCGGGCGCTCAAGCGCGTCGCCGCCATCCGGCAGGGCGATCCGCGCGATGCCGCGACCATGATCGGCGCGCAGGCTTCGGGTGACCAGTTGGAGAAAATTCTTTCCTATATCGACATCGGCAAGCAGGAGGGTGCCGAGGTGCTGGCCGGTGGCGCGCGCGCCAGCCTGCCCGGCGATCTCGCCGGCGGCTTCTATGTCCAGCCCACCGTGTTCCACGGTCACAACAAGATGCGGATCTTCCAGGAGGAGATTTTTGGCCCGGTGGTGTCGGTCACGACCTTCAAGACCGAAGCCGAGGCGCTCGCGATTGCCAACGATACGCTCTACGGTCTCGGCGCCGGCGTCTGGAGCCGCGATGCCAACCGCTGCTACCGGTTCGGCCGCGCGATTCAGGCCGGCCGGGTCTGGACCAACTGCTATCACGCCTATCCCGCGCACGCGGCGTTCGGCGGCTACAAGCAGTCGGGCATCGGGCGCGAGACCCACAAGATGATGCTCGATCACTATCAGCAGACCAAGAACCTCCTGGTCAGCTACAGCCCGCAGAAGCTCGGCTTCTTCTAGTCGGACGAACGGGCGGAGAAGGCGGCGCAGTCCTGGCGCCGCCTTCTTCACGAGTGCAACCGAGACGGAGCCGGCATCAAAGACGGCATTGCGCATTCCCGCGCGTCTTGACGCGGTCGCGAATCCATACGTCCCGTGCGGCGATTAGATTTGTTGCCCGGACGGCGCAAGAGATTTTGCATTGTTTCGATCACGTTGCAGTGCGGCATAACGAAAGCCGCGCCGCGGCGCTGCGGCGCTTTCGCGCGCGTTTGAGTTGGGTTAGACAGGGCTTGAAAGTTCTTCTCTGACCCGGAATTGCCATGGCCGCACCGAAGAAAGCCGCCGCGCAGGACACGTCACAAGGCACGAGCAGCGGCGGCTCCCCTCCGAAATTCACCAGGGAACAGGAGCTTGCGGCGCTGCGGGACATGCTCCTGATCCGCCGGTTCGAGGAGAAGGCGGGCCAGCTCTACGGCATGGGTGCGATCGGCGGCTTCTGCCACCTCTATATCGGCCAGGAGGCCGTGGTGGTCGGCATGCAGATGGCGCTGAAGGACGGCGATCAGGTCATCACCGGCTATCGCGATCACGGCCACATGCTCGCCTGCGGCATGGAGGCCAAGGGCGTCATGGCCGAACTCACCGGCCGGCGCGGCGGCTATTCCAAGGGCAAGGGCGGCTCCATGCACATGTTCAGCGTGGAGAAGAAGTTTTATGGCGGACACGGCATCGTCGGTGCCCAGGTCTCGCTCGGCACGGGCTTGGCCTTCGCCAACTGGTACCGCGGCAATGATTCCGTCAGCGTCGCCTATTTCGGCGACGGCGCGGCCAACCAGGGCCAGGTCTACGAGAGCTTCAACATGGCGGAGCTCTGGAAGCTGCCGGTGATCTACGTCATCGAGAACAACCGTTACGCCATGGGCACCGCGGTGTCGCGCGCCTCGGCGCAGCAGGACTTCTCCAGGCGCGGCGCCTCCTTCAACATTCCGGGCAAGCAGGTCGATGGCATGGACGTCCGCGCCGTGAAGGCTGCGGGCGAGGAGGCCGCAGCCTGGTGCCGCGCCGGCAAGGGGCCCTTCATCCTGGAGATGCAGACCTACCGCTATCGCGGCCATTCGATGTCCGATCCCGCCAAGTACCGAACGCGCGAGGAGGTCGAAAAAGTCCGCCATGACCAGGATCCGATCGAGCAGGTGCGCAACCGGCTGCTCGCGGCGAAAGTGAGCGAGCAGGAACTGAAGGCGATCGATGCCGAGGTCCGCGACATCGTCAACGCGTCGGCGGAGTTCGCGCAGAGCGATCCCGAGCCCGACGTCGCCGAACTCTACACCGACGTTTACCGCTAAGAGCGCCAGACGCTGTCTTCTGGAGTCGATATGCCAATTCAAGTGCTGATGCCCGCGCTGTCGCCCACCATGGAGAAGGGCAACCTCGCCAAATGGCTGAAGAAGGAGGGCGAGCCGATCAAGTCGGGCGACGTCATCGCCGAGATCGAGACCGACAAGGCGACCATGGAGGTCGAGGCGACCGACGAGGGTACGCTCGGCAAGATACTGATCCCCGAGGGTACCGCCGACGTCGCCGTCAACACGCCGATCGCGACCATTCTGGCCGACGGCGAGACCGCGGCCGATCTCGCCAAAGATACCGCGAAGACGCCCGCGCCGGCCAGGCAGGAGAAGGCCGCCGGGTCGGCGCCGCCCGCCGCCAAGGCCGAAGCGGCGCAGCCGAAGTCCGCCGCGCCGTCCGCGCCGCAGGCAGTTGCCGAGCCCGATCCGGAAGTCCCCGCCGGCACCGCGATGGTGACGCAGACCATCCGCGAAGCGCTGCGCGACGCCATGGCCGAGGAGATGCGCCGCGACGCCGACGTCTTCGTGATGGGCGAGGAGGTCGCCGAATATCAGGGCGCCTACAAGGTCACGCAGGGGTTGCTGCAGGAGTTCGGGCCCAAGCGCGTGATCGACACCCCGATCACCGAGCACGGCTTTGCCGGCATCGGCGTCGGTGCGGCGATGGCGGGGCTGAAGCCGATCGTCGAGTTCATGACCTTCAACTTCGCCATGCAGGCGATGGACCAGATCATCAATTCCGCGGCCAAGACGCTCTACATGTCCGGCGGCCAGATGGGCTGCTCGGTCGTGTTCCGCGGCCCCAACGGTGCGGCCGCGCGCGTCGCCGCCCAGCACAGCCAGGATTATTCGAGCTGGTTCTCGCACGTTCCGGGACTGAAGGTGGTCGCGCCATATTCGGCCGCCGACGCCAAGGGCCTCCTCAAGGCCGCGATCCGCGATCCCAATCCGGTGATCTTCCTCGAGAACGAGGTGCTGTACGGCCATTCCGGCGAGGTGCCGAAGCTCGACGACTACGTGATCCCGATCGGCAAGGCGCGCATCGTGCGCGCAGGCAGCCACGTCACCATCATCTCCTGGTCGAACGGCATGACCTACGCGCTGAAGGCGGCCGACGAACTCGCCAAGGAGGGAATCGAGGCCGAGGTGATCGACCTGCGCACGCTGCGCCCGATGGACACCGAGACCATCGTCAATTCCGTCAAGAAGACCGGGCGCGCCGTCACCGTCGAGGAAGGCTGGGCGCAGAGCGGCGTCGGCGCCGAGATCGCCGCGCGCATCATGGAGCACGCCTTCGACTATCTCGATGCGCCGGTGACGCGCGTCTCCGGCAAGGACGTGCCGATGCCCTATGCGGCGAACCTGGAGAAGCTCGCGCTGCCGTCCGCGGCCGAAGTGGTCGAGGCCGCCAAAGCCGTCTGCTACCGGTAGCGCCATGTCCGGTCCCAAGGAGCAGCCGCTTCCGCCCGACGTCATGAGCCGCGAGGACGCGATCGAGATCTTGCGCGTGTTCGTGCTCGACGGCGGCCTCTCGATGGCCTTCCAGCGCGCGTTCGACGAGCCGGAGATGTGGGGACTGCTGCTGGTCGATCTCGCCCGTCACGCGGCGCGCGCCTATGCCCGCGAGAGCGAATACACCGAGCAGGACGCGCTGGACCGGATCCTCGAGATGTTCGAAGCCGAAATTGCGCGACCGACCGACCTCGGCACCACCACGCCGCGGTCGCAGAAGGGACACTGACGATGCCCATCAACATCCTGATGCCCGCACTCTCGCCGACGATGGAGAAGGGCAATCTCGCCAAATGGCTCAAGAAGGAGGGCGACAAGGTCAAGTCCGGCGACGTCATCGCGGAGATCGAGACCGACAAGGCGACCATGGAGGTCGAGGCGATCGACGAAGGCACGATCGCGAAGATTCTGGTGCCCGAAGGCACGCAGGACGTCCCGGTCAACGACGTGATCGCGGTGCTCGCGGGCGAAGGCGAGGACGTCAAGGCGGCCGGCACCGCCAAGCCGAGCGCACCGGCCGCGCCGCCCAAAGCCGCCGAGAAGGCGGCCGAAGCGCCGGCCGCTGCGCCGGCTCCGGCCCCTGCTGCGCCGAAAGCGCCGCAGGCTGCTTCCGCGCCGCAGGCGGCTCCCGCCGCGCAAGGCAACGGCCATGGCCGCGTGTTCTCCTCGCCGCTGGCGCGCCGGCTCGCCAAAGACGCCGGCATCGAGATCGGCATGGTCACCGGCAGCGGACCGCATGGCCGCGTCATCGCCCGCGACGTCGAGCAGGCGAAGTCGGGCAAGGGCCTGAAGGCGCCGGCGGCGGCGCCGTCCGGCGCGCCCGCGATCGCGCCGACCATGTCGGACAAGCAGATACTGGCGCTGTTCGAGCCGGGTTCCTACGACATCGTCCCCCATGACGGCATGCGCCGCACTATCGCACAGCGGCTGACGGCCTCGGTCCAGAACGTCCCGCACTTTTATCTCACCATCGACTGCGACATCGGCAAGCTATTGGTCGCACGCGAAGAGATCAACGCAGCCGCGCCGAAGGACAAGGAGAAGAAGCCGCTCTACAAGATCTCGGTGAACGACTTCGTCATCAAGGCGATGGCGGTGGCGCTGCAGAAGATCCCGAACTGCAACGTGAGCTGGACCGAGTCCGGCATGGTCAAGCACCATCACTCCGACGTCGGCGTGGCCGTGGCGATGCCCGGCGGCCTGATCACGCCGATCATCCGCAAGGCGGAGACCAAGACGCTGTCGGCGATCTCCAACGAGATGAAGGATTTTGCGGCGCGCGCGCGTTCCCGCAAGCTGAAGCCCGAGGAGTACCAGGGCGGCACCACCGCGGTCTCCAACCTCGGCATGTACGGCATCAACCACTTCACCGCGGTCATCAACCCGCCGCATGCGACCATTCTGGCGGTCGGCACCAGCGAGGAGCGTCCCGTCGTGCGCAGCGGCAAGATCGAGATCGCGCACATGATGAGCGTGACCTTGTCCTGCGACCACCGCGCCATCGACGGCGCGCTGGGCGCCGAGCTGATCGGCGCCTTCAAGCAACTGATCGAGAATCCCGTGATGATGATGGTGTGAGGCGCGCCGTCATTGCGAGCGCAGCGAAGCAATCCATCTCACCACCGGAAGGCTGGATTGCTTCGTCGCCAAGGCTCCTCGCAATGACGAAAACCAACAACTGCTCCGGTCGCCAGATGAGAACGAGCGCATAGCCATGGCCGACACGTCCTTCGACATCATCATCATCGGCTCCGGTCCCGGCGGCTACGTCACCGCAATCCGTGCCGCCCAGCTCGGCTTCAAGACCGCGATCGTCGAAAAATCCTATCTCGGCGGCATCTGCCTGAACTGGGGCTGCATCCCGACCAAGGCGCTGCTGCGCTCGGCCGAGATCTACCACTACATGCAGCACGCCAAGGATTACGGCCTGTCGGCGGAGAAAGTGTCGTTCGATCCCAAGGCGGTGGTGCAGCGCTCGCGCGGGGTGTCGAAGCGGCTCAACGACGGCGTCGGTTTCCTGATGAAGAAGAACAAGGTCGCCGTCATCTGGGGCGCCGCCTCGATCGATGCGCCCGGCAAGGTCACCGTGAAGAAGTCCGACGTCGAGGCGCCGAAGGGGGCACTAGGTGAGGGCGCCTATCAGGCCAAGCACATCATCGTCGCGACCGGCGCGCGGCCGCGCGTGCTGCCGGGGCTCGAACCCGACAAGAAGCTGGTCTGGACCTATTTCGAGGCGATGGTGCCCGACCGGATTCCGAAGTCGCTGCTGGTCGTCGGCTCCGGCGCCATCGGCATCGAGTTCGCCTCCTTCTTCAAGACCATGGGCTCCGACGTCACCGTGGTCGAGGTGTTGCCGCAGATCCTCCCGGTCGAGGATGCCGAGATCGCCGCTCTCGCGCGAAAGCGCTTCGAGAAGCAGGGCATCAAGATCATGTCCTCGACCAAGGTGACGAAGCTCGAGAAGAAGGGCGACAGCGTCGTCGCCACCATCGACGACGGCAAGGGCAAGCCGGTTGCGACCGAGTTCGAGCGCGTGATCTCCGCGGTCGGCGTGGTCGGCAATATCGAAAATCTCGGGCTGGAGAAGCTCGGCGTGAAGACCGACCGCGGCTGTGTCGTGATCGACGGTTATGGCAAGACCAGCGTGCCCGGCATCTATGCCATCGGCGATGTCGCGGGACCGCCGATGCTCGCGCACAAGGCCGAGCATGAGGGCGTGATCTGCGTCGAGGCGATCAAGGGCCTGCATCCGCACGCCATGGACAAGAACATGATCCCCGGCTGCACCTATTGCCACCCGCAGGTCGCTTCCGTCGGCCTGACCGAGGCCAAAGCGAAGGAGAGCGGCCGCGAGATCCGCGTCGGCCGCTTCCCCTTCGTCGGCAACGGCAAGGCGATCGCGCTCGGCGAGGACCAGGGCCTGGTCAAGGTGATCTTCGACAAGAAGACCGGCCAGCTCCTCGGCGCCCACATGATCGGTGCCGAGGTCACCGAGCTGATCCAGGGCTACGTCGTCGCCATGAACCTGGAGACGACCGAGGAGGAGCTGATGCACACGGTCTTCCCGCATCCGACCCTGTCGGA
>NZ_JAGWUA010000122.1 GCF_028868675.1 Bradyrhizobium sp.
GACTTGATCGTCACCGAGGGGCCGCCGGTGAAGGAGACGCTCTCGATCACGTCGTGGTAGAGCGTGCCCTGCGCCAGAAAGTCGGCGCCACCGATCTTCTTCGCTTCCGCATCGAACACGTCGATGAAGAGCCGGCCGATGGTCTTGCGCTTCTGTTCGGGATCGGTGACGCCGTCGAGCTCGCCGAGGAACAGCTTCGACGCATCCACATGCACGAGCGGGATGTTGTAGTGGCCGCGGAAGAGGTCGACGACCGTCCTGGCCTCGTCGAGGCGCAACAGGCCGTGGTCGACGAACACGCAGGTGAGCTGGTCGCCGATCGCCTCGTGGATCAGCACCGCCGCGACCGCGGAATCGACGCCGCCGGAGAGGCCGCAGATCACCCTGCCCTTGCCCACTTGCGCGCGGATCTTCTGGATCGCCTCCTCGCGGAAGGCGCGCATGGTCCAGTCGCCGGAAAGGCCGGCGATCCTGCGCACGAAATTGCGGATCAGCTTTGCGCCGTCGGGCGTGTGCACCACCTCGGGATGGAACATCAGGCCGTAATACTTGCGCGTCTCGTCCTGGATCACCGCGAACGGCGCATTCGGCGAGGTGCCGGCGACCGTGAACCCCGGCGGCATTCTTGTGATGCGGTCGCCATGGCTCATCCAGACCTGGTGGCGCTCGCCGAGCGCCCAGGTGTCTTCGAACAGCTCGCTCTTCGCCTTCACCTCGACGTCGGCGCGGCCGAACTCGCGATGGTGCCCGCCTTCGACCTGGCCGCCGAGTTGGGCTGCCATGGTCATCTGGCCGTAGCAGATGCCGAGCACCGGCACGCCGGAGGAAAAGATCGATTGCGGGGCGCGCGGCGAGCCCTCCTCGTGCACGGACTCCGGCCCGCCCGAGAGGATCACCGCCTTCGGCTTCATCGCCCGAAAGGCCTCTTCGGCCTTGTTGAACGGGACGATCTCGCAATAGACGCCGTCCTCGCGCACGCGGCGCGCGATCAGTTGCGTCACCTGACTGCCGAAATCGACGATGAGAATCTTGTCATGCGCCGAAGCCACGGAGGGCGTCGACTCGCGGGCGTTCTGTGCTGCTGTCATGGCAAGCCAATACGCGACGGGACTGGGCGGCGCAACACGCGAGCCGCGCACCGCCCACATCTTCCCGCAGGCATGTTCCGCACGTCCGGCGGGCATTTCGTGGAGACCATAGGCAGCGGCTAGTATAGGTCAGTATCGCTGACCTATAGACACATTGCGTCATCAGAACCGCACGCAGGCCGGCCCGACGATCAGGCCGACGGACTGCTGCTGGAACTGGCGCTTGTAGGCCTCGACGATGGCGTCGACCTTGGCGGTGTCGTCGTGGCCGCCGGGCAGCACGATCTCGATCACCTTGGCGGCCTCATGGACGACGGTGCCGCGCCGGGCGTCGCGCCAATGGCCGCTGGCGTCGAGCACGGTAAAGCCGTCGGGAAAGCGCGGCGACACCTCGCGCGAGACGAAGCCGCTGAAATCGGCCTCGCTGACGCGGGCCTGGTCCTCGACATTGCGCCCGAACAGCAGTTGCGCCACGTGCTGCACCTGCATCGAACCGCGGCAGGCGATCGCGTCAGCGCTATGGGCGGCCGCGCTCGCGAGCAACGTCATGGCTGCCGCCACCGCCGCGAGGGCCGTTTGCGTTGATCCTCGTTGCCATCGTCTCATCTGCGCGGCCCTGATGGGCGCGATCGTTCCCGGTTCCGGTGCGCGCAGGCAAGTCGCGATTTCGTGAGACCGGGACGGCGCGACGTGAGGACGCGCCGGATCAGGTCGCGCCGGAGACGCCGGCCTGCGCAAAGGTCGCCATGCCGGCGTGGCACGCAGCCGCCGCTCGCAGGAGATGCACGGCGACCGCCGCACCCGAACCTTCGCCGAGCCGCATGCCGAGATCGAGCAACGGATCGAGCCCAAGGTGCCGCAGCAGGACGCGATGGGCCTGCTCCGCCGAGACATGCGCGGAGCAGCAGTGATCGAGCGCACCCGCCGCCAGACGATGCAGCGGCGCAACCGCCGCGGTCACGACGAAACCGTCCAGTAGCACCGGAATGCGATGACGCCGCGCCATTAGCACGGCGCCGGCAATCGCCGCAAGCTCGCGTCCGCCGAGCGCCGCCGCTGCCAGCAACGGATCCTGCGCGAGGCGAGCGTGCCGCGCCAGCGCCGCCGTGATCGCATCGCGCTTGCGCGCCAGGCCCGTCTCGTCGACGCCGGTGCCGCGGCCGACCCATTGCGCCGCGCCGCCGCCGAACAACGCCGCGCAGAGCGCGGAAGCGACCGTGGTGTTGGCAATGCCCATCTCGCCGACGATCAGGAGATCGCAGGGCGCGCCGACCGAATGGTAGCCGATGTTGGCGGCGTCGAGGAACTCAGGCACGCTCATCGCGGGCGCTTCGGTGAAATCGACGGTCGGATGATCGAGATCGATGGCGACGACATCGAGCGCGGCGTCGGCGAGCCTGGCAAGCTGGTTGATCGCCGCGCCACCGGTGTGGAAATTCTCGACCATCTGCGCGGTCACGTCGGCCGGGTAGGCCGAGACGCCCCGGTGTGCGACGCCGTGATTGCCGGCAAACACGAGAATCCGGACGCGATCAAGCAAGGGGATCTCACGCCCCTGCCAGCGCGCGAGCCAGGCCGCGAGCTCCTCCAGCCGGCCGAGGCTGCCAGGCGGCTTGGTCAACGTATCCTGCCGCGCCAAGGCGGCGGCCTGCGCTTTCGCATCGCCTGAGGGGAGATCGCGGCAGTAGGCGCGTATATGATCGAGATTCGAGAAGCTCATGACACCCAGGATGGTTCTTTAGCGGATGTACACGATCGCCACGACCCTGGTCGATGATTTGCGCACCGGCGTCACCTTCTTGACGCGGGTGCCGCTGCGCTCGCCCGATGCGCCGGACTATCGCAACTTCGTCCGCGCCCACCGCGTCTTCCCGCTGGTCGCGGCCGCGATCGGCGCGGCGATCGGGCTCGCCGATCTCGGCCTAGTGGCGATCGGGCTGCCGGCGGGAGGCGCCGCGGCGCTGGCGCTCGGGGCCGGCGCGCTCCTCACCGGCGCGCTGCACGAGGACGGGCTTGCCGACGTCGCCGACGGTTTTGGCGGCGGCCGCGACAAGCCGGCCAAACTCGAGATCATGCGCGACAGCCGGCTCGGCACCTACGGCGCGCTGGCGCTGCTGGTCGCGTTCGCCGCAAAGCTTTCGGCGTTCACGGCGCTGCCGCAGGGGGCGATCGTGCCGGCGCTGGTGGCCGCGCATGCGCTGGCGCGCGCCGCGATGACGATTGTGGCAAGCGCGCTGCCCAATGCGCGGGCGGACGGGCTGTCGGCGCAGGCCGGCCGGCCGCCGGCCGCGACGGCGGCTGTGGCGGCGCTGGTTGCGCTGGTGATCGCCGGCATCGTGCTGCCATGGACGCAGGCGCTGGGATCGGCGCTTGCGGCGGGCGCGGGCGCGCTGGCCGTCGCCCTGCTCGCCCAGCGCCAGATCGGCGGCCAGACCGGCGACGTGCTCGGCGCCGCCGAGCAGGTCGCCGAGATCGCGGTCCTGCTGTTTCTGACAGCAGCGCTGCGTTGAGGGCGGGAGCATGGATCGCGAGACCCGCCTCTTTCTGATCCGGCATGCGCCGGTCGCGGGATCGGTGGGCGTCATTCACGATCCGGAGGCGCCGGCCGACACCGGCGACGTCGCGGCGATCGGCTGGCTGCGCGCTCAACTGCCGGCGGACAAGATCGCGATCTGCAGTCCGGCGCGGCGGACGCGCGACACCGCCGCAGCTCTCGGGCTCGACCCGGTCCGCGAGGCGGCCTTTCGCGAGCAGGCCTTTGGCGCCTGGACCGGGCGCCGGCACGCCGAGCTCGCCGCGGAATATGGCGATGCCTACAAGAACTTCTGGCTCGAGCCGGCCGGCAACCGGCCGCCCGGCGGGGAAAGTTTTGTCGACCAGATCGCCCGGGTCGAGCACGCTTTGGCGGCGTTGCCTCAGGGCGATGTCGCGCTCGTGGTGCATTCCGGCACCATTCGCGCCGTGCTCGCGATCGCGCTGGACCTGCCGCCCGATCGCGCGCTCAGCTTCGTCATCGATCCCTGGTCGCTGACCCGGATCGACCGGCTCGCAAACGGCTGGCGCATCGTCGCCGTCAACCACACGCGCCCGGCGTGACGGCCGCCGTCAGGCGGCCTTCTTCATCACCGAGACGAAGAAACCGTCGGTGCCGGTGCGGCGCGGCGTCATCAGCCAGCCTTCACCCGTCTCGATCGCGGCCTTGGCAAACGCCTCGGCCTTGTCCCCGAGCACCCCAGCAGTCTGCTCGGGCGGCACAATCGAAAACTCCGGATGGCGCGCGACGAAGGCCCTGACCTGCTCCCCGTTCTCCTCCGCGAGCACCGAGCAGGTGATGTAGGCGATCCGGCCACCGGGCTTGACCAGCGCCACGGCACGCTGCAGCACCTCGGCCTGATCCTTCAGCCGGATCTCCAGCGCGCCCGGGCGCATCCGCCACTTGGCGTCGGGGTTGCGGCGCCAGGTGCCGGTGCCCGTGCAGGGCGCATCGATCACGACGAGGTCGGCGGAGGAGCGGATGTCGGCCAGCGGATCGGCCTCGCCCTTGGGCGTTCGCACGTCGGCATTGTGGACGCCGGCGCGCGACAGGCGCTCGTGGATCGGGGCGAGCTGGCGCTTGTCGCGATCGGTCGCGATCAGCCGGCCCTTGCCCTGCATCAGCGCCGCCAGCGCCAGCGTCTTGCCGCCGGCTCCGGCGCAGAGGTCGATCACCTGCTCACCGGGTCTTGCCGCGGAAAACAACGCCGCCAGCTGCGAGCCTTCATCCTGAACCTCAACGGCGCCCTTGATGAAATCCTCCTCCGACTGGACCCCGGGATTGCGCGCGTCCGCCGCAAGCTCGATGCGCAGGCCGACCGGCGACCACGGCGTCGGCCTGGCGCCGAGATGAGACAAGGAGCGCAGCACCTTGTCTCGGTTGGCCTTCAGCGTGTTGACGCGCAGGTCGAGTGGCGCGCGGCTCGCCATCGCAGTGGCTTCCGCCACGCGGTCCTCGCCGAACACTCTTGCCAGATGAGGATCGAGCCAGTCCGGGTAGTCGCCCGCGACCGGCGCCGGCGCATTGGCCAGCGAGCGTGAGGCGAGCGCGGCCGTCTCCGCCTCCGTCAGCCGCGCCGGCGCGAAGCGGCTACCGTCGAACAGCGGCGCCATCGCCGATGCGTCGATGCCGCGCTCCAGATGCAGCATGCCGATCAGGCGGGCCCGCGGCGTGTCGGCATCCATCAGGAATGCGCTGGAGGAATAGCGGCGCAGCACGTCCCAGACCAGGCCGGCAATTGCCGCACGGTCGCCGGAGCCGGCAAAGCGATGCGCGGTGCCCCACTCCTTCAGCGCCTTCGCCGCGGGCATGCGTTGGGTCTCGATGGTCTCGATCAGCTCGATGGCGGCGGACAGGCGGGCAGCAGGGGTCATTTGAATCTTTCAAATCAGGTCCGGGGCGCAAGCCTCAGATCGGCAACAAGATCTTCAGCGCGACCTGAACGAAGACCGGCAGCAAAGCCATCTGAACCGACATCGAAAAATGTCCGGCCCCGGCACCACGCCGCTGCGCCGTCATTAACGGCAGGTTCTGGCCCTGACAATGAACGACTTGAACCGGGTTCCCCGATCGGGGGACTAACCACCGGTACTCAAAGCAGTTTCAGGCCTTCGGGCGGCCAAAAGACGAGATGGCGCCATGAATCTCATGTCGGGCGTGAGCGGCCTGTTCGGCGAATCCGCCGACGGCGGGCTGAGGTGATGCCCTCGACATCTGCCGCCTCCGTCCGGACCTTCGTCCAATTACTTCTTCAGCTCTCTTCTGCTTCCGAGCACGAGTGAATTGAGATGGCCGCCACCGGAGATGTCGATCTCCGCCCCGGTGATGTAGCCGGCTTCGGGCCCACACAGGAAAGCGACGAGGGCTGCGATCTCCTCGGGTTCACCGAACCGGCACGCAGGCGTCATGGCCATCGCCTCCTCGCGGATTTCTGCCGGCATCGCCTTGACGTTTTCCGTCTCCACCATGCCCGGCAGCACGGCGTTGCAGGTCACGCCCTTGCGCGCGTATTCCAGCGCGACCGTGTGGGTGAGCCCGAGCAGGCCGGCCTTGGTTGCGGAGTACCCCACCTGCCGGGCCAGGCCGCCGCGCGCGGCGACCGACGAGATATTGACGATGCGGCCGAAGCCGCGAGCGGCCATGCTTGCGACCGTGGCCCGCACCAGATTGAAAGCGCCTGTCAGATTGACGCCGACCTCCCGCTGCCAGGCTTCGTCGCTCATCTTCTCGACCGGCGCGATGTTGTTGACGATGCCCGCATTGTTGACGAGCAGATCGACGGGGGCGAGTTCCGCTGCAACCCTGGCAGCGGCTTCGCGCGCCGCCGTGCCGTCCGAAATGTCGGCGGTGGCGATGCAGGCCTTGCGGCCGGTCTCGCGCACCAGCCTTGCGGTTTCCTCGACGGCGGGGTTGATGTCGACGAGCCCGACATCGGCGCCAGCCTTCGCCAGACGCAGTGCGATGGCGCGCCCGATGCCGCGCGCGGCACCGGAGACGAGCGCGACCTTGCCTGCCAGGTCGGACGAATTGCGCGTGCTCATCGGGCGACTTCCCTGGGCGGCGTCAGGCCGATCTGGCGGAACAGCTCGGGATCGAGGTTCATGCGGTTGGCCGTGGTCTTGTAGACGAAGGTCGCGCAGGCCGCGCCGGGCCGGGTCTGGCGGCGGCCGTCGATCACGAAGAAGAGCGGTGTTTCCGGCGACAACGCGCTTTCGAGTTGCGCGCGGTTCGAGGCCGCGCAATGGGTGCAGTAGGTCGGCGCGTCCGTGCGGTTGAAATTGACGTCGTGCGGCTCCCGCATCGTCGCGGCCAGCGGGCCGCCGTAATGGAACATGTCGCGCCACATCTCACCCCGGAACATGCGGCCGCCGGAGCCGCAGGGGTCGAGACGGAATACGAAACGCTCGTCTTCCTCGGTGATGGTGAAGTCCGCGCAGTGATAGTTCCAGGTGCGGGCGATCTCGCGCACCAGCTCGTCGTCGGTCATCGCCGCATAGCGTGGGAAGCCCGCATGGAACGCCGGCTCGTAGGTCTCGGCCAGCATCTCCCGAAGATAGTCGGCGCCGCCCTTTTCCAGCGCGACGGCGTAGAAATATTGCAGCATCACCACGCCGAAGTCGTGCCAAGGCTTCCAATCCTTGCGCTGGCCCGGCAGGAGATATTCGATGTCGCTCTCCCCCGCATCGAGCCTCTCCAGCGCGCGGTCGACGCGGGTCTGCGTCAGCGCCCTGCGTTCCTCCGCGGTGAAAAGCACCTCGCCCCGCGCCGCAGTCTTCCTGAAGGTGGCGCGGCAGGCTCCGTCCGCGCCCTTCTCCGTCGTCCAGACGTCACCACCGACGGCGTCGTTGAGCGCGTGCTGGCAGGCCTTGCAGATCTGGCAGAACGAGCTCACTCCGTCGCGCCAGCCGGCGTACAAGTCGGGATGCTTCCTCGGCAGGCCGGCCTTCTCGAGCTTCCCCCCGGAGCCGCAGAGCGCCATGTCGAGCACGACCTCGTCGTCGTCTTCGGCGAGCGGCGCGAGCTTCGCACCGTATTGCTCGCGGAATATCCCGATGAGATCGGCGATCGCGGCGCGCTCGTCGCCGTCGCGGTATTGGCGGGTCCATGTCCGCATCAGCTCGGCGCCGATGCGCGCGAGCATTGCGAGGGCCTCCTCCTCGCCGAAGTCGCGGCGAAGCTTGGCCGCCTTGCGGGCCAGCGTGTGACCGAACAGGCCGTCGAGGCCGGCCGGACCATTCTTCATCTCGATCAGCAGCTCGCGCACGCGCGCGAGATCGCCCCGGCGCAACGCATCGAGCGCATGTTCCTCGAACGGCCGCGCGATGTCGGCAAGTTCGGATTCGCCATAGAGGTGGGACATGACGGCCTCCGATCAGGGGCCAGCCTAGCGCAAATCCGGCCGGCGCCGCGCCGTCATTTCTTGGTCTTGTCGTCCTTGGGCAACGCCGGCCCCTTCGAGGACGCGGCGAGGACGTCGAACGACACGGCGACCGCACCGGCCTTTTCGAACTGCAGCGTCAGCGGAAGCTTGGTTCCCTTCTTCAACCTGGTCTTGACGTTCACCAGTCCGAGCCGGTAGCCGCCGGGCGCCAGCGTCATCTTGTCGCCCGGGGCAATCACGAGGCCCCCGTCCACGGGGTTCACCGACAAACCGTTCGGGCTGACCTGCTCGACCTGGATCTTCTCGGCAGCGTCGGTCGATCCTCCGAGCAGCCGCTCGGGCGCGGCGCCCTTGTTCTCGATGATCAGATAGCTGCTGGTGGACTCCGCGCCCTTCGGCGCGGCACGGGTCCAGGCCTGCGAAATCACGAGATCGCCCTGCTTGACCTCCTGCGCTTGCGCGGCCGCGCCGTGCAGCGCCCCGACCAGGACCATGGAAACGATCAGACGTATGCCGAGCTTCATTTTCCCCTCCCCGACGACCGGCTCAGATCTCCGTCGCCCACTGGCAGATTATGACGGCACGCCTAGGCGACGTCCTTTAAATCCTGCTTGATCGCCGCGAGCAACGACTGCAGGGCCTCGCTGTCGACGCGCTCCCCTCCCGTGCGCGGGCGCGATGCGGGATGGGCCGGACGCCTGGGAAACGGTGGCGGCGCCGGCATCGCGGGTGCCTTCGCTTCGGTCTCCGGCTCCGGATGGACGAATTTTCCGTGCAGCACGTCGTCGTGGCGCCCCATGAGCCACAGGGTGGCCCAATAGCCCGCCGCCAGCAGAAAGACGCAGAAAATACCGAGTTCAAACATCGCCGCACCTGAAATTGGTGCGATGATTCAATGCCTTCGGCCGCTGGTCAACGCGGGGCGGGACAAGAACCGGTCCTTTTTGGCCGTGGTGTGGCCCTTTGGTAACTCTTGGTTAACCAAAGGGCCTCCCGATCCGCTGGCTCAAGCCTTGTCCGGCCCGACCCGGACGAGCTGCTTGCCGAAATTCGCACCCTTCAACAGGCCGATGAAGGCCGAAGGCGCGCTGTCGAGCCCCTCGGTGACGAACTCCTTGTACTTGACCCTGCCGTCGCGGACCCAGCCCGACATGTCGCGCAGGAAATCGCCGTGGCGGGCGGCGAAATCGCTGACGATGAAGCCGCGGAAGGTCAGCCGCTTGGTGAGCGTCGCGCGCATCATCGCCGCCGCCCATTTCGGCGGCTTGGCCTCGGTGTCGTTGTAATGCGCGATCAGGCCGCAGACCGGTACGCGCGCGAACGCATTCAGCAGCGGAAACACCGCCTCGAACACCGCGCCGCCGACATTCTCGAAATAGACGTCGACGCCGTTCGGGCAGGCCTCCTTCAGCTTCGCCGCGAAATTTGGATCGCGGTGGTCGATGCAGGCGTCGAAGCCGAGCTCCTTCGTGACGTAGTCGCACTTCTCCTTGCCGCCGGCGATGCCGACCGCCCGCGCACCCTTGATCTTCGCGATCTGCCCGACCGCCGATCCGACCGCGCCGGACGCGGCCGCAACGACCACGGTCTCGCCGGGCTTCGGCTGGCCGATGTCGAGCAGGCCGGTATAGGCGGTCATGCCGGGCATGCCGAGCACGCCGATCGAGGTCGAGATCGGGCCGAGCTTCGGGTCGACCTTGATCAGACCCTTGCCGTTGGCGATCGCATGCGTCAGCCAGCCGGCGCGCGTACGCACGATGTCGCCCCTGGCAAACTCCGGATTGTTGGAGACCGCGACCTCGCTCACGGTCTCCCCTTCCATCACGCCGCCGACCGGCACCGGCGCGGCATAGGACGGCCCCTCGCTCATCCGCCCGCGCATATAGGGATCGAGCGACAGCCAGATGGTGCGCAGCAGGAGCTCGCCCGCGCCCGGCGTCGGCACCACGAATTCCTCGATGCGGAAATCGGACGGTCTTGGCTCGCCGACGGGGCGCGCGGCGAGAACGATGCGCTTGGCTTGGGACATGGGGGTTTCCTCTGACTGTTTTCGTGCGCGGGAGCGAAGCGAAGCAAGCCGCCCTCGTCAATACAAAAGGACTGGAGCGCTCGACCATCGACCCGCGCTCATCTCGTGTCCTGGACGCGGTGCAGCGCCAACAGCGCGTTCACGCGCGTCTTCGACGCACTATGGCGTTGCTGCGCAGAGCCGGGACCTACACCCAATATTCCGACGACAGTCTGGGCCCCGGCTCTGCAGCGCACCGCTGAAGAAGCGCTGACCTGCGTCCGGGGCACGAGCGTGCGCCTACACTCCGCCCGGATAGTTCGGGCTTTCGCGGGTGATGGCGACGTCGTGGACGTGGCTCTCGCGCAAGCCTGCGCCGGTGATGCGCACGAACCGCGCGCGCTTCTGGAATTCGGCGACGGTGGGCGCACCGACATAGCCCATCGCGGCACGCAGGCCGCCGGCGAGTTGGTGCATGACGTTGGCGACCGGCCCCTTGTAGGGCACCTGGCCCTCGACGCCTTCGGGCACGAGCTTCAGCGTGTCCTTGATGTCCTGCTGGAAGTAGCGGTCGGCAGATCCCCGCGCCATCGCGCCGACCGAGCCCATGCCGCGATAGGCCTTGTAGGAGCGGCCCTGCCACAGGAACACTTCGCCCGGCGTCTCGTCGGTGCCGGCGAGCAGTGAACCAACCATGGCGACGTCGGCGCCGGCGGCGAGCGCCTTGGCGAGATCGCCGGAGAATTTGATGCCGCCGTCGGCGATCACGGGAATGTCCGCCTTCTTGCCGGCCTCCACAGCGTCCATGATCGCGGTGAGCTGCGGCACCCCGACGCCGGCGACGATGCGCGTGGTGCAGATCGAGCCCGGGCCGATGCCGACCTTGATGCAGTCGGCGCCCGCGTCGATCAGCGCCTGTGCGCCTTCCGAGGTCGCGACGTTGCCGGCGATGACCTGCACGGAGTTCGACAGCCGCTTGATGCGGTTGACGGCGTGCAGCACGTGCCGGGAATGACCGTGCGCGGTATCGACCACGACGAGATCGACGCCGGCATCGATCAGCCGCTCGGTGCGCTCGTAGCCGCTGTCGCCGACGGTGGTGGCGGCGGCGACGCGGAGCCGCCCCTGCGCATCCTTGCAGGCGAGCGGATGGGCGACCGCCTTCTCGATGTCCTTCACCGTGATCAGGCCGACGCAGCGATATTGCCCGTCGACCACCAGCAGCTTTTCGATGCGGTGCTTGTGCAGCATCCGCTTGGCCTCGTCCTGGCTGACGTTCTCGCGCACCGTGACGAGGTTTTCATGCGTCATCAGCTCGGAGATTTTTTGCCGGCGGTCGGTCGCGAAGCGCACGTCGCGGTTGGTGAGGATGCCGACCAGCCTGCCGGGTGCGGACTTGCCACCGCCGGTGACGACCGGAATGCCGGAGATGCCATGGTCGCTCATCAGCTTCAGCGCATCGTCGAGCGTCGCGTCGGGGGCGATGGTCAGCGGATTCACCACCATGCCCGACTCGAATTTCTTGACCTGCCGTACCTGCGCGGCCTGGCCGTCGGGATCGAAATTACGGTGGATGACGCCGATGCCGCCGGCCTGCGCCATGGCGATCGCCATCCGCGCCTCGGTGACGGTATCCATGGCGGAGGCCATGATCGGAATGTTGACGGGAATGGCGCGGGTGACGCGGGAGCGGATGTCGACCTCGCCCGGCAGCACTTCCGACAAGCCCGGCTTCAGCAGCACGTCGTCGAATGTGTAGGCTTCGCGGATGCCTTGAGGGCCTTGCACCGTCGCCATCGCCAACTCCTTCCTGGCAGCCCTTGGTTGGCTGCAAAAGCTTATGGATGAGCGCCGCCCTCGGCGTTGCCCTCGGCATCGCCGTCGAATCGGAGCCCATCGGTGGGGTTGACGCGGGTCGATAGCACGGCCGGGTGACGAATCAAAGCCATTCGGCCCGTTTGCCAGCCATGCACAGGCTTTTTTGCGCTTCTCAGCGCGGATAGCCGGGCGGCGGGCCGTGCTGCCGGATCGCCTCCACCACCTCGCGGTGCCGCCGGTCCTCCCGCTTCATGTGCACGGCGATGATGGCGTGCGCGGAGGGCACCAGCAGCAGGACATGGAAAACGAGGCCGAAAACGAAGCAAACCACGCACAGGACGAGGTTGAAGATCGCCGAGAACGGCTGCCCGTTCAGGAGCAGCCCGATCGGCGGCAACAGCGCGGCAAGGATGTAGATCATCGCGGGATCTCCGGCGGGCGGTGCAACTTGGTACCGGCCTGCGCCCCGGAATCTAGGCAACCTCTCTGCCGGAACAAGGGCCATTCCGGCTGAGGCACTGGTCGAGAGGCGCTAATCTCAACGCCTGAACCTCAGTCGATCAGCAGGTCAACCGGAACACCCAGCGCGCGGGCGAACTTCTTCTGCAACTCGGCGGGTCCCTTGCGCCGCCCGGTTTCGATCTCGGACAGATAGTTCTGACTGATACCGACGGCCACGGCCAACTCGCCTTGAATCATCCCGCGCCAGTCACGGATGACGCGGACCGCGTTCTCACCATTGGCGAGGCGATCGGCGACGGCCTTCGGCAGCGTAATCTCGCGCCCTTCCCTCAAGGCTCGTGTGGAACTCCGAACAATACGGCCCGCTGCGACATCTCCCTGTGTTTCGGCGGCAAGCGCGACCAATCGATCGTACTCGTTACGCGGCAGCACCGCGAGATCGTCGCCACCGGGCGTGCGGATGAACTGGACATTGCCTTTGGCTGTACCGGCTTTCACCATTGCGTCCTCTCAGTCATAGATCTCGCGGCGGTGGCCGACCGCGTGAACCGTAATCGTATCGCCCTTCACCGTGAACAAGACGCGCCAGTCGCCTACGCGAAGTCGCATTCCGGACACGCCCTTCAACGCCTTCACGTCACCTACGCCAGTTTCCGCGAAAGTTCTGAGCCTGGGGTCAATCTAGGCGCGTGTCGACGCGGCCAGTTTGCGCCACTGACGAACTGCGGCAGAGGTGAACTCGATCTCCTTCACGGTCTGCCATGATCGCATAATGCGATATTCTTGACAAGCGAATAAATCGCATAACGCGATATGAGCCGAACACGGCCCGGTCGAAGTTCTGGGTGCTATGCCCGGTTCGGCATTGGCCTCCGGAGGGCGGCGATGATAAGTCGCATCTCCCGCCCTCATTCCGATCTCCATTACCATTCCGTCATGCCGGTCGACAAACAACGCGTGATACCGCTGATCGTGGCGACGGCCCTGTTCATGGAGAACATGGACTCGACCGTCATCGCCACGTCGCTGCCGGCGATCGCCGCCGATATCGGCACGAGCCCGCTGACGCTCAAGCTCGCCATCACCTCCTATTTGCTGTCGCTCGCGGTGTTCATCCCGGCGAGCGGCTGGACCGCCGACCGGTTCGGCGCGCGGCTGGTGTTCGCAATCGCAGTCGGCGTGTTCATGATCGGCTCGATCGGCTGCGCGCTGTCCTCCTCGGTGACGCATTTCGTGTTCGCGCGCATCCTGCAGGGCATGGGCGGGGCGATGATGACGCCGGTCGGCCGCCTCGTGCTGCTGCGCTCGATCGACAAGAGCGCGCTGGTCAACGCGATGGCCTGGGTGACGATCCCGGCCCTGATCGGTCCGGTGGTCGGGCCGCCGCTCGGCGGCTTCATCACGACCTACGCCTCCTGGCACTGGATATTCCTGATCAACATCCCGATCGGGCTGCTCGGCATCTTCATGGCGCTGCGCTTCATCGATCCCATCAAGAGCGAGGCGCAGGAGCCGTTCGACCTCTACGGCATGGTGCTCGCGGGCATCGGGCTTGGCGGCATCGCCTTCGGCCTGTCGGTCGCGGGACTCAACCTGCTGCCCTGGAGCACCGTGCTCGCACTGATCGTGGTCGGCGCGATCTCGATGACACTCTACGTCATCCATGCGCGGCGGACGGGATCGCCGGTGCTGGACTTCTCGCTGCTGAATCTCGCCACGCTGCGCGCCTCCATCGTCGGCGGCTTTTCGTTCCGGCTCGGCATCGGCGCGCTGCCGTTCTTGCTGCCGCTGTTGATGCAGGTCGGCTTCGGCCTGTCGCCGTTCCAGTCCGGCCTCGTAACCTTCGCCTCCTCGCTCGGCGCCATGGGAATGAAGACGCTGGCGGCGCGCATCATCCGCGCCTTCGGCTTCCGCTATCTCATGACCGTCAACGCCGTGGTGAGCTCGATCTTCCTCGCGGCCTGCGCCCTGTTCACGGTGACGACACCGCTCTTGCTGATCATGATCATCCTGGTGGTCGGCGGCTTCTTCCGCTCGCTGCAGTTCACCGCGATCAACACGGTGGCCTATGCCGAGGTCGACACCGCGCAGATGAGCCGCGCCACCACGCTGGTCAGCGTCAACCAGCAGCTTGCGGTGTCCGCAGGAGTCGCGGTCGGCGCCGCCTCGGTGGAGATGACGATGTGGTTCCGCCACATTGCCGAACTCGACGCCACGGTGTTCGCGCCGGCCTTCATCGTCGTGGCGCTGACCTCGGCCGCATCGAGTTGGTTCTTCTGGCAGATGCCCGACGACGCCGGGCACGAGATCTCCGGCCGCAAGGCGGTCGAGGTCGCGAGCCGCAAGGGGGCCGCGAAAAGCGCGGCGAGTGCCGCGGTCAAGGCGGCGACAGAAGACACCCAG
>NZ_JAGWUA010000333.1 GCF_028868675.1 Bradyrhizobium sp.
GGTTCGAGGGCGGCGACGACTTCTATGTCCGGCTGCCGCTCCTGTTTCGCATCCTGCCCTATTTCCTCGTCTTCAGCGTGGTGGTGTTCTTCACCTTCAGGTTGACTACGACGAAATGGCGGTTCATCTCGCTGCCGGACGCGTTGAACATCATCCGCGTCGCGACCGTCCTGACCGTCGCGCTGCTCGTTCTCGACTACATCTTCGTCGCCCCCAACGTGCGCGGTTCGTTCTTCCTCGGCAAGGTCACGATCGTCCTCTACTGGTTTCTGGAGATATCGTTTCTCAGCGCGTTGCGGCTTGCCTACCGCTATTTCCGCTACACCCGCGTCCGGCGCGACGCCAGGATCGAGGACGCTTCACCGACGCTGCTGATCGGTCGCGCAGCGGACGCCGAGGTTCTGCTGCGCGGCATCGAGAGCGGCGCCATCAGGCGGGTCTGGCCGGTCGGCGTGCTGTCGCCGTCGCGGGCCGATCGGGGACAGTCCATCCGCAACGTGCCGGTGCTGGGCGGCATCGACGATTTCGAGTACGTGATCGGCGACTTCGCCAAGCGCAACAAGCCGATTGCCCGGGTGGTGATGACGCCGTCGGCCTTCGAGCCGGACGCCCATCCGGACTCCGTGCTGATGCGGGCGCGCCGGCTCGGCCTGATCGTCAGCCGCCTGCCGTCGCTGGAGGGCGGGGACACGCCGCGGCTCACCTCCGTCGCGGTCGAGGACCTCCTGCTGCGGCCGACCGAGAAGATCGACTATGCGCGTCTGGAGGCCCTGATCAGGGGCAAGGCCGTCATCGTCACCGGCGGCGGCGGCTCGATCGGCTCGGAAATCTGCGAGCGCGTGGTTGCGTTCGGCGCCGCCCGCCTGCTGATCATCGAGCATTCCGAGCCGGCGCTCTACGCGGTGACGGAAGCGCTCGCCGCGCACGAGGCCGGCGCCGCCATCGAGGGCCGCATCGCCGACATCCGCGACCGCGAGCGCATCATGCGCGTGATGGCCGAGTTCAGGCCGGACATCGTGTTCCATGCGGCCGCGCTCAAGCACGTGCCGATCCTGGAGCGCGACTGGAGCGAAGGCGTCAAGACCAACATCTTCGGCTCGGTCAACGTGGCCGACGCGGCGCTGGCGGCCGGCGCCGGGGCGATGGTGATGATCTCGACCGACAAGGCGATCGAGCCGGTCTCGATGCTCGGCCTCACCAAGCGTTTTGCGGAGATGTATTGCCAGGCGCTCGACCGCGATCTGTCGTCGCAGGCGGGCGGCGCCAGGCCGCCGATGCGGCTGATCTCGGTCAGGTTCGGCAACGTGCTCGCCTCGAACGGCTCCGTGGTGCCGAAGTTCAAGGCCCAGATAGAGGCCGGCGGTCCGGTGACGGTGACGCATCCCGACATGGTCCGCTATTTCATGACGATCCGCGAAGCCTGCGACCTCGTCATCACGGCGGCGACCCACGCGCTCGGCGCGGAGCGTTCGAACGTGTCGGTCTACGTGCTCAACATGGGGCAGCCGGTCAAGATCGTGGATCTCGCCGAGCGCATGATCCGGCTGTCCGGCCTGCAGCCGGGCCACGACATCGACATCGTGTTCACGGGGATGCGGCCGGGCGAGCGGCTGAACGAGATCCTGTTCGCCTCCGAGGAGCCGACCGTGGAGATCGGCATCGCCGGCATCATGGCCGCGCGGCCCAACGAGCCGCCGATGCAGACGTTGTGCAAGTGGATCGCGGCCCTCGAACAGGCGATCGCGCGGGACGACCGGGGTACCATCAAGACCATCCTGAAGGATGCCGTTCCGGAATTCGGCTCGACCGCGGCGTGAGCCTTTGATGCAGCCCCCGGGAAAGATCGTCGTCGCGAGCCAGCACTATCCGCCGGATCCGAGCACCACGGCTGCGATCATGGCCGAGGTCGCAGGTCGCCTCGCCCGGGGCGGCCGGGTCGTCGTGCTGTCCGGCACGCCGGGCGCCTTGCCGGCCGCGCAGACCGGGCCGGGCAAGCCGGTCGTCGTCCCCGTCAAGAATCGGATGACCGGAAAGGCGGCCCTGGTCCGCCGCGCCTCGGCCGAACTGCTGTTTGCGCTCCGCGTCCTGTTCGCTCTGCTGGGCGAGTTGCGGCGCGGCGACGTTGTCCTCACCGTGACCGCGCCGTTCATGCTACCCTATGCCGTTGCGGCGGCCGCGAAGCTGAAAGGCGCGCGGTCGGCGCTGATCCTGCATGACCTCTTTCCCGACGTGCTGGTCATGGCCGGCCTGCTGGAGCCCCGTTCGATCGTGACCAGGACCATACGCGCCGTCAACGGCTGGATGTTTCGCGCGCTCGATGTCGTCATCACGATCGGTCGCGACGCGGAACGGCACCTGATGGTCTATCGCGGCATGAAGCGGGACAGGATTCGCTTCATTCCGAACTGGGCCACGCTGGCTCCCGCCCTGCGGCCGGTGACGGCCGACAATCCGTTCCGCGCCGCGCATCCGGCGCGTTTCGTCGTCGGGCTGTCAGGCAATCTCGGCTTCACCCACGATCCGGACGTCGTGTTCGAGGCGGCGCAATTGCTGAAGCAGGAAACGGATATCCGCTTCCTGCTCTCCGGCTGGGGGATCGGCTTCGAGCGGCTGAAGCAATTGCAGGCGGCGGCGAATTTGCCGAATGTCGACGTCGTCGCGCGGGTCGAGGACGCCGAGCTCGAGGCCTTTCTCGCGGCCGCCGACGTCTGGGTCATCCCCTATCGGAAGGACGTGGCAGGCGTGTCGGTGCCGAGCCGGTTCTACAATCTGCTGGCGGTCGGCCGGCCCGTGGTCCTGGTCTCGGAGCCGGAGGCCGAGGCCGCGCTGACCGTCTTGGAAAACGGGCTCGGCTGGGTGGTGCCGCCGGGCCGGCCGGACGAACTGGCGGCCGCGATCCGCTCGGCGGCCCGTGCCGACGACGCGGGCATGGCGGAGCGGGCGGTGAAGACCGC
>NZ_JAGWUA010000334.1 GCF_028868675.1 Bradyrhizobium sp.
GGGGCCGACCCGCCTTAGATGAAAATGGGTGAGCCACTCTGACTGAGTTTAGACCGGTACCCACCCACTTTCTTCCTAGGAGCGAAGCGACGAAGCAATCCATTCCTCCCCGCCGGGATAGATGGATTGCTTCGCTGCGCTCGCAATGACGGCCCTGGAAATCACTTCATGGTCGGGATGGAGAACTCCGCGCCCTCCTTGACGCCGGACGGCCAGCGCGAGGTCACCGTCTTGGTCTTGGTGTAGAAGCGGATCGAATCCGGGCCGTGCTGGTTGAGATCGCCGAATCCGGATTTCTTCCAGCCGCCGAAGGTATAGTAGGCGATCGGCACCGGGATCGGCACGTTGATGCCGATCATGCCGACGTTCACCTTGGCCGCGAAGTCGCGCGCGGCATCGCCGTCGCGGGTGAAGATCGCGACGCCGTTGCCGTAGTCGTGATCCGAGGGCAGCGCCAGCGCCTCCTTGTAGTCGTGGGCGCGCACCACCGAGAGCACGGGACCAAAGATCTCTTCCTTGTAGATGCGCATGTTCTTGGTGACGTTGTCGAACAGCGATCCGCCGAGATAGAAGCCCTTCTCATAGCCCTGCATCTTGAAGCCGCGGCCGTCGACGGCGAGCGTCGCGCCTTCCTTGATGCCGATGTCGATGTAGCTCTTCACCTTCTCGACCGCCTCGCGCGTGACCAGCGGGCCGTAGTCGGCGGCCGGATCGATCGAGGTGCCGATCTTGAGGGACTCGACGCGCGGGATCAGCTTTTCCATCAGCCGGTCCGCGGTGGTCTTGCCGACGGGGACGGCCACCGAGACGGCCATGCAGCGCTCGCCGGCCGAGCCGTAGCCCGCGCCGATCAACGCATCGACGGTCTGGTCCATGTCGGCATCGGGCATGACGATGGCGTGGTTCTTGGCACCGCCAAAACACTGGCAGCGCTTGCCGGTCTGCGCGGCGCGTTCGTAGATGTACTGCGCAATCGGCGTGGAGCCGACGAAGCCGATCGCCTTGATGTCGGGATCGTCGAGGATGGCGTCGACCGCCTCCTTGTCGCCGTTGACGACGTTGAGGATGCCGGCCGGCAGGCCGGCCTCGATCATCAGTTCGGCAAGCCGCATCGGCACGCCGGGATCGCGCTCGGACGGCTTGAGGATGAAGGCGTTGCCGCAGGCGATGGCGGGGGCGAACTTCCACATCGGGATCATCGCCGGAAAATTGAACGGCGTGATGCCGGCGACGACGCCGAGCGGCTGGCGCATGGAATAGATGTCGATGCCGGGGCCGGCGCCTTCGGTGTATTCGCCCTTCATCAGGTGCGGGATGCCGCAGGCGAACTCGACGACCTCGAGGCCGCGCTGGATGTCGCCCTTGGCGTCCGGAACGGTCTTGCCGTGCTCGCGCGCCAGGATCTCGGCGAGCTTGTCGTAGTCGCGCTGCACCAGATCCAGGAATCTCATCATCACGCGCGCGCGGCGCTGCGGATTGGTCGCGGCCCATTCCGGCTGCGCGGCGCGGGCGTTCTCGACGGCCGCGCGGACCTCGGCCTTGGACGCCAGCGCGACCTTGGCCTGGACGTCGCCGGTCATCGGCTCGAAGACGTCGGCGGTACGGCCCGACGTGCCCTTGACTTCCTTGCCGCCGATGAAATGTCCGACTGCGCGCATGAATACCTCCCTCAACCTGGGTTTGCCCGACCTGGATCAGATCGCTTTACAAATCCTATCGACCTGCATTTTATAGTAATCAAGTGCGAGATATTGCACCATAGATGTGCGAAAATGCTGGATCAGGGCGCGATCGACTGGGACGACTTTCGCTTCGTGCTGGCCATCGTGCGGGGCGGCTCAGTGTCGGCTGCGGCCAAGCAGCTCGGCGTCGACCATGCCACGGTGATCCGCAGGGTCGACCGGCTGGAGCGGCATCTCTCGGCAAAATTGTTCGACCGCCGCAAGACCGGCTACCTCCTCACCGAGTCCGGCCAGCGCGTCGCCGACAGCGCGGAGGCGATGGAATCGACCATCGCCGCCAACCAGGAGCAAGTCGGCGGCTCGCTGGCGCGGTTGACCGGCACGGTACGGATCGGCGCGCCGGACGGTTTCGGCACCTCGTTCCTGGCGCCGCGACTGGCGCCCTTCGCCGACCGGTATCCCGATCTCGACCTGCAACTGGTCGCCACCGCGCGCCTGTTCTCCCTGTCCAAGCGCGAGGCCGACATCGCCATCAGCCTGACCATGCCGAAGGAGGGCCGCATCGTCGGGCGCAAGCTCCTCGACTACAGCCTCGGGCTCTATGCCGCGCCTGCCTATCTCGACCGCTTTCCCGAGATCGTTTCGCGCGAGGCGCTGCCGCAGCATCGCTTCGTCGGCTATATCGAAGAACTCCTGTTCACGCCCGAGCTCGACTATCTGCCGCTGGTCTCGCCAAAGATCTCGGCGCGCTTCCGCAGCGCCAATCTGATCGCGCAACTCAACGCCACGCTCGCCGGCTTCGGCATCGCCGTGCTGCCGCACTTCATGGCGAGCGATCATCCGGAGCTTCGTCCGGTGCTGCCGGATGAGATCTCGATCACCCGCACCTTCTTCATGCTGATGCACGCCGACAGCAAGGATCTGGCACGCATCCGCGCGGTGGCCGACTACATCTCGGAGATCGTGGAGCGCGAGCGGGCGCTGTTTGGTGGGAGATCAGCGAAGAATCCGTAGGGTTGGCAAAGGCGCGCAGCGCCGTGCCCACCATCGCTCCGCGTGCAACAGAAGTGGTGGGCACGCTTCGCTTTGCCCACCCTCATATGGGGATTTGTGAGTCAAGGCTCTCGTTGGGGTCTGGGGCAGCATTTCAGGGTGAGAGGGCGGCGCGCGGAGCCATGCGTAGCGCAGCGCGGCGACCGTGTTCCGTGCGAGGATTGGCTTCCGAAGAATTATGCAGCTCACTGCATCACCTCATATCCGG
>NZ_JAGWUA010000335.1 GCF_028868675.1 Bradyrhizobium sp.
GGCCGGATCAGCCGCACGCGCCGTTCGATCTCACCGTCATCGAGCATGAAGCTCGGCGCAGGCACCTGAACGGCGGCCCGGCCCGAGCGCTCGTTGACGAGCGGCACGGCGCACGAATCCGAGAGCCGATCGAACGCCTCCCGCAGCGTTACGGGACGATTACGCCGCCGTTCGGTGATGGTCAGCAGCCGTGTCTCGGTGCCAGTCCCGGGATGGGTATAGATGACGCGTCGGTCGGTGATGATGAAGCTCTCGGCGAGCAGCGTCTCCAGGCCGGCATCGTAGGCGCCGGACGCGATCGCCCCTTCGATGCGGGCGGAGAGCAGTTGCTCGAACGCGGCGAACAACACGTTTTGCAGGTCGATGGTCAACGCCAGCAGCCTGTTCAAGAATGTCGTGATCGGCGGCAGTTCATCCTTGATGCCGTTGGCATCCATCAGCTTCAGACCGGTCGCGTCCTCGAACACCTGGAGCGAGCAGCCTTCAACCTTGCCGCGGACGAGAAGCAGATATAGTTGGCGCAGTGCGTCACGGCCGTAATGGCTTTCCAGATTGTCCTCCGGCCTGAACAGCCCCTGGCCCCCGGTCTGACGCTGACCTCGGGTGATGGCGCCCAGCGTGTCGAGCCGGCGAGCAATGGTGCTGAGAAAGCGCTTCTCCGCCTTCACATCTGTCGCAATGGGGCGAAACAGCGGCGGCTGCGCCTGGTTGGTACGATTCGTGCGACCCAAGCCCTGGATGGCGGCGTCGGCTTTCCAGCCAGGCTCGAGCAGGTAATGAACACGCAGCCTGCGATTCCGAGCCGACAGTTCGGCATGGTAGCTTCTCCCCGTGCCGCCGGCGTCGCTGAAGATGAGGATGCGCTTGGCGTCGTCCATGAAGGCCGCGGTCTCGGCGAGATTGGCCGAGGCCGCGCGGTTCTCGACGATCAGCCGATCCCGTTTACGAACGACGCGGCGAGAACGTCCCGTGACCTCAGCGACCATGTCCGTGCCGAACCGCTGGACGATCTGGTCGAGCGCACCCGGTACGGGCGGAAGCGAGGCGAGCTTTTCGATCAGGCGGTCGCGGCGCTTGGCGGCTTCCCGGCTCTCGACCGGCTGACCGTCGCGATAGACGGGCCGGGAAGAGAGATTACCCTCTGAGTCGGTGAAGGGCTCATAGAGCTGGACCGGGAAGGAATGGGCGAGGTAATCGAGGACATACTCCCGCGGGGTGATGTCGACCTGAACGTCGCTCCACTCTTCGGTCGGAATCTCCGCTAGCCGGCGCTCCATCAGCGCCTCTCCGGTCGAGACGATCTGGATGACGGCCGCATGGCCGGTATCAAGATCGCGCTCGATCGAGCGGATCAGCGAGGGCGTCTTCATCGAGGTAAGCAGATGGCCGAAGAAGCGCTGCTTGGCACCTTCGAAGGCGGAACGCGCGGCGGACTTCGCCTGCGCGTTCAGCGTGCCGGTCTCGCCGGTGATGTTGGCGGCGCGCATGGCCGCGTCGAGATTATTATGGATGATGCTGAATGCGCCGGCATAGGCATCGTAGATGCGAACCTGCTCGGGCGTAAGCTGGTGTTCGAGCAGTTCGTATTCGACACCCTCATAAGATAGCGAACGCGCGGCATAAAGGCCGAGCGCCTTGAGGTCGCGCGCCAAAACCTCCATGGCGGCGACACCGCCCTCCTCGATCGCCTCGACAAACTCGGCCCGCGTCGCGAATGGGAAGTCGTCACCGCCCCATAGTCCGAGACGCTGAGCGTAGGCGAGATTATGAACCGTAGTCGCACCAGTGGCCGAGACGTAGACGACGCGGGCATTCGGCAGAGCATGCTGCAGCCTCAGGCCCGCGCGGCCCTGCTGAGAGGCCGCCTGGTCACCCCGCTCGCCTTTGCCACCAAGCGCGTTCTGCATGGCGTGGCTCTCGTCGAAGACGATCACTCCGTCGAAGTCGGAGCCCAACCATTCAACGATCTGACGCACGCGCGAAAGCTTTTCTCCACGCTCGTCGGTGCGCAGCGTAGCGTAGGTGGTAAATAGGACGCCTTCCGCAAGCCGGATCGGCGTGCCCTGCCGGAAGCGGGAAAGCGGCGTCACGAGCAGCCGCTCCACCCCAAGCGCCGACCAATCGCGCTGCGCATCCTCGATCAGCTTGTCGGATTTGCTAATCCAGACCGCACGACGGCGGCCCTTGAGCCAATTGTCGAGCAGGATACCGGCAACCTGCCGTCCCTTGCCCGCGCCGGTGCCGTCGCCGAGAAACCAGCCGCGGCGAAAACGAACCGCATTCTCAGCGTCATCACGCGCGGCCGCCACGACGTCAAAGGTGGTATCGACCGTCCAGAAGCCTGCGAGAAATTCCGAATGGGCTTGGCCAGCATAGATGACGCTCTCGAGCTGCGCGTCCGAAAGGATGCCATCCGTTATGACATTGGCCGGCAGATGCGGCCGATAGGATGGCTTTGGCGGCGCGACCGACGCCATTGCAGCCGACTGCACGAGCCTTGTGGGATGGGCCTGCGCGCCGGGAATGCGGATCGACTGCAATGCGTACGATTCGTAGAGCGCGTCGGTGATCTTGCTGGCATCGGTGGGCGCCCAGTTGACGGACTCGTAGGCGACTTCCGTCTTCACCAGCTCAGATGCTGGCGCCGCGGTCACCGGCTGGCGCTGGGCAACGTAGGCGCGGAGGGTTCGGGGCGTTGAAGGGCTGGCAATCGCTGGCACGACCGCAATCGGCTTGCCAGCAATTGGACGACGTGCTGGCACGTCCCGGATGACCCAGCCGAGCAAAGTCGGCAGGTCTCGCGCGATGCCAGCGGATGCCGGCAACAACGCGATATCGCCCGCCGGCACGCGATCGATAACGGTCAGGCGGGTGTCGGTGGTGGTACCGTGCTTGGCATAGACGGCGCCGTCAATCGCCGCCGAGAACACGACCTGTCCCTG
>NZ_JAGWUA010000123.1 GCF_028868675.1 Bradyrhizobium sp.
CGCAGGAATTCGGCCGATTGCGGCGCTTGCCAGCCCGGAAACGAGCGGCTAGAAACGCCGCACGCCCGAGCCGCGATTTGCGCGAACGCGCCCGTCGGCCGGTGCTGGACGATTCAGTAGTTCATTGAATTTGTTCGGCTATTCCGTTGGGGAATGGTGTAACGGTAGCACAACAGACTCTGACTCTGTTTGTCTTGGTTCGAATCCAGGTTCCCCAGCCAACCACCCAAGCCATTGAAGCAAGTATCTCCCGGCAGACTCGGGGGCCTCCCCTCGTAGGCTGGGCGGATTATGCGAGTGATACCCAAAATGGGTAGCTTTGCCGAATGCCGATAGGCTCCTTGTCGAAAGGTTAAATGGTTCCCGTAATGCTACGGGTCACATTGGAAACGCAAGATAGTGGCAGAAGTCATCAATTTCCCGCGCACTCGCGAGCATCCTGCTGTTCGTCGGCTTCAAGGACTGACGAGGCTGCTGTCCGAAATGGACGGCATGACTTTCCAAAGCGAAGAGGACATGCGGCGCGCCCTATGGATCCTCGATCTCGCCAACAGATGCGTGAGGGTTATTCTGTCCGATTTCCACGATGATCCATGCATCAGCGAGCTTATTCGGCAAGCGGAAGAATTAGTGGGTGCCGTCGAGAGGACTCGCAGCATGGTTGATGATCTGGGCTCAACCCTGCACACCGAACCGGATACAGGTCGCTCTCTGCGACACTGATCTCTCATGCGGAGAGCGAACGAGGCGCTGCGACATCTCGTGATCGACTGAGGCGATCGCGGCCGGAGAGCTTGATACCGTAGAAGCCTGATCCGTGAGGAATGTGTGCTGCAGAAACGCGAGTTCATCGCATAGACAGGCTCGCCGTCCGACCCCGCGCCGAACGACACCTACGCAACCTGCTTCTCGACGTTCGCGAACGCGCTGAGCTTCAGCCAGGCGCGCAGGTCGGCGGCGAGCTTGCGGTTTCCGGTCAGGACAAGTCGGCCGTCGTCCGACACGGCGCCGATGCTCGCATATCCGAGCCAGATTTCGGTCATCGTGCGCAGATCCGTCGATACGTAGAGGTCGACGTCGAAGCCGGGATCCACGAGGCACAGGTCGACCTCGTGGCCCGGCTCCACGATCAGCCAATAGTTGCGCTCCGGGGACGGCCTGTCGTTGAAGATGAACTCGATGGTGTTGCGGCGAGGCGGCATCGGATCGGTGTCGATGTTGCGCCGGATGTCCCACATCAGCAGGTTGGCATCGAGAGCCTTGAGCGTCGCCTCGGTCGTCACCCATCGATGTCCCCAGACGCCGATCGCCTCGATGATGGGACGCAGCTCGTTTCCCGCCTCGGTCAGACGATACTCGAGGACGCCGGGCTCGCGCTCGGCGGAGACGTGCCGGACGATTCCCGCGGCCTCGAGATCCTTCAGCCGTTTCGAGAGCAGCGCGGGCGACATGCCCGGCAGCCCGCGCCGCAACTCGTTGAAGCGGGTCGATCCCAGCACGAGTTCGCGAAGGACGAGAAGCGTCCAGCGGGAGCAGATGATCTCCGCGGCCATCGAGACGGGACAGAACTGATTGTAGCCGGTCTCCGACATTGAAGCGTTCCTCCGACCCTGCCCGCCTGCGGAGGATGCTACGATCCGTCGCCCGGGGCCAGTTCAAAATCTGTATCGCCTGGATTCAGATGCTGAACTGGCCGCCTCCGGCGCCGTCATGGGATGCCTTCGGCCGACCTCGCGGGTTGCGGGGTTCGCCTTAGGGCGGAGGTTCCCTCAAAAAGGAGATAAGCCATGTCGGTTGCGACGCTACCCATCGACTACACCGCCATCAAGCAGCGCCAGCGGGCCGTCTGGTCGGCCGGCGATTATGCCATGATCGGAACGACTCTCCAGATCGTCGGCGAGCGACTATGCGAGGCCGTCGACATGCGTGCCGGCAGCAGCGTGCTCGACGTCGCCGCCGGCAACGGCAATGCAACACTGGCCGCGGCGCGGCGCTTCGCCCGTGTCACGTCCACCGACTATGTCGGCACCCATCTCGAGCGAGGCAAGGAACGCGCCGCCGCCGAGCGCCTGTCCGTCGACTTTCAGGAGGCCGACGCCGAAGCGCTGCCATTTGCGGACGGCAGCTTCGACGTGGCGCTGTCGACGTTCGGCGTCATGTTCACCCCGAACCAGGAGAAGGCCGCCGCCGAAATGGCCCGCGTCGTGCGTCGCGGCGGGAAGATCGGGCTCGCCAACTGGACGCCAGACGGCTTCATAGGCCAGGTTCTGAAGATCGTTGGGAAGTACATGCCCCCGCCGGGCGGCATCAAGCCGTCCACGCTCTGGGGAACCCCGGCGCGGCTCCGGGAGCTGTTCCCGGGCTGCGAAATCAACAGCACCGTGCAGACCTTCACCTTCAGGTACGAATCCCCGGAGCACTGGCTTGCCGTCTTCCGCGACTACTACGGCCCCACCAACCGCGCGTTCGCAGCACTCGATGCGGAGAAGGCGGCTTGCCTGGAAGCCGACATTCTCGATCTGCTGGAGAAGTCGAATTGGGACCGCAGCAGCACCCTCGTCATCCCCGGCGAGTATCTCGAAGTCGTCATCACCAAGACCTGATCTCGTCGGGCCGGCCGGTGGGCGAGCGGCCCCGACGGCCGGCTTGGGGGCTCCCCGCGACGATCGGTAGGGTCGGGTCGCGCTCGACGACGGCGCGCCGTTAGCCATGTTTCCTAACCGGGACAGCAATTGGTGCTGGATAGCGCGTCAATCGTCGGGTAGTCTGATTTCACCGGGCGTTTTGTTTGTATCGTTAGTTGTTTTGACCCGGGGGCTGGTTTCCTGACCTGGTCTTTTGACACGGCGCAGAGCATGAACTCGCAGAAGTGGCCGCCCTAAAGGCGGCCTTTCTTTTCATCGCAAGTCGGAGCCCCTGGCCTTCGCCGCCGGCATGCCGCTAAAGCGCGATGAGATTTGGATGAATCGTCATCGCGCTTCAGGTTATTGTTTGAGCATGATCTCCGCGCAAACGCGTTCCGCGTTTGTCGCGAGGGAAAACCGCTTCGCGCTTTTCCGGATCATGCTTTAGTCTTTGCGTTCGGAGGAAGCCTGATGAGCAAGCCGGCCGGCATCCGCACCTCGGCGGACCATCCCATCCCTACGCAGATGAAAGCCTGGGTACTCGGCGGCCCGGACGAGCTTTTGCTTCGCGACAAGCCGGTGCCGATGCCGGGCCGCGCCGAGGTGCTGGTCCGCATCGACGCCGTGGCGATCTGCGCCACCGACCTCGAGATCATCCACTCCGGCTCACCCGCCAGCATTTTGGGCGGCCTGCCCTTCAACAAGAACTTCACGCCCGGCCATGAGTACATGGGCACGGTGGTCGCGCTCGGGCCTGGCGTCGACGAATACGCGATCGGCGAACGCATCAGTGTGGAGATTCATGCCGGCTGCGGCCAGTGCAAGCGCTGCCGCCAGGGCATGTACACCTCATGCCTGAACTACGGCAAACCCGAGAAAGGCCACCGCGCCAACGGCTTCACCACCGACGGCGGCTTTGCGGAATACGCCGTCAACCACATCAATACGCTGGCGCGTGTGCCCGATACCATGAGCGATGCCGAGGCGACGCTGGTCGTCACCGCCGGCACGTCGATGTACGGCCTGACCGAACTGGGCGGGCTGGTGGCCGGCGAAAGCGTGGTCGTGATCGGCCCGGGACCGATCGGCCTCCTGGCGGTCGCGGTCGCGAAAGCGATCGGCGCGAGCCCCGTGATCCTGACGGGGACGCGCAACGGCCGCCTTGCCATCGGCAAGGCGCTCGGCGCCGACCGCACCGTCAACATCAACGAGGAAGACGCCGTCGCCGTCGTCAAGGGGCTCACCGGCGGGATCGGCGCGGACTACGTCGTCGAATGCGCTGGCACCGAGGCCACGATCGAAGAGGCCATCCGGATGACGAACCGCGGCGGCAAGATCTGCCTCGCCGCGTTCCCGCACGAGCGCGTCACGCTCGACATTGCCCAACTCGCCAGGAACAACATCTATCTCTACGGCATTCGCGGCGAGGGCCGCAGCGCGGCCCGCCGCGCCATGGCGCTGATGGCCGAAAAGCGGTTCGATGCGACCAGGATCCATACCCACACGTTTCCGCTCGCCGACCTGCCGACCGCGCTTCGCTACGCGCGCGAACGGATCGACGACGCCATCAAGGTGGTCGTCACCAACCGGCACGCCGCCACCGTCGCCAGCGCCGCGGAGTAGAGCCGCGTCTTCGAAACGTCAGCACGCCATCACGCGGCGCCGCCGAGATAGAGCCGCTTGACGATGTCATTGCCCCTCAATTCGTCGGCCGAAGCGGCCGCCACGACGATTTCACCGTGGACGATGATATAGCCGCGGCTGGCGATCCGGATCGCCTGGTTGAAGTTCTGCTCCGCCATCAGCACCGTCAGGCCGAGGTTCTGGTTGAGCTCACCGATCTTGGTGATGGTCTGCGAGACCAATAGCGGCGACAGACCGACCGAGGGTTCGTCGACCAGCAGCAGGCGGGGCGACGACATCAGGGCGCGCGCGATCGCCAGCATCTGCTGTTGGCCGCCCGACATGGTGCCCGCGAGCTGCCCCTGCCGTTCCTTGAGGACGGGAAACGTTTCGAAGGCGACCGCGAGGTTGCGGTCGATGCTGCGCCGGGCGGCCTTGCGGAACGCGCCGAGCATCAGGTTCTCCAGCACGGTCAGCCGCGGGAACAAACGCCGGCCTTCCGGAACCATCGCGACGCCGAGCTCGACGATGTCTTCGGTCGACAGACGGGACAGATCGTGCGCCATTCCGTCGATCGTCAGCGATATGGCGCCACGCTGCGGCCGCACCAGGCCCGCGATGCACTTCATCAGCGTGCTCTTGCCGTTGCCGTTGGTGCCGAGCAAGGCCACGGTCTCGCCGGCCTCGACACGGAGCGACACGCCGCGCAGCGCCTTCACGGCGCCATAACCCGCATCAAGCTCATCGATGGCGAGGCTAAGTGCCAAGATAGGCCTCCTGCACGCGCTGGTCGGCCATGACTTCGGACGGCGTGCCGATCGCGATGATCGTGCCGGCGTCGAGACACATGACGCGCTCGGAGAAGCGCATCACGGCCTGCATGATGTGCTCGATCATGATGATCGTGATGTTGCAGCTCGCAAAGCTCAACAAGAGATCGAGCACTTCGTCGACCTCCGAACCCGAGAGGCCCGCCATGGCCTCGTCCGAAATCAGGAGTTTTGGATGCGTCGCCATCGCCCGCGCAAGCTCCATCTTGCGCAGTTCCACCTGGCTGAGCTGCGTGGCCGGGACGTTGGCCTTCGACCCGAGGCCCATCTGCTCCAGGATCGACATCATGGTGTCTCGCCGCTCTCCCACCGAGACGTGCTCGTGGGCGGCAAAGTCGAGCGCGACCATGAGATTTTCGGCGACCGTCATGCTCCTGAACGGCCGCGGAATCTGGAAGCTGCGGGCGATGCCGCGGCGCGTACGCACATGCGGCTGCAGCGGCGTGATGTCCTCGTCGCCAAACAGGATGGTGCCGGGCTCGGTGCGAAACGCGCCGGAAATGCAGTTGATCAGCGTGGTCTTGCCCGAGCCGTTCGGGCCGATCAGGCCGAACCGCTCGCCGGGCCGAATGTCGACGCTGACGTTGCGGAGCGCCGTGAAGCCGCCGAAGCGCTTGGTCAGCGACGAAATCCGCAGCAGGGGCGACCGGGTGTCGGCGAGCGTCATGCTTCACCTTCCTTGCCTTTGCCGCGCAGCTTGCGGATCAGGCCGATGATGCCCTCCGGCGCGCCCACGACGAACAGCACCAGCATCACGCCGAGCACCAGCACGTTGACCTCCGACGAGATCGTGACCGTCAGCAATTGCTGCGTCGTGCCGAGCAGGATCGCACCGACGATCGGCCCGGACCAATGCGCGGTTCCGCCGATCAGCGACATCGCCAGCGTCGAGACGGAGTAGTTGAGATTGAACGCGCCCGCAGGGTCCGCATATTGCAGGTACATCGCGGAAGGGGCCCCGACGGCGCACATCAGCGCCCCCGAGATCACGCAGGCGAGCAGCTTCAATCGCAGGGTCGGCACGCCCGTGCATTCGGCCGCAAGCTCGTCGTCCCTGAGCGCCTGCAGGCCGCGGCCGATCCACGAGTTCTGGATGTAGCGCGAGATCGCCACCGCCAGCACCACGAGCAGAGCCTGGACGAAGAACAGCATCTGCACGTAGTTGTCGAACGGCGCCGTCACCGCCGGCCGCTGGATCTGGATGCCCGCCGCGCCGCCGACGTATCGCCAGTTGGTTATGGTCGTCTCGATGATGATCGTCAGCGCAATCGTCGCGATCGAGAAGAAGATGCCCTGCATGCGAAGCGTCAGGAGACCGAGCGCAAACCCCATGAGCGCGCCGATCGCGGCGCCGGTCAGAATCTGCACGGGAAGCGGCGCGCCAAAGGCGTTGACCAGGAATACCGAGGCATAGACGCCGACGCCGAAGAAGGCGCTGGTGCCGAAATTGACGTAACCCGCATAGCCGCCGAGGATGCTCCATGCGACGGCCAGCGCGACGAATTGCAGGATGACGTAGCCGGCAAAGAACGGATACTGGTTGCCGACGAGCTGCGTCATCGCGAAGACAGCGGCGAGAAAAACGGCCGCTCCGGTCCAGAAGGCGATGCCGTTGCGTGTCATCATCGCCTGCCAAACAGACCCTGCGGCCGTACGGCGAGCACGCCGAGCAACATCGCGAAGGAAATCGCCGGCGCCCAGGAGGCGCCGAACAGGGTGAGCACGATCGACTCGGCGACACCGAGAATGACGGCGGCCACCAGCGTGCCGCTCATGCTGCCGAGCCCCGCCATCACCACGACGCAGAACGTGCGCCCGATATAGGCGCGGTCGAGCGTCGGATCGACGGGAGCGACGATGACGAGCAGCGCGCCGGCGATCCCGAGCACGGCGGTGGCGATGCCGAAGGCCCACTGCTTGATCCTGACCGGGTTGGTGCCCATCAGCCGCAACGCCTCCTGGTCCTGCGCGACCGCGCGGATGGCGCGTCCCATGAAGGTCCGCGACAGATACAGCGTGAGCAGGATCGTCAGTCCGGTCGCAACCGCAAAGGCGACCAGAAGCCGGTACGGAATGCGGATGTCGCCGAGCCGCCACGCCTTGCCGACGTAGTCGGCGGTGACGGAGCGCTGATCGACGCCGAATTGCAGGATGATCAGCACTTCGATGATGAAGGCGACGCCGAAGAAGAAGGCGATGCCGCGCACACCGGCGTCGCTGCCTCGCCTCTCGAACGTCTCGTAGTACAGGCGATAGGTCGCGAGCCCCAACACGAAGAATACCGGCGTGATCAACAGCCCGGCGACGAGCGGATCGACGGCATATTGCTCGTTGAGGAACGACACCGCGTAGGACGCCAGCACCAGAAACGCCGGATGCGCCACATGGGGAACGTCGAGCAGGCCGAACGACACGGACAATCCGAGGCTGACCGCGCCGTAGAAGCAGCCGAGGAGCACCCCGATCACCACCGCATCGAGCAGCAGATCCAGTGAAAACAATTGAGGTCCCCCTTGACCCGGCCCGAGCCCGCTTCCCCGATCAGCTCGCGCCCGGGGTATTCGATCCCCTGCCCGGGACGATTTCTCCCGGGCAGCCTTGCGCCATCCAGCCTATTTCCGCGCCGCTTCGAACGGAGCGACCAGCTCGCCGGATTTCAGATTCTCCGGGAACAGGATCACCTGCTTGCCCGCGCTGCGGAACTGCTCCATGTTCTTGTCCACGACGCCACGGAACTGGGCCTGCAGCACCGCGGTTTCCTTGCGCTCGCCATCGGGCGAAAACGCGATCGGACCGACGATGGTCTTGTGGGTGTTTTCGCGCAGGTATTTTGCAAGCGCCTTCTGATCCAGCGAACCCACCGCCTTGACGGCCTGCTCGATGAGCTGGCCGCTGGCATAGCCGAACGGCGCCAGATAATAGCCGAGCGGATCGACCTTGGCCTCCACGGCCCGTTTCGTGTACTTGTCGAAGAACTCCCTGGTGCCCTCGAAATACATGCTCTTTTCCGGGAGCCACGAGTTGTAGTTGACGACGCCATTGAGCAGCGAGCCCATGTTCTCCATCACGGCGCCGAACTGCAGGCCGACCATGCCGCCGCCGAAAACCTTGACGCTGTCGCCGACGCCGATCTCGTTCACGGCGCGCAGGATGCCCGCCGAGTCCGGCGGATAGGACGCGACATAGACGATGTCGGGCTTGGTCGCCTTGAGCGCGCGGATGATGCTGGAGAACTCGACCGTGTTCGGCGGATAGGCCTGGTCGAACACGATCGGCAGGTTGCGCTTGCCTGCGACTTCACGCGCGGTCTTCGCCAGGTTCTGGGCGAATTCCTGGTCGGCCGCCAGCAACGCCATGGACTTGCCGCCGGCCTTCTGGCCGATGTCGAGGAACGACGAGGCCCAGCTGTCCGGCGGCCCCCACGGCGCATTGTTGAACCACATGTCGTGGCCGATCTTGCTGTTGACCTGGAACGAGAAGTTGCCGATCAGCAGAAGCCCGCGCTGCTTGACCATCGGCATGATCGGCGCCGTCGGCACGGTCGCATAGGGCGCGAACAGGAGGTCGACCTTGTCGACGTCGATCAGCTTCGAATAGATCGCCGGCGTCTCCGACGCGCTCGACTTGTCGTCATAGACGACGAGCTCGACCTTGCGGCCGAGCAGCCCGCCCTTGGCGTTGATGTCGTCCCGCCAGATCTCGATGCCGAGCAGCGAAGCCTTGCCGCCGCCCGCGAGACCGCCGGTTTGCGGCATGCTCATGCCGATCCTGATCGGCGCCTGCTGCGCCTGCAGCATGCTGGCGCCGAGCGGCGAGGCGGCAATTGCCGCGCCCGCGGTCGCGAGCAGGCGGCGGCGGGACATCGATCCTGGCTTGGAGACCTTCTTCGACATTGGCAGTTCCCTCCCTTGGATTATTGTGTTTGGCGTGATCGTATTTGGCTTTGCCGGCGGCGTCCCTCGTCAGATTCGTCCCAAGGCCGTCAGGATAACCTGCGGGGTCAGGGGAATCTCGGTAATTGTCGTTCCGAACGGTTTGAGCGCATCATTCACCGCGTTGGTCACGGCCGCCGCCGCCCCTGCGGCACCCGCCTCGCCCGCGCCCTTGGCGCCGAGCTCGGATTCGCGCGTCGGCGAGACGACGTGGCCGACGTCGATGTCGGGCATTTCGCCGGACATCGGCACCAGATAATCTGCCATGTTGGCATTGGTGAGCTGCCCCTTCTCGTCATAGACGCACTTTTCGAACAACGCCGCGCCGAGGCCCTGCACCACCCCGCCCCTGATCTGCTCATCGACCAGCTGCGGATTGACGATGGTGCCGCAATCCTCGACCACCCAGTGCTTGAGCAATTTGACGAAGCCGGTGTCGATATCGACTTCCACCGAGGCTGCCTGAACGCCGTTGGTGAAGGCGAAGGGATACTCCCGGGGCACGAAGTGCCTCGTCGCCATCAGTTCGGGCTGGATGCCCGGCGGCAGGGTGTCGGGACGGAAATAGACGATGCGGGCAAGCTCGCTCAGGTCGATGCGCGGCGCGCCGTCGCCGGCACTGACCACCGCATTGTCGACGATATCGAGCTCGGCCGGGGCCGATTGCAGAATGGCAGCGGCGACATCGAGGATGTTCCTGCGCAGGATCTTCGTCGCCTGCAGCGCCGCCTCGCCGCCGATGCCGGCGCCGCGCGAAGCCCAGGTGCCGCCGCCATAGGGCGTCGCGTCGGTATCGCCGAGGATGACGCGGACGCGATCCATGGAAACGCCGAGCGCGCTGCCCACGATCTGCGCCGTGAGCGACTCCGAGCCCTGGCCCTGCTCGGTGATGCTGGTCTGGCAGATCACCGAGCCCTGCGCGTCCAGCCGCACCGCCACGCCGTCCTGCGACGATATTTTGGCGCCGCCGACTCCGTAGAACGCCGCGCTGGGGTTGGTCACTTCGATGAAGCTCGCGACGCCGATGCCGCGATGAACGCCCCGTTTGCGCAACTCGGCCTGCTCGGCACGCAGCGCCTGGTAATTCATCATCTCGACGATCTTCGCCAGCGAGGCATGGTGCGACAACTGCTCGAACCGCAGCCCCGACGGCGAGGCGCAAGGGTAGGCGTCGTCGGCAATCAAATTGCGGCGGCGGATTTCCACCGGATCCATGCCGATCTTCATGGCGGCGAGATCGACCAGCCCCTCCGTCACCGAACAGGCGATGGGATGGCCGACCGCGCGGTACTGGCACATCACGTTCTTGTTCTGAAACACCACCCGCGCCCGCGCGCGGTAGTTCTTGCAGGTATAGGGACCGCCGACGAGGTTGACGACCTGGTTGGCCTCGATCGCGCTGGTCCGCGGGTACATCGAGTAGGGCCCGATGCCGGTGAGATCGTCGATCTCGAACGCCGTGATGATGCCGTCGCGATTGACGCCGATCTTGCCCTTGCAGCGATGGTCGCGGGCGTGAATGTCGGTATTGAAGCTCTCGACGCGATCGGCGACGAATTTGATCGGCCGGCGCAGCAGTTTCGTCAGCGCATAGGTCGCCATCTCGTCGGCGTAGATATGCACCTTGATGCCGAAGGAGCCGCCGACGTCCTTGCAGACGACGCGGACCTGCTGCTCCCACAGGCCCAGATGCAGCGCCGCGATGTTCTGCACCATGTGCGGAGCCTGCGTTCCCTGGTAGATCGTGAGCCGCGCCTCCGCGGCATTCCAGTCGGCCACGACCGAACGCGGCTCCAGCGTGACGCCGGTGTGGCGGCCGAAGACGAATTCGGCCTCGACCACCGCATCGGACCCGGCAAAGGCCTGATCGACCGCGCCGGCGTCGAGGATGCGCTCGAACGCCAGATTGTCGCCGAGCGAGGCATGAATGACCGGCGTCGCCGGATCGAGCGCCGTGCGCATGTCGGTGACGGCTTCGAGCGCCTGGTATTCGACCGCGACGCACTCCGCGGCATCCTCGGCCGCCGCACGGCTGGTCGCCACGACGGCGGCTACCGCCTCGCCCTGCCAGCAGACCCGGTCGACCGCGATCGCCGATTGCGGCGCGGATTTGAGGCCCTTGAGATGCGAGAGCACGCCGACCCAGGGCGTGATGACGGCCGCGAGCTCCTTGCCCGTGACGATCGCGTTCACGCCCGGCATCTGCCTTGCGGCGGCGGCATCGATGCTCACGATCTTCGCATGCGCATGCGGCGAGCGCACGAATACGACATGGGCCATGCGCGGCAGCTCGATGTCGCTGACATAGCAGCCGCGGCCCTGCAGCAGCCGGTCGAGATTCGGCCGCGGCACCGTCTTGCCGATATAGGAGTTCGGCCGGTCCAGCACCGACAGCCCTTCGGGATTACTGCGGATCGAGCTCATGCCTTCAGCTCCATCCGCGCCCGCGCTGTCGTCTCGACCGCGTCGATAATGGCCTGATAACCGGTGCAGCGGCAGTAATTGCCGGAGAGATGCTGGCGGATCTCCGCCCGTGCGGGCATTCGGTTCGCACGCAACAGATCCTGCGCCGCCATCAGCATGCCCGGCGTGCAGAAGCCGCATTGCAGCGCGTTGCGGTCGCGAAACGCGGCTTGCAGATCGGCGATCTCGCCGGAATCGGACAAGCCCTCGATCGTCTCGACCGCGGCGCCGTTCGCCTGCACCGCCAGCATAAGGCAGGACCGCACGATCTCGCCGCCGACACGCACCGTGCAGGCTCCGCATACGCCATGCTCGCATCCGAGATGCGTGCCCGTCAGCTTCAGATGGTCGCGCAAGAAGTCCGCGAGGTTGAGCCGCGGCAAGACATGCGCCTCGACGCGTTCACCGTTGACCGTGAGCGAGATCGCCACTTGAGCCGTCACGAAACTCCTCCGATGTGGAGATCGGGACGGTTGAGGAGCGAGGCGACGCACCGCGCCAGCAGCACCTTTGCGAGATGCCGGCGCATCGCGGGCGTCGCCTGCTGATCCCCATGCGGATCGAGTTCATGCGACAGCGCGTCGGAGGCCTCGGCCAGTAGCGCCGGCGTGATGGCAACGCCGGCCAGCTTGCTCGCAGCCTTCGCCAGAACGGGCTTGTCGCCGACGGAGAAATAGCCGAGCCGGAGGTCGGCAAACCCTTCGCCCTGCAGCGCGGCCTGCGCCGCAAGCCCAACGATCGCATAGTCGCCGTGCCGCCGCGCAAACTCCTGGAAGAAATGCGCCGAACCGCGACGGGCGAGCGGCAGTTCGACGGCGACCAGCAAGTCCTGCGCGGCGAGCCGCGTCTCATAAATCCCCGTGAAGAAATCCTCAGCGGCCATCCGCTGCTCGCCGCCGGGGCCGCGCACCACGATCGACGCCCCCAGCGCCAGCATGCAGGCGGGCAGTTCGGAGGCCGGATCGGCCTGCGCAAGGCTGCCACCGATGGTGCCCCGGTTGCGAATCGCGGGGTGCGCGATATGCGCCACGGCGGCGGCGAGCAGCGGCGCGCATTTCACGATGTCGGATGACTTCAGGAGATCGGCATGCCGGGTCAGCGCGCCGATGACGAGCGTTTCGCCCCTGACCGCGATCCCGCGCAATTCGGCGAGTTCGCCGATATCGACGATCAGGTCCGGCGCAACCAGCCGCAGATTCATCGCGGGGATCAGACTTTGCCCGCCCGAAAGCACCCTCGCCTTCTCGCCATGCACGGCAAGCAGCTCCAGCGCATTGGCAACGCTGGTCGCGCGGGCGTAGGCGAAAGCCGACGCTTTCATTCCGGCAAGACCCTCCCCGGCCCCTGCTTTTCTGCTTTTGTGGGGATTAGAGGGCGGGACTTTTCAAAGGTCAAGCTGCTTGGTTTTGCGGTGTCGTCGACTTTCGGACTTGCCCTGGTCGATCTACCGACGCACGCTCCCGCCAACCAGGGCCGGTTCGGGAGGCGCAGACATCATGAAACTCGGGTTCTTCACGATGCCGATCCATCCCCTGGACAAGGATTGGCGGCAATCCCTCGGGGAGGACCGGGAAGCCTTCCTGCTGGCGGACGAGCTCGGTTTTTCGGAAGCCTATGTCGGCGAGCACGTCACCGACCGCGCCGAAAACATCACGTCCTGCATCGCTTTCATCGCCTGGCTTGCCGCCGCCACCAAACAGATCAAGCTCGGCACCGGCACGGTCAACATGCCGAACAGCCATCCGGCAGCGGTCGCCGCCTCGATCGCCATGCTCGACCACATGCTCGACGGCCGGCTGATCTTCGGCATCAGCCCGGGCGGCCTGCTGTCGGACGCCGAGCTGTTCGGCAATCTCGAGGCCGATCGCAATGCGATGTTTTTGGAGGCAATCAACCAGGTGCTGGCGATCTGGGAGGGCAAGCCACCCTATCATCTCAGGGGCAAATACTGGAACATCTCGATCGAAAAGACCCTGATCGAGGACATCGGCCAGGGTTTTATCGCAAAGCCGCTGCAGCGTCCGCATCCGCCGATCGTGGTCACGGCCGTCGCGCCCTTCTCCAAGGGCGTCACGGAAGCCGCCGCGCGGGGCTGGGAGCCGATTTCCGCCAACTTCCTGATGCCGGCCTGGGTGAAGAGCCACTGGCCGAAATATGTCGAGGGCTGCGCGCGTGTCGGCCGTCCCGCCGATCCCGCCAACTGGCGCGTTGCCAAGAGCATCTTCGTCGCCAGGGATGCCGCGACCGCCAAGGCCTACGCCACCGATCCGAACGGGCCTTATGTCTATTACTATCGCTCGCTGTTCACCAAGCTGAAGCGAAACGGCCGCATCGAGCTGTTCAAGACCCGGCGCGACCAGCCCGACGACGAGGTGACGCTCGAGCAGGTCTGCGACAAACTCATCATCCACGGCACGCCGGAGAGCGTCGCCGACCAATTGCTGGCTTTCCAGGAAAACGTCGGCACCTTCGGCACGCTGCTCTACGCCGGCAAGGACTGGCGCGACCGCGAGCTCGGCCGCCGCTCCATGATCCTGATGGCCGAGCAAGTCATGCCGCGCGTCAACGCCGCCAGTGCCCGAAGCCGCGACGCCGCGGGTTGAGCGCGATGGCCCTCTCCGATCGCATTCCCTATCTGGCGCAGGTCGACCGGCCGAAACTCAGGCTGCCCGGCGGCAAGCGGCTCGCCGTCTGGGTCATCCTCAATGTCGAGGAATGGCGGATCGAAAACGCCATGCCTCGTACCGTGCTGTCGCCGCCCATGGGGCAGCCGCTGTTGCCGGACGTGCCGAACTGGTCGTGGCACGAATACGGCATGCGCGCCGGCTTCTGGCGCCAGTTCAAGGCCCTCACCGAGCGCAACATCAAGGTCACGCTCGCGATCAACGGCAATGTCTGCAACTCCTACCCCCGCGTCGCCGCCGCCGCGCTGGAAGCGGGCTTCGAATTCATGGGCCATGGCTTCCTGCAGGGGCCGATGCACGCGCTCGACAACCAGGCCGATACGATCAAGCGC
>NZ_JAGWUA010000124.1 GCF_028868675.1 Bradyrhizobium sp.
CAGGATCACATCGTCCGCGCCGAGGTTCAGGCGCTGCGCATAGGGGATGATGTTGGCCATCAGCGTGTTGGCGCTGTGCATCACGCCCTTGGGCTCGCCGGTCGTGCCGGAGGTATAGATGAGCTGCGTGATATCGTCCGGGCCCGGTCGGTTCGCGCTCAGGATGGACCTCGCGTCGGCTTCCTTCTCCCATTCCGGCGTCGTCAGCAGCGCATCGAAATCATCCGCGCCGCCGCCGTCGACGACCACGATCCGTGCCAGCGAGGGCAGCTCGCGCTGCAGGCCGCGCGCCATCGCTTCGTGGTCGAAATTGCGGAACGTCTTGGGGACGACCAGAACCTTGACCTCGCCGTGCCTGAGCATGAAGGTCAGCTCGCGTTCCCTGAAGATCGGCATCAGGGGATTGAGCACCGCGCCGATGCGCGAGCAGGCGAGATAGAGCAGGCTGAACTGCCACCAGTTCGGCAGCTGCATGGCAACGACGTCGTTGCGCGCGACCCCCAGCCGTGACAGCCCGATCGCGATGCGGTCGGCCATGGTGGCAAGCTGCCGGTAGGTGAACTGGCGCGGCGCGCCGCCATCCTGTCGGACCGCGGTCAGGGCGAGCTTGTCGGGCGAGGCGGCGACGCAGGCATCGAGATCGTCGTTGATCGTGCGATCGTGCCACTCGCCGCGCGCGATGCTTTGCGCGCGCCGCGCCGGCAGAAGAACGGCATCGAACTCCATGGTACCTCCTCCAGATTGGCTCTCTTTGCGTTTCTTCGAACGCCTCGTTTCCATTGTCCTCAGGCCGGCACGGCCCCACGCCCGGCGCGATGGCGCGCGATGATGGTCTTCATGATCTGCGCGGTGCCGTCGCCGATCTGGAAGCCGAGCACGTCGCGCAGTCGCTGCTCCATCGGCCCGCGGTCGTAGCCGCCGTGACCGAACATCAGCAGGCACTCGTGGACGACGTCATAGGCGAGTTTCGGCGCCCACCATTTGCACATCGCGGCCTCCGCGCTGTGCGGCGCGCCCTTGTCCTTCAGCCACAGCGCCTGCAGGCACAACAGCCGCGCCGCCTCCACCTGGGTGTCGAGACCGGCGAGCGGGTGCGATACGCCCTGGAAGGCCGACAGCGGCTTGCCGAACGCCTGGCGCCCGGCGACGTAGCCCCAGGTCTCCTCCAGCGCCACCCGTGCGACGGCGAGCACCTGCAGCCCGATCAGCGCGCGCGAAAAGTCAAAACCCTGCATGACCTGGACGAAGCCCGCGTTCTCGTCGCCGAGCCGATGGGAGACCGGCACGCGGACGTTCTCGAAGAAGATCGAGCCGCGGCCGATGGCGCGCTGGCCGTGACAGTCGAAGCGGCTGCGCGTGATGCCGGGCAGTTCCATGGGGACGAAGAGGGCGGTGATGCCGCGCGCGCCGGCCTCCGGCGTGCCGGTGCGGCCGAACACGACGGCCGCGTCGGCCTGGTCGGCCGCCGAGATCGAGGTCTTCTCGCCGTTGAGGACGTAGGTCTCGCCGACCCGTTCGAGCTGAAGCCGCAGATTGCCGGCATCCGAGCCGCCGCGCGGCTCGGTCAGCGCAAGTGCGAGCAGCGCCTCGCCGCGGGTGAGGCGCGCCAGCCAGGGCCCGACGACGTCGGGCCGGCCATGATGCGACAGGATCTGGCCGTTCAGCGAACCCAGCAGATTGATGTAGGACATGCTGAGATCGGCACGCGCGATCTCCTCGTGGATCACGCCGGCGGCGAGACATCCCATGCCGAGGCCGCCGAATTGCTCGGGCAGTTCGGGCGCGATGAAGCCCATCTCGCCCATCGCCTTCATCAAGGTGCGGTCGAGCACGCGCGTGCGGTCGCGCTCGGCAAAGCCGGACGCGATGCGCGCGCTGGCGAAGCGCCGGGCCTGCTCGCCCAGCGCAACCAGGTCCTCGTCGAGATAGGGATTCATCGTTGCCTCCCTGACGGATGCCCGCGCCCGTGCGCGGTCCTGGCCGCTACTTGGCGTGCTTGCGGAAGTCCGGCTTGCGCTTCTCCTGCAGCGCCTTGACGCCTTCGCGGGATTCCTCCGTGTCGTAATAGAGCTTCAGGGCATACATCCCCATGCCGGCGATGCCGGCCTGATGGGCGGTGTCCATGTTGAAGCTGCGCTTGGCGATCGCGATCGCGGTCGGCGAGCGCTCGCACAGCTCCTCGCCCCATTTCTGCACCTCGACGTCGAGCTGGTCGTGCGGCACGCAGACGTTCGCAAGGCCCATCGCGACGGCTTCCTGTCCGGAATAGCGGCGGCACATGTACCATATCTCGCGGGCCTTCTTTTCGCCGACGACGCGGGCGAGAAACGCCGTGCCGTAGCCGGGATCGACCGAACCCATCTTGGGCCCGACCTGGCCGAACACCGCCTTCTCCGAGCAGATCGTCAGGTCGCAGATCGTGCACAGTACGTTGCCGCCGCCGATCGCAAAGCCCTGAACGCGCGCGATCACCGGCTTCGGCACGTCGCGGATCGCGGTGTGCAGCTCTTCCATGGGCAGGCCGATCGTGCCGCGACCGTCATAATTGCCGTCATGGGCGGACTGGTCGCCGCCGGTGCAGAAGGCGCGGTCGCCGGCGCCGGCGAGCACGATGGCGCCGACGTTCTTGTCGTAGCCCGCCCGGTACAGCGCCTTGATCAGTTCGTCGCAGGTCGTGCCGCGAAAGGCGTTCATCTTGTCCGGCCGGTTGATGATGATCCAGGCCACGCCGTTGCGAATTTCGTAGATGAGGTCTTGGTACTGCATCGTTTTCTCCCAAAGATTCCTGCTTAGCCGTTCATCGTCAGTCCGCCGGACACGCTCAGCACCTGTCCGGTCACGTAGGCCGCGTCGTCGCTCGCGAAGAACAGGATGGCGCCGGGCAGATCGTCCGGCTGGCCGATCCGCCCGAGCGGGATGGAGCGCTTGAACGCCTCCTCCAGCTTCTCCGGATTGCCGGCGCCTTCCTTGTAGTCGGCGAACAGAGCGGTGTCGGTCGGTCCCGGGCAGACGGTGTTGACGGTGATGCCGTGGCGCGCGTGCTCGCGCGCGATCGTCTTGGAGAACGCCACGATGCCGCCCTTGCAGGCGGCGTAGACGGCTTCACCCGACGAGCCGACGCGGGCGGCGTCGGAGGCGATGTTGACGATGCGCCCCGCCCGGCGCGCCACCATGCCGGGCAGCACCGCGTGGTGCATGTGCAGCGCGCCGACCAGGTTGATCGCGATCAGCCTGTCCCACTGCGCCGGCTCGGTCTTGGTGAAGGGGCGGAAGATGTCCCAGCCCGCATTGTTCACCAGCACGTCGACCGGACCGAGCTTCGATTCGGTCGCGGCGACCGCGGCGTCGACGCTCGCGCGGTCGGTGATGTCGCAGCGGATCGCAGCGGCGGTGCCGCCGGCGTCGCGGATCGCAGCCGCCGTCTTCTCCGCCGCATCGAGATTGAGGTCGAGCACCGCGACGCGGCCGCCCTCGCGCGCGAACCTGCGGCAGGTCGCCCCGCCGATGCCGCCGCCGCCGCCCGTGACGATGATCGTCTTGCCGTCGAAACGTCCCATGACTGCCTCCCATTGTTGCGCCGGCCGCGACTTCGATCTTGCCGGGCTCGTACTAATATGACAATATATTGTCATAACGACGAAGCCGCGGCAAGGGCAAAAAATCGCGATGGCAAGGCTCCGGGAAGAGGCTCGGCACGTGGTAGAGGGGCACCAAGCCCGCATGGAACTGGCCAACCGGCTGTTCTTCCGCCTCTATCAATGCGCCAATATGTTGCATAAAACCGGGAGCCGCGCCGTCGAGGCGGAGGGCCTCACCACGCAGCAATGGGCGGTGCTCGGCGCGCTGTCGCGCGCGGACGCCCAGCGCGGCATGAACATCGGGGATCTCGCGAAATATCTGATGGTCAGCCGGCAGAACCTCGCCGGGCTGATCGGCCGCATGGAGCGCGACGGCCATGTCGCGATCGCCGCCGATCCCGAGGACCGCCGCTCCCGGGTCGTGACCATGACCGCGTCGGGGCGTCGGCTCTGGCGGGTGCTGGCGCAGCCGAAGATCCGCGCCTATTACGAGCAGGTGCTGGCCGATTTCTCGGTCAACGACATTGCGCACGCGCTGCACTATCTCCTGAAGATGCTGGAGGCGATGCAGCGGCTGGACGGCGGCGCGCCGGACGACGACGGCCCGTCGAGCGTCATGGACGAGGACCGCAAGCGCTGACCGTCACGGCGCCGGAAAGAAGAAGAACTGCTCGCCCTCCTTCAGGCGCCCGTCGAAAGCCGGGCGTTGCCGTCCTTGCGTGCCGGCGGACACGTCCTGGCGGACCCGATCGAGGAACAGCCGCAGGTCCTGCCTCGGCGTCGGCAGGTTCGAGACGAACGCCCGCGTGAACGGGCTGTTGAGTTCGTCGCCGTCGAGCGTGACCTGGCCCGGCTGGGTCGAAAACAGCGCGACCGTGTTCGCCTGGGCAAGCCGCACGCTGGAGAGGCCTCCGCCAATCTCCTTGCGGCGCGCGATCAGGGGATCGAGCGCCGCATCGGCGGATTTGTCGAACGTCCGCTTGCGGGCGGCGGCGCGATGCGCCTGCTGGACGAACGGATCGTCGCGGCAGGCGTCGAGAACGACCAGATGAAGCTGCCTCGCGCGATCGACGGCGGAGATCATCCGGTCGATGGAGATCGCGTTCGAGCCGGCCTCCCGCAACGTGTCCATGCTCGCATCGATCGGGATCGCGTAGTTGATGCCGTCGATCTCGACGCCATGGCCGGCGTAGTAGACCAGGGCCCAGTCCGCGCCTGCGGCCTCCGTTGCGAATTGCCGCAGCACGCCCTCCATCTGGTTCCGGTCGAGATTGGTCGCTACCGTCACGCGGGCGAAGCCGGCTTCGTTCAGCGCCGCGCCGACACTTTCGGCGTCGCGGTCCGAGTTCAGAAGTGGCGTCACGTGCTCATAGGCGGCGTTGCCGAGCACGAGGGCGACGCGCCGGCCGCGCTCCTTGCCGATCGTGGCGGAGGAGGCGGACAGGACGTTGATGTTGGGCGGCAGCGGCGGATCTCCCGCCTTGCGCGACAGCCGGGCGCGCAGCACGTCGAGCCGGAAGACGGAATAATCGTAGATGCTCTTGTCGAGCGGATTGCCCCGCGTCAGATCGCCGGCCTTACGATAGTCGTTTGCCGCATCGTCGAGCCGGCCGGCGCGCTCGAAGGCGATGCCGCGCTGAATGAGGGCGTCGGCGTAGCCCGGGGCGACGGCGAGCGCCCGCGCGTAGGATTGCCGCGCCTTGTCGATGTCCTTCAGGTAGTCGCGCGCCAGATTGCCGGCGCGGACGTGGAACTGTGCGGCCTGCATCGGCAGCGTCGTGGCTTCTGCAGCCCGGGTCCAGTCGGCAAAGCCGCGCACGGGCTCGCCGAGACTGACCGCCAGCCTCGCGCGGCCGCTGAGCGCGTACCAGGTCTGCGAGCCTCCGACGGCTTCGGCCTTGTCGTAGTCGGCAAGCGCGCGCTCGACGTCGCCATATCTCGCCCACAACATCGCGCGATTGATCCAGGCGTTCTGATTCGGCGGATCGCGCTCCACCGCGGCATCGAGATCGGCGCGGGCCTCGGAAAAGCGGTCGAGCCGTTCCAGAATCAACGCTCGCTGGACGAAATGATGGGATGTCCCGGGATCGGCGCGGATGGCGCGTGCGAGATCCGCGAGCGCCTCGTCGAACCGGTCCAGCGTGGTGTAGATCGTCGCCCGCAGGCTGAAGGGTTGCGGATGCGGCGTGGGCGCAGCCGCGATGCACGCAGCGAGGTCGTCGAGCGCGGTCTTCAGCTCGCGCTGTGCGGCCTCGCCCGCCGAGCCGATCGGTTTCATTTCGGCGAGCGCGAGCCGCGTCGTTTCCAGAAAATGATTGAGCGCCCTGAAATAGAGAGCGTAGGCGCGCTGCTCGGCCCCGGCGGAAGGGTCCTGCAGCACGCGCGTGCAGGCGGCGATCGTGGCCGCGATCTCCTTCTCGGTCCTGAGGCGATCGTATTGCAGCGCCACGCACGCGCCGTAGTCGCCCGGCTGCGCTTCACCCTGGCGCGGACAAGCCAGCGCCAGCAGAACGACGAACCCGGTGAGGGCGACGAGATGACGCGCGAGGGTGGCCATGGGCGGAGCGACGGGTGTCCGGTCCGGGAGCCGGCAGCTCACCAGATCGAGGCGCGGGGATCATTGAGGGACATCAATGGCCGCACCGCGCGGGCCGCCTATTCGAGCCGGAGCAGGCGGCCGACGATCGGCGTCGAAGACGACGTCGCCTGGGCGTCGACCCGGAAGGTCAGGCGGTGCGATCCCAGGCTGGCGAGATAGGTACCGCCGGGGGTGAGGGTCTTGCCGGCCCTGGCGAAGTCGTAGAACTTGCCGTGAACCATCGGATCGCCGGTCAACGGCACGGTGAGGGTCGGCTCCCTGGCATCGATCCGCTCGATCGTCAGCGTGCCGCCGCCCCTGGCCTCGACCAGCGGCGCGACGCCGTAGAGCGTGGTCAGCTTCTTCGGCGCGCCGCCCGGCTTCACGGTGCGGAAGGTGGTCGCAGCACTCTGGTTCGCTTCGCGCTCCGAGAGCTGAACGGCCCCGGCGTCGCAGGGCACCTTGACCCGCTGCACGTCGCCGAGTTGCACCGTGCTCTGCTCGGCCCCCACCAGCACGACGCCGCCGCTGATCGTCTCGCGCCAGCAGGATTTCAGGTATCCGAGCACGAGCGTCCCCTTCGGTCCGAGCTTGATGATCTTGCCGGGCGCGACATAGTCCATGAACTCGACGCCGTCGACCTGGCCCTGCACGTCCTCGACGATTGCGGCCGGAGTCTGGGCGACGGCAGGTGCGGTCAGACAGAACAGGCCGACCACGGCTCCGATCAGGCTTCTCATTGAGGTCATCTCATCAAAATTCGACGCTGTCTATTGGTCCACTCTATTCCAGACTAGGTTCAAATCGGGAAGGCCGACAATTGTAGTGCGTCGACGGCTGAAATTTGCGGGTTGATTTGGCAAAGCGTTAACCCTCGGGGCACCGCGCCGCGCCTGGTCATCGTGCCGCCTCACAAAAGTAAGCAAATGCGCACCTTCTGGTTGTAGGCATTTCGAATGATCAAAGACGGCAAATATGCTGCATGGTTCAGGACCCCGCACGGGCAGGGCACCGGCATCGTGCATCTCGCCGAGGGCCGGATCTCGGGCAGCGACAGCTTCTTCACCTATGGCGGCTCCTACCGGGTCGAGCGGGATCGCTTCACCGCCGTCCTGACGACGCGGCGGCATGCCGACGGCCCGTCGACGGTGTTCGGGCTGGATGAGGTCGAGGTCAATCTCTCCGGCGTCTGCACCGGCGTGATGGCGACCTGCTCCGGAACCGCGAAACAGGCGCCCGGCGTGCCGTTCGAGGCGACGCTGATCTACAGCCGGGAAGAGACGGCGCAGACGGACACGACGGGAGCGATCGTCAATCTGAAGGCGGATAGGCCGATCCGGAACTTGCCCAAGGGCCTGGATGGCCGGTCGCGGCCCCGCGCTCCCTTTGCGCCCGGACCTTCCAAGAGGCCGGCGTCCTAGCGTCGCTGCGCTCGACCGTCTTCGATCGTCTTTGCGGTTGCCGGGGCGTGATAAGTCGCCTCAGCCTTTCCGGGCGGCCTTGGTCTTGATCGTGAGGCCGAGGCGCAGTGCCATCCGCTTGATGGCTTCCGGCGATCGGCCCAGTTGCTTGGCGGCCTCTTCCAGCGATGCCGAAGTCTTGGCCAGTTCCATCAGCCTGCGGTCTTCCTTGAACGACCAGGGCTTGCGCGCCATGGCAGCAGCTTCCTTTTCACGAGATCGATGCGACAAAGCCGCCAAGCGGACCCATGTTCGCTCGGCGGCTTTGCTTGGGTGGGGCCGGGCCTTGGGGAAGCCCGGTGCGATGATGGATATGCGATCCCGGAAACTTCGCAACAAACAACGCGGATTAAGCTAACCGCTCAACCTTACCCGCGGTCACGCGTTAACGCGGACATCTCCGTTGATCTACGGATCTAGCCCAATCCGATGCGCGCGCGCTGATAGCCGCGGTCGAGAATGTCCCGCCACCATCTTCGTCGATCGCAGTACCAGCGCACGGCCTTGGCGAGACCGCTCTCGAAACTCTCCTGCGCGCGCCAGCCGAGTTCGCGCTCGATCTTGCCGGCGTCCATGGCGTAGCGTCGATCGTGGCCCGGCCGGTCCTCGACGAAACCGATCAGGCGGCGGCGGGGACCGGCAACGCTCGGCGATATTTCGTCGAGCAGGTCGCAGATGCGTTCGACCACGGCGAGATTGGTCTGCTCGCAGCGAGCGCCGACATTGTAGGTGTCGCCGATCCTGCCGTGCTCCAGCGCCAGCGTCAGCGCCCGGGCGTGGTCTTCGACATAGAGCCAGTCGCGGATGTTCCGGCCGTCGCCGTAGATCGGCAGCGTCTCGTCGGCCAGGCCGCGGATGATCATGTGTGGGATGAGCTTTTCCGGAAACTGATAGGGCCCGTAATTGTTCGAGCAGTTCGTCACGATCGTCGGAAGCTCGTAGGTCTTTTGCCAGGCGCGCACGAGATGATCGGACGAGGCCTTGCTGGCGGAATAGGGCGAGTTCGGCGCATATGCCGTCGTTTCGGTGAACAGCCCTTCCGGACCCAGGGATCCAAACACCTCGTCGGTCGAGACGTGCAGAAAGCGAAAGCGCGCGCGCCTTTCGCCGGCGAGCGAGCGCCAGTGGCGTAGCGCCTCCTGCAGCAGCGTGAAGGTCCCGACGACGTTGGTCCGGATGAATTCGGCCGGTGCGTCGATCGAGCGGTCGACGTGGCTTTCGGCCGCGAGATTCATCACCGCGTCGGGCCGGTAGGTCTCGAACAATTTTCGTAGTCCGGGGCCGTCGCAGATGCACTGCTTCTCGAAGGCGTAGCGCGGATGTCCCGCGGCACCGGGCAGCGAATCGAGATTGGCGGCGTAGGTCAGCTTGTCGATGTTGACGATTCGCGCCGCCGTATCCGCGAGTAGATGGCGAATGACGGCCGAGCCGATGAAGCCGGCGCCGCCGGTCACGAAGATGGTGGATCCGTCGAGGCGCATTCGATTGGTCTGCTCCGCGGCCGCGGCCTAGCGCCTGAACGAGCGGTGGACCGACAGCAGATACTCGCCATAGCTGCTCTTCGCGTTCTTTTGCGCCAGCTTCTCGAAGGCTTCAAGCGAGATATAGCCCTGCCTCAGCGCGATCTCCTCGGGACAGGCGATGCGCAGCCCCTGGCGTTGCTCGAGGATCTGGACGAAATGGCTGGCTTCGACCAGCGAGGAATGGGTGCCGGTGTCGAGCCAGGCAAAGCCGCGGCCGAGCGGCTGCACGAACAGATCGCCGCGTTCCAGATAGACCTTGTTGACGTCGGTGATTTCGAGTTCGCCGCGCGCGGACGGGGTGATGCGGGCGGCGATGTCCACCACGTCGTTGTCGTAGAAGTAGAGCCCGGTGACCGCGACGTTGGACTTCGGATGTTTCGGCTTCTCCTCGATCGAGAGCGCGCGGAAGTCGCGGTCGAGTTCGACGACGCCGTATTGCTCCGGCGTCTTGACGGTATAACCGAAGATCGTCGCGCCCCGCGTGCGTGCGGCGACCTGGATCAGCATCTCCTGCAGGCGGTTGCCGTAGAAGATGTTGTCGCCGAGCACCAGCGCGACCGGATCCCGACCGATGAAGTCGCGGCCGATCAAGAAGGCGTCGGCCAGGCCCCGCGGGGTGTCCTGGCGGGCGTAGGAAAAGCGCAGCCCGATCTCGGAGCCGTCGCCGAGCAGGCGCTGGAACAGCGGCTGGTCCTGCGGGGTCGTGATGAGCAGGATGTCCCGGATGCCGGCCAGCATCAGGGTGGACAGCGGGTAGTAGATCATCGGCTTGTCGAAGACGGGCAACAGCTGCTTCGACACCACCGCGGTCACCGGATAGAGCCGCGACCCCGTCCCCCCCGCCAGGATGATGCCCTTCATAAGCCCTCGAAATCGCCTAAGATTCCTCTCTTGATAGAGGATGGTGCGGCTTGCGCAAGTCGGTTGTGGCCGGCGGCTTTAGTCTTTGTTAACCATAGACGGCCGATGGTGGCGGCCTGAAGCTTCCGAACCGGGATGGCCCAGATGTTCCAGCTGTTCCTGCGGGCACGCGCGCAAAATCTCCTGGGCGATCGCCGGAGCGACAAGCGCTTCAAGGCGCGGTCGGCCGAACGCGACGCCGATACCGACCAGGCGCGGATCGCCGCCATCATGGCGGCGATCGAGGCCGCGCTCCAGGAGGCCGAGCGCGAGCAGGCGGGGCTCAACCGCCGCGTGGACGACGCGCTGGCGCGCGCCGCCGTGACCTTCGGCAACGGCACCGACGAGTATCTGGAGCGCGAGCCGCTGGACAATCACCATCAGGATCTGTTTGCCGCCGACATCTCCAACGGCCAGCGCCGGCTCAAGGAGCTGGCCTCGACCATCTCGCACCTGAAATTCGTCAAGGCCGCGATGCTGACCCGCTTTCCGGACGTCAAGCCGCCGCAGCTCAGCAATTGACGGTCCGCGTCCCGGCCGGGGCCGGGGTTGACCCGGGCGGCCGAGGCGTCCAAGAAGGGCCGGTTTCGCGGTTTCCGCACGACCCCGCTCGTCGCTGAATGCGGCCCGGCCGACCGGCCGCGAGACCCCATGAGTACAGGAACAAGGCTTGGCCATGAGTGAGCGCGTCGCTCTGATTACCGGCGTCACCGGACAGGACGGCGCCTATCTCGCCGAATATCTGCTGTCGCTCGGCTACGTCGTCCATGGCATCAAGCGGCGCTCATCCTCGTTCAATACGGCCCGCGTCGATCATCTCTATCAGGACCCGCATGTCGGCAACGTGCCGTTCCTGATGCACTACGGCGACATGACCGACTCGACCAACCTGATCCGCCTGGTGCAGCAGATCAGGCCGACCGAGATCTACAATCTCGCGGCCCAAAGTCACGTCGGCGTCAGCTTCGAAAGCCCGGAATATACCGCCAACGCGGACGCCATCGGCGTGCTGCGGCTCCTCGAGGCGATCCGCATTCTCGGCATGGAGAAGGAGACGCGCTTCTATCAGGCCTCGACCTCCGAGCTCTACGGCCTCGTGCAGGAGGTGCCGCAGAAGGAGACGACGCCGTTCTATCCCCGCTCGCCCTACGGTGTCGCAAAACTCTACGGCTACTGGATCACGGTGAACTACCGCGAGGCCTACGGCATGTTCGCCTCGAACGGCATCCTGTTCAACCATGAGAGTCCGATCCGCGGCGAGACGTTCGTCACCCGCAAGATCACCCGCGGGGTTGCCCGCATCGAGGTCGGCCTGGAAGAGACGCTCTATCTCGGCAACCTCGAGGCCAAGCGCGACTGGGGCCACGCCAAGGACTATGTCGAGGGCATGCACAAGATCCTGCAGGCCGAGCAGCCCGACGACTTCGTGCTGGCGACCGGCGAGACCCGTTCGGTGCGCGAGATGGTCGAGCGCGCCTTCGCCGAGGTCGGCCGCAGCCTCGAATGGCGCGGCAAGGGCGTCGACGAGACCGGCGTCGATGCGAAGAGCGGCAAGACCGTGGTGCGGATCGATCCGGTGTACTTCCGCCCCACGGAGGTCGATCTCCTGATCGGCGACGCCAGCAAGGCGCAAAGGACGCTCGGCTGGAAGCCGAAGCGCAGTTTCGCGCAGCTCGTGCAGGAGATGGTGGCGAGCGATCTGGCGGAGGCAAGACGGGAAGCTGCAAATGGCAAGCGTACCGTTTGAGCTGAAAGGCAAGACGGTCTACGTCGCCGGCCATCGCGGCATGGTCGGCGGCGCGCTGCTCCGGCGGCTGGTACGGGAGGACGTGCGGCTGGTGACGGCCGGTCGCGACGAGGTCGACCTGCGCAACCAGGCCGCGGTGTTCGACTGGTTCGCGAAGACGCGGCCGCAGGTCGTGTTCCTCGCCGCCGCCAAGGTCGGCGGCATCGTCGCCAACGACACGCTGCGGGCCGAGTTCATCTACGACAACATCGCGATCGCCGCGAACGTGATCCACGCCGCGTATCTCAACGGTGCCGAGAAGCTGATGTTCCTGGGCTCCTCCTGCATCTATCCGAAGCTCGCAGCCCAGCCGCTGCGCGAGGATTCGATGCTGACCGGCCCGCTCGAGCCGACCAACGAGCCCTACGCGATCGCCAAGATCGCCGGCATCAAGATGGCGGAAGCCTATCGCAGCCAGTACGGAAGCGACTTCATCAGCGTGATGCCGACCAACCTCTACGGTCCCGGCGACAACTATCATCCCGAATACAGCCACGTGGTCGCCGCCCTGATCCGCCGCTTCCACGAGGCGAAGCTTGCCGGCGCGGGCAAGGTCGTGGTCTGGGGCACCGGCACGCCGCGGCGGGAGTTTCTCTACGTCGACGACCTCGCCGACGCCTGCGTGCACCTGATGAAGGTCCATTCGAGCGCGGAGCTGGTCAATATCGGCACCGGCGAGGACATCACCATCGCCGAATTCGCCCGCCTGGTCGCCGCGACCGTCGGCTATCGCGGCGAGATCGTCTTCGACACCTCGCGCCCCGATGGCACGCCGCGCAAGCTGCTCGATGTCGGCCGGCTCGCGAAACTCGGCTGGCGCGCCGGTACCCCGCTCGCGGATGGCATCAGGCGCGCCTACGAGGCATATCTGTCGGAGGCAGCGGCCGCGCGGTGACGGCGAAAGCGGACGGACCTGCTTTGCCCTCGCGCGGAACGTCACGCCGTCCGCAGGGTTTACGGGTTGGCGGCCGCAACGCCGATGCTAAGGTGACGCCGAAGTTCTCCGTACAACGACAAGGACCTTTCCGGTGGCTGACGTTCATCCCGCGGCGGGCAAGCAGGTCTCGCAACATGCGCTCGCCAACATTCCGAGGCTGATCACGGCCTATTTCGCCAACAAGCCTGACGCCGCCGATCCGGCGCAGCGGGTGGCGTTCGGCACCTCCGGCCATCGCGGCTCCTCGCTGAAGAACTCCTTCAACGAGGGCCACATCCTCGCCACCACGCAGGCAATTTGTGATTACAGAACGGAAAAGGGGCTGACCGGGCCGTTGTTCGTCGGCATCGACACCCACGCGCTCGCGGAGCCGGCGCTCGTCAGCGCGATCGAGGTGTTCGCCGCCAACGGCGTCGACGTCATGATCGACCGGGAGTCCGGCTACACGCCGACGCCGGCGATCTCGCACGCGATCCTCTCCTACAACAGGGGGCGCGAGAGCGGGCTTGCCGACGGCGTCGTCATCACGCCCTCGCACAATCCCCCCGAGGACGGCGGCTACAAGTATAATCCGCCGCATGGCGGGCCGGCCGACACCGACGCGACCTCCGTGATCGAGAAGCGCGCCAACGCCTATCTCGCCGATGGCCTCGAGGGCGTCGCGCGCATGCCGTATGAGAAGGCGCGCAAGACGCCGTCGGTCCATCTGCACGATTACATCACGCCCTACGTCGCCGACCTCGGCAACGTCGTCGATCTCGTGGCCGTCAAGTCCGCCGGCATCAGGATCGGCATCGATCCGCTCGGCGGCGCCGCGGTGCATTACTGGCGGCCGATCATCGACCGCTATGGCCTGAATGCGACCATCGTGAACGACGCGATCGATCCGACCTTCCGCTTCATGACCGCCGACTGGGACGGCAAGATCCGCATGGACTGCTCCTCGCCCTGGGCCATGGCGAGCCTGATCGGCATGCGCGACCGCTTCGACGTCGCCTTCGCCAACGACACCGACGCCGACCGCCACGGCATCGTGACGCGCACGAGCGGGCTGATGAACCCCAACCACTATCTGGCGACCGCGACCGCCTACCTGTTCGCGCATCGTCCCGACTGGCGCGCCGATGCCGCGATCGGCAAGACCGTGGTGTCGAGCTCGATCATCGATCGTGTCGCCAGAAAGCTGAACCGCAAGCTGGTCGAGACTCCCGTCGGCTTCAAATGGTTCGTCGACGGGCTGCTCACCGGCAGCTTCGGCTTTGCCGGCGAGGAGAGTGCGGGCGCTTCGTTCCTCAAGCGCGACGGCACGGTGTGGACCACCGACAAGGACGGCATCATCCTCGGGCTATTGGCCGCCGAGATCATGGCGAAGACCGGCCGCGACCCGAGCCAGCTCTTCACTGAGCTCACCGCCGAGCTCGGCGTACCCCACTACGAGCGCATCGACGTCGCGGCGACCGTGCCGCAGAAGGCCATCCTGAAGTCGGCGACCTCGGCACAGCTCGGCCTGAAGGAGCTGGCCGGCGACCCCGTCACCGCCACGCTGAGCCAGGCTCCCGGCAACGGCCAGTCGTTCGGCGGCATCAAGGTCGAGACCGCCTTCGGCTGGTTCGCCGCGCGGCCCTCCGGCACCGAGGATGTCTACAAGATCTACGCCGAGAGCTTTCG
>NZ_JAGWUA010000125.1 GCF_028868675.1 Bradyrhizobium sp.
TCCGTGTCGCTCTACCTCGTCGAGTGGCTGCGGCACATGAGCACGATCGAGGCGAGATGAGACTGGACCTGCCCGGCATAAGGCCGACACTGACCTGAAAGGTCCTTTGCGTAAACTGAGGCGTCCGGCTGGATCCGGCATGGAGCGAAGCAAGCGTGGCAGGCCGCGTTCATCCCCGTCAATTGGCGTTCGCGCTGCCTCATGCGGAGAGCCTGAGCCGCGACAATTTCCTGGAAGGGCCGGCCAACGCCGCGGCCGTTGCGCTGATCGACGCCTGGCCCGAATGGCCGAACCGCATCATGTGGCTGGCGGGACCGGAGGGCTCCGGCAAGAGCCACCTCGCCGCAATCTGGGCCGAGGAAGCCGGAGCGCGGTCCACGACCGCCAATGCGCTGACCGCTGCCGCCGTGCCGGGCGCGCTCGCCACCGGCGCGCTGGTGGTCGAGGATCTGAAATCCGGCGAATTCGACGAGCGCGCGCTGTTTCATCTGGTGAACCTCGCGCGCGAGGACGGCGCCTTCGTGCTGTTCACCGGGCGCGACGTGCCGGCCGCGCTCGACGTCGAACTGCACGACCTGCGCTCGAGGCTGCGCGCGGTGCCGGTGGTCGCGCTGCAGCCCCCGGACGACCGGCTGTTTCGCGCCCTGATCGTCAAGTTCTGCGCCGACCGCCAGATGACCATCGATGAGGGCGTGGTCGGCTACCTCGCCACCCGCCTGGAGCGCTCCTCCGCGGCCGCCCGGCACGCGGTGGAGTTGCTCGACGGCGAGGCCCTGCGCCAAGGGCGACCGGTGACCCGGGCACTGGCGGCGGAGCTGTTGCGCGGCGGGTGAACCTCACCCCGCAGTTCGGCGCTTGACGGCGCGACGGACCGGAACATCAATGTCATCGAAACGTCATCGCGCTAACACATGCTCTGCGCCGGATTTGCGCGTAGGTTGCAGCACGGCGCTGGAAGATGGATCAAATTTCTGATGGAATCTGCGCAAGCCATTGAAATCAAAGAAAAAGAACCAGAAGCCCAGGGCCCGCCGGCAATCGCCACAAGTCCGGAGCGGTTCATCAATCGCGAGCTGAGCTGGCTGCATTTCAATCGCCGGGTGCTCGAGGAATCCGTCAATTCCAGGCACCCGGTGCTGGAACGAGTCCGTTTCCTGTCGATTTCGGCGAATAACCTTGATGAGTTCTTCATGGTCCGCGTCGCCGGCATCAAGGCGCAGGTCCGCGAAGGCATCGCCGAGCGCAGCCCCGACGGCCTGACGCCGGCCGAGCAGCTCACTCTCGTCAACCGAACGGTCTCGCAGCTCGCCAGCGATCAGCAGGCGATCTGGCGCGATCTGCGCGGTACGCTCGCCGAGGTCGGCATCGTGCTGGTCGACGGCAAGGACGTCACCAAGGCCGAACGGACCTGGATCGAGGACTACTTCCTCCACAACGTATTCCCGCTGCTCACGCCGCTCGCGATCGACCCCGCGCATCCCTTCCCGTTCATTCCGAGCCTCGGCTTCACCATCGCGCTGCAGCTTTCGCGCGCCGCCGACGGCAAGCAGATGAACGCGCTGATCCGCATGCCCTCCAAGATCGACCGCTTCATCCGCATGCCCGCGGAAGGCGTGGTGCGGCTGATCTCGCTGGAGCAGGCGACGGCGCTGTTCATCAACCGCCTGTTCCCGGGCTACAACGTCCACGGCCAGGGCGCCTTCCGCATCATCCGCGACTCCGAAATCGAAATCGAGGAAGAGGCCGAAGACCTCGTGCGCGTATTCGAGACCGCGCTGAAGCGGCGCCGCCGCGGATCGGTGATCCGGCTCGAGATCGACGCCAAGATGCCGGAGGAGCTGCGGCTCTTCGTGCAGCATGCCCTGTCGGCTGCCGACGACGAGGTGTTCCTGGTCGACGGCGTGCTGGCAATGAACGAGCTGTCGCAGCTCACGCGCCTCGACCGTCCCGATCTCGAATTCACCCCCTATGTCCCGCGCCATCCCGAGCGCGTGCGCGAGCATGGCGGCGACATCTTTGCCGCCATCCGCCAGAAGGACCTCATCGTCCATCACCCCTACGAATCCTTCGACGTCGTCGTGCAGTTCCTGCAACAGGCCGCGCGCGACCCCGACGTCGTGGCGATCAAGCAGACCTTGTACCGCACCTCCAACAACTCCCCGATCGTGCGTACGCTGGCGGAGGCTGCGGAAGCCGGCAAGTCCGTCACGGCCCTGATCGAATTGAAGGCGCGCTTCGACGAAGAGGCCAATATCCGCTGGGCGCGCGACCTCGAGCGCGCCGGCGTCCAGGTCGTCTATGGCTTCCTCGAACTGAAGACGCACGCCAAGCTGTCGATGGTCGTGCGCCGCGAGGGCGGCGGGCTGACCACCTACGTCCACACCGGCACCGGCAACTACCATCCGGTCACCGCGCGCATCTACACCGACCTCTCCTACTTCACCTCGGACCCGACGATCGGCCGCGACGCCGCGCGCGTGTTCAACTTCATCACCGGCTATGCGGCGCCGAGCGACCTCGAAAAGATGGCGGTGTCGCCGCTGACGCTGCGCAAGCGGATCATCGAGCACATCAAGAGCGAGACCGCGCATGTGCGGCACGGCCGGCCCGGCGCAGTCTGGATGAAGATGAACGCGCTGGTCGATCCCGACATCATCGATGCGCTCTACGAGGCCTCGCAGGCCGGCGTCTCGATCGAACTCGTGGTGCGCGGTATCTGCTGCCTGCGGCCCGGTATTCCGGGACTGTCGGAGAACATCCGCGTCAAGTCGATCATCGGCCGCTTCCTCGAACACGGCAGAATCTACTGCTTCGGCATGGGCCAGGGCCTGCCAGGCGCCAAAGCGGCTGTGTATATCTCGTCGGCCGACATGATGCCGCGCAACCTCGACCGCCGCGTCGAGGTGCTTTGTCCGCTGCAAAATCCCACGGTGCATCAGCAGGTTCTCGAGCAGATCATGGTCGCGAACCTGAAGGACAATGAGCAGAGCTGGCAATTGTTGCCGGACGGATCGTCAACGCGTATGAAGGCCGCGAAGGGCGAAGAGCCGTTCAACGTGCACAACTACTTCATGACGAATCCGAGTCTGTCTGGCCGTGGAAAGTCGCTCAAGGAATCCTCGCCGCGGCGTCTCACGCGCCGGAACCAGTCCTGAGAAGGAATTCCCGTGACACGGCCGCGCAAGCGCGGCGCGAGCGTCGCAGTCATCGACATCGGTTCCAACTCGGTCCGTCTCGTCGTCTACGAGGGGCTGACCCGCAGCCTGATTCCGATCTTCAACGAAAAGACGCTCTGCGGCCTCGGGCGCGAGGTGCAGAGCACCGGCCTGCTGGCGCCTGACGCGGTCGGCAAGGCACTGACCTCGCTCCGGCGCTTCCGTGCACTGATCCGCGTGATGCAGGTCGGCCGCGTCTTTGCGATCGCAACCGCCGCCTGCCGCGACGCTTCCAACGGCCCCGACTTCATCACCAAGGCCGAACGCATCTGCCGCGTGAAGATCGAGATCCTGTCCGGCTCGCGCGAGGCGCGGCTGTCGGCGCTCGGCGTGGTCTCGGGCATCCACAATCCCGACGGCATCGTCGGCGACCTCGGCGGCGGCTCGCTGGAGCTGATCGACGTCCGCCACAACCGCGTGCGCAGCGGCATCACGCTGCCGCTGGGCGGGCTGGCGCTGCAGGACCTCGCGCGCAAGTCGCTGAAGCGCGCCGAGCGCATCGCCCGCAACGAGCTTGCCGACGTGGCCCAGCTCAAGGCCGGGCACGGCCGCAGCTTCTACGCGGTCGGCGGCACCTGGCGCGCGCTCGCACGCATCCACATCATCCAGAGCGGCTATCCGCTGCAGGTGATGCACGGCTATTCGATTCCTGCGGCCGACGCGCTCGATTTCGCCCGGCGGCTGCGGCGGCTCGCGGCCGCCAACATGCTCGCCGACATCGAGGTCGTCGCCGACGCGCGGCGGCCGCTGCTGACCTACGCCGCGCTCGTGCTCGAGCACGTCGTCCGCGTGGCGCGGCCGAAGACCATCGTGTTCTCGACCTTCGGCGTGCGCGAGGGCCTGCTGCACGAGAAGCTGTCGGAGGCCGAACGCGCCAAGGACGGGCTGATCTGCGCGGCGGAGGAGCTGAACCAGCTCCTGTCGCGCTCGGCGCGGCACGCCCGCGAGCTGATGGCCTGGAGCGACCGCTTCGTGCGCGTGGCGAAGCTGCGCGAGAGCGAGGAGGACCGCCGGCTGCGCCACGCCGCCTGCCTGCTCTCCGACATCGGCTGGCGCGTGCATCCCGACCACCGCGGCGAGCAGACGCTGAGCTTCGTCACCAACGGCAATTTCGGCGCCATCAGCCATGAAGAGCGCGCCTTCGTCGGGTTGGCGGTGTTCTATCGCTATGCCGGCCTGAGCGAGGAAAACCGGCCTCCGCTCGTCATGCAGGAGCTCGTGTCGCCGGCCTTGCTCGAACGCGCCCGCGTGCTGGGTGCGGCGTTCCGCGTCGCGCATCTGATCTCGGCGGCGCGCCCGGGCGTGCTGCCGGCGACGCATTTCCGCACCAGGGGGCGCAAGCTGATGCTGGTGTTCGAGCACCGGCTCGGCGATCTCGTCGCCGACCGCGTCGGCGGCCGCTTCAAGCAGCTCGCGCGCCTGATCGGCCGCTCCGGCTCGATCGTGCGGCGTTAGCCTATTCCGCCGACGCCTTGGCGTGGCGCTCGGAGGCTTCCAGCGCCGCCGATTGCAGGCTGCGACGACGCCAGACGTAGCCCACCACCAACACGACGATCACGCCGATCGCCGCCAGCAGGTATTCGGCGGCGGGCCCGGCATGGGCGAATTGCGGCGGAATGCGCAGCACCGCCAGGGCCTGATCCAGCGTCTCGCCGAGCGGACCGGCAAACACCTTGTGCAGCGTCGGCTCGATGCCGGGATCGGTCGCGATCACCTCGCCCGCGATCCAGCCGAGCAGTGCCGCGCCGGCCCAGACTAGGATCGGCAGCCTGGTCAGGAGCGCCATGATCAGTGCCGCACCGGCGACGATCAGGGGCACGCTGATGGCAAGGCCGAGGATCAGGAGCGGCACGCTGCCGTTGGCAGCCGCCGCCACGGCGATGACGTTGTCGAGACTCATGACGATGTCGGCGACCACGACGATCTGGACCGCGTGCCACAGATGCGAGGCGGCATCGACTTCGTCCTCGCCCTCCTCGTCGGGCACCACCAGCTTCGCCGCGATGAACAGCAACGCCAGACCGCCGGCGAGCTTGAGGAACGGCAGCTCCATCAGCGACGCGACCACGCCGGTGAAGATGATGCGCAACAGCACGGCAGCGCCGGCGCCGAACACCATGCCCCACAGCCGATGCCGCGGCTGCAGGCCGCGGCAGGCGAGCGCGATCACGAGCGCGTTGTCGCCCGACAGCAGGATGTTGATCCAGATGATCTTGCCGACGGCGATCCAGAAAGCCGGCTGCGCCATCTCATTGCGGAACTGGGTGAACAGCGCCCCGATGGTGGCGGGATCGAGGATCTGCCAGAGCCAGCTCACGATGCGTCCTTTCGGCCTGTCGGATTAACGCAGGGCCGGCAGCTCAGCCGACGATCTCGTTGCCCGAGAAGAACTGCGCGATCTCGATCACGGCGGTCTCCGGCGCATCCGAACCGTGCACGGAATTCTCGCCGATCGACTTCGCATAGAGCTTGCGGATGGTGCCCTCGGCGGCCTTCGACGGATCGGTCGCGCCCATCACCTCGCGGTATTTGGCGATCGCGCCCTCGCCTTCCAGCACCTGCACGACCACGGGGCCGGAAGTCATGAAGTCGACGAGCTCGCCGAAGAACGGCCGCGCCTTGTGCACGGCGTAGAAGGTCTCGGCCTGGCCCTTGGTCATGCGGATGCGCTTCTGGCCGACGATACGCAGGCCCGCCTTCTCGATCACGGCGTTGACCGCACCGGTCAGGTTGCGCGCGGTCGCGTCGGGCTTGATGATCGAGAAGGTGCGTTCAATCGCCATGATCTTGTCCTTGCATGAAGCGGTGGATCTGTGGAGTTGCCGGGCTTATATCGGCGCGCCCCGCGGACGGCAAGCGACCCCGGGACGAGGCCGCCGGGCGCTTCGCCGCAGGCCGGCGGCGCGCGGAATTACAACAATTTCACGAAGATGAACCCTGTCTGCAGCGCCCGTCAGGGTTCGGTTCAGCATCATGGGCCTAAGGTGGGCCCTATCGGAACGCCGTCCTGTTCGGACCCAGGCGTTTCGGCGGCCCTTATCATTCACGGCGCGCTCCGCACGCCGGCACTTTGAGGAGACAACCATGTTTCGCAAACTCGCACTTGCAGCAGTTGCCGCGGTCTCGCTGGGTGCTGCGCTCGCTCCGACCGCCGCCTCCGCCCATTGGCACGGTGGTGGCTGGCACGGCGGCGGCTGGCATCGCGGCTGGGGCTGGGGCGCACCGCGCTTCTACGCCGGCGGCCCCTACTCCTACGGCTATGGCGGCTGCTATGTCCGCCAGCTGGTCGCGACGCCCTGGGGACCCCGCTGGCGCCTCGTGAACCGCTGCTACTGATCCATCGGCTCCTTCCCGTGCAAGCCCCGGCGTCCGTCGCCGGGGCTTTGCATTGTGCCTGTTCCAGCCGGGCCTTCATGCAATCTTTACGAGAATGGAAGCCATTCCAGCCGCGCGGCGAAACTATTTTCCGGCCACCGACTTGTCTGGATGTCGTTTACACCAGAACCGACGGAACAGGCCATGAATGCCCGCTTTGCCGATGACAGCGAACAGATCGACCGGCGCACCAGCCGATCGATTTGCGATGCCGTGGGCGAGCGGCTGCAGCAGAACCTCCGCCCCGAGCCCCGGCTGACCTCCCACCTGCAGCATCTGGTGGATGAGCTGAGGAAGCGCGATCGCGAAGGTAATTCGCACAACTGAAAAACGGGTTGCGTTTGTGCGCGGCTGCGGTGACAAGGCCGCATGCTCACCATCACCGACCTCTCGATCCGCCTCGCCGGACGCCTGCTGATCGACCACGGCTCGGCGCAGATCGCGCCGGGCTCGCGCGTCGGCCTGGTCGGACGCAACGGCACCGGCAAGTCGACCCTGTTCAAGGTGATCCGCGGCGAACTTGCCGCCGAATCCGGCACGATCACGCTGCCGCCGCGCTGGCGGGTGGGTAGCCTTGCCCAGGAGGCGCCCGACGGTCCGGAGAGCCTGATCGAGGTCGTGCTCAAGGCCGACCTCGAACGCGACGCGCTGCTGCGCGAGGCCGAGACGGCGAGCGATCCGCACCGGATCGCGGAGATCCAGACTCGCCTCGTCGACATCGACGCCCATTCGGCGCCGAGCCGCGCCGCGGCGATCCTCAGCGGCCTCGGCTTCTCGGCCGCCGACCAGGCGCGGCCCTGCTCTGAATTCTCCGGCGGCTGGCGCATGCGCGTGGCGCTCGCCGCGACGCTGTTCGCGGCCCCCGATCTCCTGCTGCTCGACGAGCCCACCAACTATCTCGACCTCGAAGGCACGCTGTGGCTGGAGGACCACCTCGCCCACTATCCGCGCACGGTGATCGTGATCAGTCACGACCGCGATCTGCTGGAGAGCTCGGTCGAGCAGATCCTGCATCTCGATCGCGGCAAGCTCACGCTCTACCGCGGCTCCTACTCCTCGTTCGAGGAGCAGCGCGCCGCGCGCGAACTGCTCGACGCCAAGCAGGTCAAGCGCCAGGAGGCCGAGCGCGCGCGCCTGCAGGCCTTCGTCGACCGCTTCAAGGCCAAGGCCTCGAAGGCCCGCCAGGCCCAATCGCGCGTCAAGATGCTGGAGCGGATGAAGCCCATCGCGGCGCTGGTGACCGCCGACGTCCGCGAGATCAGCTTCCCGCCGCCGGAGAAGCCGCTGTCGCCGCCGATCATCGCCGTCGACAGCGTCTCGGTCGGCTACGATCCGCAAGACCCCGTGCTCAACCGCGTCACCTTGCGCATCGACAATGACGACCGCATCGCGCTCTTGGGCGCCAACGGCAACGGCAAGTCGACGCTGGTGAAGCTGCTCGCAGGCCGCCTTGCGCCGTTCTCCGGAAAAGTCACCCGCGCCGACAAATTGTCGATCGCCTATTTCGCCCAGCACCAGCTCGACGAATTGAACGAGGACGCCTCGACGTACGACCACGTCCGCAAGCTGATGGGGGAAGCGCCCGAGGCGAAGGTGCGCGCGCGCGCCGGCGCGATCGGCTTTTCCGGCAAGGCGGCCGACACGCCGGCCGGCAAGCTCTCGGGCGGCGAGAAGGCGCGGTTGCTGCTCGGGCTCGCGACCTTCTTCGGCCCCAACATGATCATTCTGGACGAGCCGACCAACCATCTCGACATCGACAGCCGCGCCGCGCTTGCGGAAGCCATCAACGACTTTCCCGGCGCCGTCATCATGGTCTCGCACGACCGCTATCTGATCGAGGCCTGCGCCGAGCGGCTCTGGCTGGTCGCCGACCGCACCGTCGCGACCTATGACGGCGACCTCGACGACTACGGGCGCCTGGTGCTGTCGTCGCGCAGCACCGAGGCAACTGCACGCGAGCGCAGCGGCAATGGCGAAAAGCCGCAGCGCGCCAGGACGGAGAAGAGCGGCGCGCTGAAGAAGCGCATCGCGGAGGCGGAGGCCGAGATCGCCCGCGTCAGCGAGATCATCGCCAAGATCGACGCCGCGCTTGCGCTGCCCGACATCTTCACCCGCGATCCGAAGCAGGCCGCGCAACTGTCAAAAGCGCGCGCCAATGCCGCCGACGCGCTGGCGCGCGCCGAGGAGCAATGGCTCGAGGCCAGCGCGCAGCACGACGCGGCGGCGGGTTGACGTCCCGCTCCACTCAAAATCCGCGGTTCAACCCCATGCACAGTAGCGATTTGGTATTTTGATACCAGCGCGACGCCTTACTTCGCGTTGCGGGCAGACCATGCTCGCGCAGCGGCGGCAACGACCGCGAGCGTCGCAGTAGTGCCGTCAGCCTCGCCTTTCTCGAAATCTCCCTCGGTCTGGGCCATCGCATTCGTGACATGCGCGAAGCAGACGATCGACCGGCGTGCCGCACGAGCAAATGCGTAGAGAGCGGCAGCCTCCATTTCGACGGCAAGCGCACCCAGATCGCGCGCGGACGCGATCGCGGCCTCGGTCTCTCGATAGGGCGCATCGGTCGTCCAGGTGGAGCCTCGGTGAACCGATATGCTGGCAATTCCGAGCAACTCCTGCTCGATCCCGGCGAGCAGCATCGGATCCGGTGCCTCGGCGAACGTTGCCGGCGGCAGGTAGTGGTAGCTCGTCCCCTCATCGCGCAGCGCGCGGTCGATCAGGACGAAGTACGGCGTCGGCCCGATCGCAGCGATTTGTCCGGCGGACGTGACGCTGACGAGCAGCCGGCAGCCCGACGCAAAAAGCTGTTCGGCGACCAGCACCGCGAACGGAGCGCCGACGGCGCAGCCTACGATCCCGACCTCGCCGATGCCGTCGAGATCGAAGGCAAGAAGCTCGGTGTGATAGCAGGCCCAACCTTCGTGGATGCGGCCAGCGCCCGTCTGCTCGAGGTGACGGACGACGTCGCCGTCCGGATCGAGCACGCAGATTTCGGGGACAGCGACGAGCGGCAACTGCCTCTGCCGCCGCGCCTCCCTCAACAGGGCTTCGGGCCTGAACACCGAAGGCGCCTCGTGGTCCTTGACGCCGACGATCGGCCACGCGGGTTCCGCACGATGAGCCTCGTCATCCATGATGCACCTGATCGGCCTGTCGCCAACTTCGCCGGCCGTTGCGGACCGGGCCCGGCATCACGCCTCTGCCATCAAAGGTCGAAAATCAGTCGGTGGCAACAATTGTAATCGCGCCCGGAAGCGCGGATTCGATGGCCACCAGTATCTTCGGCACCAGCGGTCCAAGATCGGCGAGCCGACTCGTCTTTGCGTGAAGCACAACGACGGCGATCGAGAGAACGGCGATGTTCTGTTGGAAGGAGAGATTTCGATCGAGCGTAGCGAACACATCAAACTGCTTCTCGGCAAGCGCCAGCAGTATTCCTGATGGCCGCCCAGCCCATCTGACGAGCCGTCTTGACGTCATGACCGGCGATATCACGCCCCAGGCGCCAGTCGACACACTCGTCGAGAAGGACCTTCACGACGCCGCTTCGATCACCCGGTCCTTCGCCTCCTCCAAGAACGCGATGACGTGCTCACGCGTTACGGACGGGAAGCCTTCGAGAAAATCATCGATCGATTCACCTGCTTCAAGATAATCGAGCAGGGTTTGCACGGGGACTCTGGTCCCATGGAACACAGCAGTGCCGCCCACGATGTCAGGCGTGCAGGAAACAACTGGCTGCTTCATGATATCCAGACTACACCTCGATCAGATCGAAAGGCAACGGCCAGGACACGGCCAAGACGCCCGCCATCAGTCCGACGCAGTTCAACTGCCGTGACGGCAAGGCCCCCGTCAGGCAGCGAGCATGGCAGCCTTGCTCCTGCGTCGATACGCCATGAAGCCGAGGCCGCCGAAACCGAGGATCATCATGGCCCAGGTGGATGACTCAGGGATCGCTGCTGTGATTGACGCGATTGCCATCGCGTCGCCAGAGCCATGGTTGGTCGTGAGGACGAAGAAGCTGGTCCCGAGCGGGTCGGACGATGTATTTCCGAAAAAGTTCAGCCCGCCTGAGTTACCGAAGCCACACGCTCCTGTCGGGTTTGCAAAGAAACATCCATTGCTGAGTGCCTGTCCAACCAACTCTTGTGAAAGATCCAGCGACGACGGCGTATAGAACCTGAAGCCCCAAAAGTCCGACAGAGTAAAAGTGCCATTGCCGGAACTCGCACCGCTAACCGTTATCCGCAGCGCAGTTACAGCCGGATTGGACAACGGAGTCACCGGCGGGAGGCTGGGAGGACTTGTGATTGTCGGATACAGCGAAGTGTCGATCGTGACTTCGCCGGTCGCCGTTGCCGTGTTGCCGAATGAAGCGCCGCTCCATGTGATGTCGAACGTCTGGAAAACCGACGCAGACGCGGGCGTCGCGATCAAGTCAGCCGTCGCAGAAACGGCACCCGACATCGTCAGTCCTATAATTGCATTTGATATCTTCATTTCGAAAACTCCGTCTCATACACCAAATATCAGCGAGTTCCTCCGTCGATGCGACACGTAGCCCAGGCCGCAGAAGCCGAGGATCATCATCATCCATGTAGAAGGTTCAGGCACAGCTGAGACAGGGCCAGCCATGTCAATTGTGAACATACCATTCACGTCGTAGAACCTCCCAGGTGGATCCACCCAACTGGTTGCATTCGTGAATATCTGAAAATTTCCGGTATGATTACTCGTTCCGGGAGCGCCGCTGGCGCTCAGATGGCTGAATGAAAAATCTATCTCGTTTCCGTCTGCCGTACGCGAGGCGGAGGCTGCTCCCACTGCCCCAGAGGTTACGTGTAGGCAGCCTACGAAGTCGCACTGTTTGACGGAAGCGTCGTAGCCAGCGTAGCCGACGGCGCCGAATTTCGTCACGTCACCAGAAGTGAGCGAGAATCGAAAGTCGAACATTAGCCCACTACCATATGGATGTAGGCCGGCGACAGTGTTGGGGTATTGAACAATATTCTCGAACAGCGTGCCGGTTGGCCCGCCTTGTGCACGGAAATCGAAACTGTAGATCACGGGAAACCCTGAAACGATCGTGAAGTCCGTACCGCTGCCACCATTTTGAAGGGGGCTAATCGTCGCGCCCGGATTTAGAACGGTCGGATTGACGAGTGCCGCTGTGGCGGATTGCGCCAACAAAGGACAAGCCAAGAGCGCCAAGGTAGGAACGGATAACTTGTGGCAAGACATTTAAATCCTCCAAATCTTGAAGGTCATGAATTAATCAATACGATTCGACGAAGCACCGCGGCTGTCATGATCCAAATGAACCATGCGAGATGAAAAAGACCCGTTGGTCTGGGAAAAAGGGCGGGTCGAGCCAGCTCTCACGGATTGGTGCTCCCGCTTGACAGGCAGTGGGACCGCCTGCTGACTTAGCGGTACGCTCGTCGGCGACTTTTGGTTGGTCGGACGCGGGGACAGGGAAGGCGCGAATGCTTATGCGCTATGGGACTTGAATTACCCGATCTCGTCAGCCTGATCTATGAAGCGGCCGCCATTCCCGAACGGTGGCCGGGCGTGCTGGCCTCGATTTCGCAAATGGCCGACTGCGTGGGCGGAGGTTTGTTTACCGCCGCAACGCCGGACAAGGTCCGCTGGACGTCGTCGGCCAATCTCCACGAGACGATGACGGAGTTCATCCGGAACGGCTGGGCCGCGAACAATCCCCGCCCGGCGAAGCTGTTCGCCCTCAATCATGCGGGCTTTGTTCGTGACAGGGATATCTTCACGGATGAAGAATTCGACAACGACCCGGTCACCATCTTTCTGCGCGAGCGGGGGCTCGGCTGGGACACGGGGACCCTGATGAATGTGCCCAGCGGCGATTCGATCATCTTCTCCTTCGAGAGGCCCTATGCGGATGGGCCCGTGGCGATGAAGGCGGTGGCGTTTCTCGACTCCCTGCGGCCGCATCTCGCTCGGGCATCGCTCCTGGCTTCGCGGCTTGGTCTGGAGCGGGCGCGTGCGATGACGGAAGCGCTGACGGCAGTGGGCCTGCCCGCGGCCGTGCTGAGAGCCGGGGGCAGGGTCCATGCAGCAAATGCGTTGTTCGAGGCCCTGATGCCGGATTTGATCGATGACCGGCCTTCGCGCCTGGTCTTCAGCGATCCCGCCATCGACCGCCTGTTCCTCGCGGGGCTGGACGCCATTGACCGACGCGTCATGGGCGCACGGCGAATCTGCTCCATCCCCGTGCCAGCAAGCGCCGATCGCGCGCCAATGATCGTTCATCTGCTTCCAGTCAGCGGCACTGCGCAGGATGTTTTCTCTGCCGCCTCGAAGCTCGTCATCGTCACGCCGGTGGATCGAGGAGCCGTCCCAAACGCGGAGGTCATTGCGGGCCTGTTCGACCTGACGCCCGCCGAGGCGCGGGTGGCGCGAGAGATTGCGCTCGGGCAGACCATCGAGGAACTCGCGCGCGCGGCCGGACTTTCCAGCGTCACGGTCCGCAACCAGCTCAGGTCGATCTTCGCCAAGACTGGTGCCGGCCGGCAGAGCGATCTCGTCGCGCTTCTGAGTGGCGCCGCCTTGCCGAGGCCTTGATCGTTTCCCGCGTTCGCCCGCCTCGTTGGCAACATCCGCCGGCCCATTAAAGCGCTTGTTCCCATATTGGGAACAAGCTAAGATGTGTCATGAGGGTTATCGCCCGAAATTCGCTTACCGACTTTTGGAGCAAGCACCCGGAAGCGAGGGTGGCGCTCGAACGTTGGTTCAAGCTCGTCAGAGCGGCGCATTGGATCTCGACGGACGAGGTTCAGCGAGCGGCGCCGAGATCCAAGGTCCTCAACCGCGAGCGCGTCCGATTCGAAGTCGCGGGAGGAAACTATCGCCTGGTCGTAGCCTTCGATTTTCGCCGACAAGTAGCCTTCGTAAAGTTTATCGGCACCCACGGCGAATACGACCGCATCGACGCTTTGACGGTATCGCAATTTTGAAGGAAACATCCGATGGAAATCCGTCCGATCCGTAACGAGAGTGATCATAAGGCGGCGCTCGCCGAGATCGACGCCTGCTGGGGTGCCGCGGAGGGCACGGAAAAGGCTGACAAGCTCGATGTGCTCCTTGCGCTCGTGGATATATACGAAGCGAAGCGCTGGCCGATCGAGACCGACGGGAGCTTTGATCCGATCGATGTCCTCAACTATGCCATCGAGGAGCTTGGGCACACTCAGGCAGAGCTTGGCGAACTGTTCGGCTCGCGCTCCCGCGCGTCGGAAATTCTCTCGCGCCGCCGCGCGCTCACCGTCGACATGATCCACAAGGTGAGCGAGACTTGGAAGATTCCGGCTGACCTTCTCGTTCGTCCTTACAGGATCGAACGAGCCGCATGAGGGCTTGCTCTCGTCGACCAAGGCGGAGAAGCCATGACGGCACTAGCCGAACGAATGAAGATGATGCGGCAGCGCCGACGCGCGAGGGGTTCGCGAGATCGGGATACGTCAGGCGCCTATCACCTATCTGGCCACCATCGGCGAGCCTGTTCACGTCCTACACGCGTTCCAGAAGAAGGACGGCGACCTTTACCGCGATAGCGTATCCGAAGTGGCCAGCCACGGCCGACGATGTGGAGACAAGCGGATCAGGTACCTCATGGATGACGAGGCTCATCGTGCAGAACCCGCGTGGCCGATCGTCGGCGTCAAGGACCACGAGGCGCCTTCGGTGTTCAGGCCCGAAGCCCTGTTGAGGGAGGCGCGGCGGCAGAGGCAGTTGCCGCTCGTCGCTGTCCCCGA
>NZ_JAGWUA010000126.1 GCF_028868675.1 Bradyrhizobium sp.
GGATCAGCGACGACTTGCCCGAGCCGCTCGGCCCGATTACGCCGAGGCCATTGCCGGCGTTGAGCGTAAAGCCGACCTCCTGGACGATGACGCGCTGGTCGCCGGGCGGCACGATGCTGACGGCTTCGACCGACAGCCGGCTGGAGGGGATCTGCAGCTGCGTCGGCGCCGTCTGCGGCGGCATCTGCTCCAGCAGGCGGCTGAGGCGGTGCCAGCTCTGCCGCGCGGCGACGAAGGATTTCCAGTGCGCGATCGCGAGGTCGACTGGCGCCAGCGCCCGGGCCGACAGGATCGAACCGGCGATGATGATGCCGGCGGTCGCTTCCTGATGGATGACGAGATAGGCGCCGACCGCGAGCACCGCCGACTGCAGCATCATGCGCAACACCTTGGCGACGGCGCCGAGGCCGCCGGCGACGTCGCTCGCCCGCTGATTGCCCTCGAGGTATTTTTCGTTGGTCTCGCTCCAGCGCGCATTCAGCCGCCCGGCCATGCCCATGGCGACCAGCACCTCGGCGTTGCGGCGGCTGGCGGTGGCGAGATCGTTGCGGCGGGCGGCAAGCCCCATGGCCTCGCGCGCCGGCTGCCGCGACATGAACTCGGTGACGAGCGTGAGGCCCACCAGGACGATCGCGCCGACCAGCGCGGTGACGCCGATCAAGACATGGAAGGCAAAGCAGATGCCGAGATAGAGCGGAAGCCATGGCAGGTCGAAGAACGCACTCGGCCCCATGCTGCCGAGGAAGGAGCGGACGTTGTCGAGATCGCGCAGCGGCTGCAGGCCCTCGTTGCGACCGCCGACCATGAGCGGAAGGCGCACGATGGTGTCGAACACGCGGCCGTTGAGGGCCTCGTCCAGCGCGGTGCCGATGCGTCCCAGGATGCGACCGCGGATCAGGTCGAGCACGCCCTGCGCGACGTAGAGAAAGCCGGCCAGCATGATCAGCCCGACCAGGGTCGGGATGCTGCGGCTGGGCAGCACGCGGTCATAGACCTCGAGCATGAAGATCGACCCGGTCAGATAGAGCAGGTTGATCATCGAGCTCATCAGGCCGACGCCGATGAAGGCGCTGCGGCAGGCGCGCAGCGCGTCACCCAGTTCGGAACGCCGGACGCCGGGAACCGCTGCCATCGGTCTGATCTCTGTCTGTCTTTTCGGGTGGAGGGCCAGGCCCCTGATTTCACGGACGGTTCCGAGGGTAGCGAGCCCCTGATTAATATCGAGTTTTTCGGCAATGGTCCAATGAAGTACGGTTAATCAAAAGCCCGCGAGGCGCGACCTCCGCGCGCCCGCGGTCCGCGCCGGCAGTTATCCCAATATGGCACCGGAAGCGGCAAGTTTCCGGGCTAAAGCCGGCCGCCACCGCGGACCAGCCGGACGACGATCAGCAGGATCACGGCGCCGATCGCGGAATAGACGATTTCCGACACCAGGCCGGTGCCGAGATGGATGCCGAGCCGCGGGAACAGAAAGCTCGCGATCAGCGCGCCGGCGACGCCGACCACGATGTCGCCGACGATGCCGAAGCCGGTGCCGCGCACGACCTTTCCAGCAAGCCAGCCGGCGACGAGGCCGACGAACAGGATGACGATCAGGCCCTGGTTGGAAATGTACATGTAAGCTCCCTCCCCCTCTTCGCGTGCCGCGAAGGTGACATGGAACCGTCCGGCGGCTGAACGCGGGCTGAACGTCCGGGAAAGCCGCACAGCCGTTTGCGGCCGCTATTTTGCCGGAGGCTTCGGCACACGCGCGTGGAAATCGGTCGCGCGCTGGAACGCTGCGCCTATGGTCAGCAGGGTCGCCTCGTCGAAGGAGCGGCCGATGAGCTGCATGCCGATCGGCAAGCCGCCCTTGCTCAAGCCCGCAGGAACCGTCAGCGACGGCAGGCCGAGGTAGTTGACCGGACGGGTGAACAGCGTCAGCCGCTGCAGCACGGCGCCGGCGTTCGGGCCGGCGCCGACGTCGCTCTCTGCAATGGTCGGCGCGGGGATCGGCGAGGCCGGGGCGATCACCGCGTCGACGCCGGCGGTCGCCGCATTGTGCGCGGCGAGCGCGGGGCCGCGCCAGCGCATCGCCTCGAGATAGGTGATGGCGGGAACCGCGAGCCCGTTCTGCAGCCGCATCAGCACCTGCGGGCCAAAGTCCTGCGGCCGCTCGATCAGCCATCGCTTGTGGAAGGCCGCGGCTTCGACCGCGAGCACGAGCTGGCTCGCCGCCGACATCTGCCGCTGATCGGGCAGCTCGACCTTGACGATGTCGGTGCCCTCGCGTTTCAGCACCGCGATGGTCTCATCGAGGACGCGCCCGACCTCCGGGTCGAGATCGTCGACATAATAGGTCGCCGGCACGCCGATCCTGAGACCTTTCAGCGATCCCCTGGTCGCCGCGACGTAGTCGGCCACCGGCTCGCGGCTCGCCGTGGGATCCTCGGGATCCGCACCCGCCATGATCGACAGCAGCAGCGCGCAATCCTCCGCGGTGCGAGCCAGCGGACCGACGGTGTCGAGCGATTGCGACAGCGGCATCGCGCCGGCGCGGCTGACGCGGCCCCAGGTCGTCTTCAACCCGGTGACGCCGCAGAAATGCGCGGGCATACGGATCGAGCCGCCGGTGTCGGAGCCGAGCGCGGCGAAGGTCAGCCGCGCCGCGACCGCCGCGCTCGAGCCCGACGATGAGCCGCCGGTGATGTGGGCGGGGTTCCAGGGATTGCGCACCGGACCGTAATGGCTGTTATGGCCGGTCGGGCCGTAGGCGAACTCCGCCATCTGCAGCGTCCCGAGCCGAACCTGGCCGGCGTCCTTGAGCCGCTGCAGCGCCGTCGAGGTGGCGGTGGCGACGAAATCGCGGCGGATCAGCGAGCCGCAGGTCACGACCTTTCCGGCGTCGTAATACATGTCCTTGTGCGCGAGCGGGACGCCGTGCAGCGGTCCACGCACCTCACCGCGCCCCAGCGCGGCGTCGGCAGCGTCGGCCGCTTCGAGCGCGGCCTCGGCCTCGAGGCTCATGAAGGCATTGAGATGCGGCTGCCACTCTGCGATCCGATGCAGGCAGGCGCGCGTCACCTCGCGCGAGGACAATTGCTTCATCGCGATCGCGCGCGCGACCTCGGTGAGCGACATCAGCGCCGGTTCGATGCTCATCGCGCGGCCTTCGTAGTTTGCGCCAGCAGATAGTGCGACGGCTCGAGATCGAGCGGCAGCGTGCCGGAAATGGCGGCAAAGCCCTCGAAAGCCGGACCGATCGCGTTGGCGATGCGGCCCGCGGTCTCCTCGTCCACCGGGACGCCGGCAGCTTCCGCCACCGCCCGGATCTCTTTCGCTGTCGGTTTGGTCATGCCGTTTTCCTCCCGTCTCGCCGCGCGCCGCTACTTGGTCAGCAGCGCATAGGCGCCATTCCAGTCCGCCGGCGGCGGATCGACCTGGTAGGCTCTGATGCGCAGTTCGTAGAGCTTGAACAGCTTCGCCAGGGTCTCGGCGTCCTCGCTCTTGCGGCCGCGCTCGATCGCGTCCAGCGCGCCTTGCCAGTCGCGGCTGCGGTAGCAGGCAAGCATCTCGATCGTGACGTTGCGCAGGCGCTGGAACCTCGCCGAGTTCATCACGTCCTCGCGACCGGCGATGGCGTAGATCACCTCAGGCTCGGTCTTGCCCTTGACCATGATGAAGTCCAGTTCGAGGATCGCGAACCTGTCCTTGACGGCGAGCGCGGTCCGGGAGCCGACGATGATCGGAAAGCCGTATTCCTTGGTCTGGCCTTCCAGGCGCGAGGCCAGATTGACGCTGTCGCCGAGCACCGAATAGTTGAACTTGAGGTCGGAGCCCATGTTGCCGACCACGCCGACGCCGGTGTTGAGCCCGATGCCGACATTGAGCGGGATGTAGACGCGACCGCCTTCGGCGGCCTCCTCCTCGCGCGCCTTGTTGACCTCGTCGATCTTCTCCAGCATGTCCAGCGCGGCCTGGCAGGCGTTGATCTCGTGCTCCTTGTCGTCGAGCGGAGCGTTCCAGAACGCCATGATGGCGTCGCCCATGTACTTGTCGATATAGCCCTTGCGCGCCAGGATCGCGTTGGTGAGCGGCGTCAGGAAGCGGTTCATCAGCGCGGTCAGGCCTTGCGGATCGCGCTTGTAGGTCTCCGAGATCGAGGTGAAGCCACGCACGTCGGAGAACATGATGGTCATCTCGCGCTCCTCGCCGCCGAGCTTGAGCCGCTCCGGCGCCTGCGCGAGCTGCTCGACCAGCACCGGCGACATGTACTGTGCGAACTGCCCGCGGATCTGCTTGCGTTGCCGCTGCTCGCGCACGAAGCTCGCGAAGATCAGCGTCAGGTAGATCGCCGTGGTCGACGAGAGCGGATAGGTCGGGTCGATCAGCAGGTGGTGGCGCACGTAGTAGTACCAGGAGACGCCGAGCAGGACCGAGGCGAACAGTGCGCCGACGCCGACCAGGGTGACGGGGCCGAACTTCGGCGCGAAAGCGATGACCAGGAGGCCCATGACGATGGCGGCGAAGAATTCCAGCGCGATGCCGTAGCCGGGCTGCGCGACGATGCCGCCGGTCAGCGCGCTTTCCAGCACCTGGGCGTGGATCTCGACGCCGGGCATTGCCGGCGAGACCGGCGTCGTCTTGATGTCGTTCAGGCCGACCGCCGAGGTGCCGATCAGCACCAGTTTTCGCGCGACCTTCTCCGCCGGCACCTTGCCCTGGAGCACGTCGACCGCCGACACGTAGATCGAGGGATCCTGTCGTGCGTAGTGCACCCAGAGCTGGCCGTTCTTGTCGGTCGGAAGCTGGAAGCCCTTCACGCCGACGCTCTGGATGCCGGTCTTGTCGGTCTTGATGAAGATCGTGTCGGTGCCGGTCACCACCCGCAGCATCTCGAAGGTCAGGGAGGGCATGATCACGCCCTGCGCCTGCATCACGACCGGCACGCGCCGGACGATGCCGTCGCGCTCGGGCCGGATGGTGAAGAGCCCGCGTCCGGAGGCGGCCGCCTCGATCACCGGAACGTTGCGCAGAAGGCCGGGGAATTCGAACAGGAACCTGTGCGGGTCCTCGCCGAGGGTCGCGAGCCCCGTCTGCGGTAGCTTCTTGTCGAGCTCCGCGTTCGCCTTCGGAAGCCCGGACTCGCCGAGCACCACACGCGACCGCTTGATCGCCTCGGCGAACACCTGATCGTTGCTCGGCAGCGCCTTCAGCTTCTCGCGCGTCGCCTCGTCGAGATTGCGGAAGGTCTCGGCCGCGGCGTCCGGATTGAGCCGGTCGGGCTCGGAGAACACCGCGTCGAAGGCGATCGCCGCGGCCCCCAACCGCGTCAGGTTGGTGACGAGGTCGGCGACCACGGTCCGCGGCCACGGCCACTGCCCCACCGCCTTCAGGCTCCTGTCGTCGAGATCGACGATGGTGACCGGCCTCGCGGTCTTCTCGCGATGATCCAGGACCTGGAAGAAGTCAAAAGTCCTGAGGCGCACCTCCTGCATCGGCGCCGGATCGGCCATGCGCAGGGCGGCAAAGCCCACGAGCAGCAGAAGGCAGAGCAGCCGGGCGTAGCCGAACTTTCGCGTGAACCATCGCCGCAGGGATTTGAGCCGTTTCATGCCGATTGCATATCACGCCCGGGCGGCTCTTTCACGCGCGCTTCGAAACGGGCCGCCGGAGGTTCATGCCTCTGACGGCCCCGCCGAGGCGCCGGCGTCAGATGATTCCCCCGGGATGCAGGATGAAGTCGTTGGCCTGCAGGCCGCCGATGGAAGCGTTCTTGAGCAGGATGACATCCTGGTTCGGATGCAGACCGTCGGTATTGAGGTCGATCTGCAGGTCACCACCGTTCACCGCCGTGACGTGGGTCGCGAACCAGGTCGAGAAGCTGCTCGGGTCGGCCGGATTGAAGGCCTGGTAGTCGAGCTGGATCTTGTCCTGCCCGGAGATGAAATCGCCGATCGTGTCGTGTCCGATGCCGCCTGCGGTCTCGTTGAAGACGAACGTATCGCTGTTGCCGTTTCCGAACAGGACGTTGTCGTGGGTATCGCCGGTCAGGGTGTCGTTGAACTGCGATCCCGTCAGGTTGGCGATATTGGTAAGCGTATCCGTTCCCGCCCCGATCGTGTTCTGCGGGCCGGCGATGGCCAGGCTGACGGTCACGCCGGCGGCCGCATGCTCGTAGCTCGCGGTGTCGCTGCCCGCCGCGTGGCCGATCAGGTGATCGTCTCCGGCGCCGCCCTCGAGCACGCTGCTGCCAGTGCCCGTCAACGTATCGTCATGGCTCGATCCGATGACGTTCTCGATGTTGGTGAGCGTATCCTGCATTCCGGCGGCAACCGTCTGCGCCACCCCGGAGATGCCGAGATCGACGGTCACGCCGGTCGTGGCGTGCTGATAGCTCGCGGTATCGCTGCCGCCGCCTCCGTCCAACGTGTTGTGGCCGAACCCGCCCTCCAGCACGTTGTTGTTGCCGTCACCGACCAGCGTATCGTCAAATGACGTGCCGCGCAGGTTCTCGATGGAATTGTAGACGTCGCCGGCGGCAGCACCGGCGTTGCTCGTCGGATTCAGGAGATTGGCGGTGATGCCGGCGCCGGCATGAGAATAGTCGACGGTGTCGCTGCCGGGGTCGGACGGGCCGAACGGTCCGGCCATGCCGTTGAAGACGTCCGCGCGGTCGCCGCCGAAGAAGGTGTCGGCACCGTCGTGCGGCTTGCTGTTGTTGTCGGCGAAGCCCGGGCTGCCGACCACGCTGTAGGTCGCGGCGTTGAAGATGCCGTTGAGCTGGGCGAGGCCCGGCCCGGCCGGATTTGCAGCATAGGCGCCGATGGCGCTCATGAAAGTCGCGGCGCTGATGTTCCAGCCGTTGGTATTGACCAACACGTGATCCTGCGTGGTCTGGGTCGGGTCGGTCGTATTCAGGATGTCGATCTCGGCGATGGTGCCGCCGGTCACCAGATGAGTGACACCGTCATAGGTGAAACCGGTCCCGACCATCTCGAACGTGATGCCCCTGGCCGTGTCGACGGCAAAGACGTGGGTGGCATCGTTCGCCGCCTGGACCGGGTTGCTGGCGGCCATATCGGCATACAGCGTGCTGAAGTCGTATCCGTCCGGCGTCTGCACAGTGACGGAAACCGAAGCCCCGATCGACGAATTGAAGATGAAATCGGCCGCGGTCAGCGGATTGCTGACGGCATCGTAGCCCTGGATGACGATTTTGTGGCTGGCATCGAGGCCGCCGGCGGCCGAGGTGATCGTGCCATCGGGCGCGATGGTCAGATCGCCGAAGCCGTGAATGCCGCTGAAGGCGCGCAGGTCGATCCGGTCGGCCTGGGCATGACTGAAATCCGAGATGGTCGTGATGCCGTAGCCGGGCTTGTAGACGAAGATGTCCGCGTCGAGCCCGCCGATCAGCATGTCGTTGCCGCCGCCGCCATCGAGGACGTCATTGCCGTTGAGGCCTTCCAGCGTGTTGCCGCCGCCATTGCCGGTGATGACGTCGTTGAACTCGGATCCGCGCACGGCGTTGACGCCGCCGGTGAAATGGTCGTGCCCGACGGTGCTGTTGCCATAGGCATCGCCCGACCCGCCGGAGCCGAGCGTCACGACGACGCCGCCGGTCGAGTGGGTGTAGGTGACGCGGGTATTGGTGTTGCCCGTGACCGTATCGTCGCCGGCGTCGCCCTCGAATTCGTTGAACGCGGCACCGTTGCCATTGACGCCGGCGCTGCCGGCATTGGCGCTGGACGCGGTGAACCCCGTCGCGTCGTAGATGTCGGCGAAGATCGTTCCCCAGACCGCTTCGACCGACACCAGCGTGTCGGTCCCGGTATCGGGACCGCCTGTGACGAGCCCGCCGGCCAGACTGACCGAGATCCCGACCCCGTCATGGGCCAGATTGTAGACCGCGCGGTCGAAGCCGCCGCCGCCGTCGATCAAGTCGTTGCCGCCAAGACCCTCGAAATTCTCCGCGCTCTGCGAGGGATTGTTGCTGCCGTGGAACACGTCGTCGAAATTGGTGCCGCGGATGCTGTTCACGCCGGTGAAGTGATCGGTACCGACCGACACGTCGCCGGTCACGATGCCGGACCCACCGCTCGCCGCGCTGGTCCAGCTGCCCGCCGTGAAGGCGGCCGTGATGCCCGCCGTGGAGTGGTAGTAAGAGAGCCGCGTCTGGCCGTTGCCGACGATCGTGTCGTCGCCACCGCGTCCCTCGAACTCGTTGAAGAGTCCCGCAACGTTCGCGGTCACCATGCTGCCCGCATTCGCGCTGGTGGCGCCGAAGCCGGTCGCGTCGAAATAGTCCGCGTAGTTGCCGCCCGTGACCATCTCGATGGACTTCAACGTGTCGGTTCCGACCGATGCGTCGCCGGTCACGATCCCGGCGGCAAGCTGGACGGTGATCGGCCCCGTGGCGTTGCCGTAGTTGGCGCGGTCGTAGCCGAACTGGCCGTCGAACGTATCGTTGCCGCCGTTACCGGTGAAGATGTCGTTGAGATCCGCCGCGCCGACCGTTTCGGCGTGGGGCCCGCCGACGAAATTGAAGGTCCAGTTGCTGGTCAACGCCTCGATCTTGCTGGAGTCGCCGCCGGCCTTGGCCACGACCGCGTTCATCCAGTCGACGACCGGAACGTTCAGGATGAAATTGACCAACGGCGTGTGGCTGGCGTCGGCGGTGACCTCCTGGATCGCGGTGATCGTGCCGGCCGTGAACACGTGGTTTGCCGAATCGTAGACGAAGTCGTTGCCATTGACGAAGAAACTGCGGTTCGTCGCCGGGTTGCCGATCGTGAAGAAGGTCGGCGTTACGCCGGCCACGACGCCGGCTCCCATCGCGCCGATCGGGTTGTCCTGATCGAAATTGTAGTCGTTCGGATTCCCGGTCGCGATGGCGAGGATTGCGTCGACCATGGTGACGCCCACCGTCGCCGTGACGGCCGGCCTCCCCGCGACGCCATCGGACAGCGACACGGTGAAGCCGCCCTGCCCCACATAGGTCGGGCTGTCCGTCACGAACAGCACCGAGTTGCTGTTGAGCTGGGCTTGCGTGAAGCTCGTGATGGCGGTGCCGGTCGCCAAATTCACAAGGTGGCCATGGCTGGTCCCGGTCACGGTGAACACGAGCTGGCCGGCCGAATACCCGGGATCGACTGCCATGAGGTTGGCCGTCGCGCTGCCGGTCGTCAGTACAGAGCCTCCGCCCTTCGCGGCAACCATCGACAGATTGCCCGAAATCAGGGGAGACGGAGCCCCAAAAACGAAGTCGCCGGCTACCAGGCTGCTGGACGTCACGCCTTGCAGCGTCATCGTATCGCCGTTTCCGAAATCGATGACCGTATTGCTGCCGACCATCGTTGCACGGGACTGGATGTCGGCAAGGCCAAAGATACCATTGACGCCGGTGACGTCGATCTTGTCCCCCTGGGCATGGCTGAAGTCCGTGACGGTATCCGCGCCGCCGCCGGTCGCGTAGACGAACGTATCCGCGCCGTTGCCGCCGGTCAGAATGTCTGCCCCGCCCCTGCCGTTGAGGCGATCATCCCCGTCGCGACCTTCGAGAGTATTGGCGTTCGCATCGCCGGAGATGACGTCGGCGAAATTCGAGCCGCGAGCCGCATTGACGCCGGTGAAGCTGTCGACGCCCACGCCCGCGACGTCGTCCGCTGCGGTGCCGGATGCGGTACCCGCCTGCAGATCCACGGTCACGCCGTCGAGAGCACTCAGGAATGAGATGCGGGTGTTGCCGTTGCCGGTGATGGTGTCGTTGCCGCCGAGTCCCTCGAACTCGTTGAAGGTGCCGTTGCTGCCGGCGTTCAGGCTACCGGACCCAAAGCCGGTCGCGACATAGGTATCCGCGAAATTCGTTCCGCGGACTGCCTCGATCGACCTCAGCGTGTCCGTTCCGGTCGCGATGGGGTCTCCGATGACCGTGCCCGACGCCATATCGACCTGGATACCCGATGCGGCCCCGTCGTTGTTGTAGAATGCCCGATCGAACCCGCCCTGGCCGTCGATCAGGTCGTTTCCGCCACGGCCGCCAAACTCCTCGCTCGAGCCGCTGGGATTGTTGGATCCCGTGAAGACATCGTTGTAGGACGAGCCGAGCACGGAACTCACGCCCGAGAAGGTATCGGCGCCCACGGACGCGTCGCCGGTCGCCGTGCCGGATCCGCCGCTGGTCGTGCCGGTCCAGCTACCGGCCGTGAACGTGACGGTCACCGCAGCGGTCGCATTGCTGTAGCTGATGCGGGTGTTGCCGTTGCCGGTGATGCTGTCGTTGCCGCCGAGGCCTTCGAACTGATTGAAGGTGCCGTTGTTGCCGACGTTGAGGGCACCCGCGCTGCCGTAGCCCGTAGCCACGTAGGCATCGGCGAAACTGGTGCCCTGGATGGCCTCGATCGACCGCAGCGTGTCGGTTCCGATCGAGGAATCGCCCGTCACGGTGCCGGCGGCGAGATCGACGGCAATGCCCGCGGTCACGAAATAGATGTTGTAGTACGATGCGGTATCGAATCCGCCGCGACCATCGATGAAGTCATCTCCGGCATTGCCGAAGAACGTCTCGTTACCGCTGCTCCCCGACAGGCCGTCGGCAAACATGGACCCCTGCACGGCGTTGACGCCGGAGAACGTATCGGTCCCAACCGACGCATCGCCGCTCGCCGTCCCCGCCGCGATATCGACGATCACTCCTGCCGTTGCATTGTTGTAACTGAGACGCGTGTTGCCATTGCCGATGATGAGGTCGTCGCCGCCATTGCCGGTGAACTCGTTGAACGTCCCGTTCGAGCCCGCATTGACGCTGCCTGAGCCGAACCCCGTCGCATCGTAGACATCGGCGAAATTCGTGCCGCGCGCGGCCTCGACCGACAGCAGTGTGTCGGTGCCGATCGCGCTGTCGCCGGTCACGACGCCGGCTGCGAGCTGGACCGTGATGCCGGACGTCACGGCCGAATCATTGTTGTAATCGACCCGATCGAAGCCTCCGCCACCATTGATCGTGTCATTGCCGGCGCGGCCGTCGAAAACTTCCACCGTGAAGCTCGGATTGTCGCTGCCGATCAGCGTGTCGGCAAAAGCCGAACCGGTCACGTTGCCGATCGCCCCGACGAACGTGTCGTGGCCGACCGACGCATCACCGTCCGCCGTGTGGGTGGCGAGGTTCACCGTCACGGGGCCCGTGGCGCTGACGTAGGAGACTCGGGTTATCGGCGCGCCCTGATCATTGATCCGGGCAAAGATCGTATCGTTGCCGCCGCGCCCCTCGAATTCGTTGAAGCCGATCGGCGTCCCCGCTACGCCGCTCGAGCCGGTAAAGCCGACGGCGTTGAACGTATCAGCGAAATCGCTGCCGACCGCGCCTTCAATGCCGACAAGGGTGTCGGTCCCGACGCCGGAGCCAGAGACCGTACCCGCCGCGAGGTTGACCGTGATCGCTCCAGTCGCGTCCGAGAAGACCGCCCGATCGAAGCCCGGCCCGCCATCGAGCAGATCGTCGCCGCCGAATCCCTGCAGACGATCGTTGCCGTCCAGCCCGTAGATCGCATCCGCATGGCTGGTGCCCAACAGCACGTCCGGTCCCAATGTGCCGGTGATGCTGGACGTAAATACGAAATCGCTCTGCACGATGTCCGTGACCCCGGCGAGCGTCAGCGTGTTGCCGCTGCCGAAATCGATCACGGTATTTCCGCCGATCGTACTCGCCCTGGACTGGATATCCGCAAACGAGAAGATGCCCGACAGGCCGCTCACGTCGATCCTGTCGCCCAGGACGTCGTTGAAACCGGAGATGACGTCGGCGCCATAGCCGGCACCGTAGACGAACGTCATCTGGTTGATATTGGCACCCAGGTTGAGCGTGTCGTTTCCGGTGCCGAGATCCATGCGGGTCGAAAAGGCGTTGTCGATCGTCAGGGTGTCGGCCGACACCGTGCCGCTGATGCTGGTCACGCCGTAGGCAGTGCTGAGCGTGTTGGCGCCCGAAGCCAGGTTGAGCGAATTGAGGCCTAGCCCGAGGTTGATGCTCACGCCGTTGACGTCGTTGAGCAGTGTCAACGTGTCGTCGGACGCAATGCTGCCGAAATCGGAACCATTGATCGCTCCGACGTTCGTGGCGGCAAGGGAATTGCTGCCATTCGCCAGGGTAAGCGCATTGTTTCCCGTGCCGAGATCGACAGCGAGACCATTTGCTACGTTCTGAAGGGCGACGAAGTCGTCGCCGGAACTGCCGACCACATTCTCGGCATTGACGAGATTGAGATTGTAGCCGCCGGCGGACGCAAGGGCCACGGTGTCGCCCGTTCCGGCCCCCAGATCGATCGAAAGCCCGCTCATCCCCGGATTGACGAGGATGAAGTCGTTCGCGGTGCCGGTCAGCGCCGTTATCGGCTTCAGGGCGATTCCCGAGGTCAGCGCCGCAAGATTGAGCGGGTTCGCGAGGGTGCCTGACGCAACGAGAACGGTGCTGTCGTTGAACTCCAGGACCTCGATGTTGGAAAGCGTGTCGGTGCCGTCTCGTCCGGCAACGGAATCTGCGACCTGGATCTTTCCCGCCGACGGCGCATCGAACGAAATCGTATAGGCCGCCGCAGGCCCGGAGAACACCGCCAGATCGGTTCCGCCGGCGCCATCGATGATGTCGTTGCCGCCACCCGCGTTGAAGATATTGGCCGAGCTGTCGCCCGTGAGATTGTCGGCATAGCCCGAACCGATCACGCTGTTGACGCCGGTGAAGGTATCGGAGCCGACATTGGCGACGTCGTTCGCAGCCGTACCGAACGACGTCCCGGCCGCGAGATCGACGGTCACCCCGGCGGTGGCGCTGCCGAAGGAGATGCGGGTATTGCCGTTGCCGGTGATGCTGTCGTTGCCACCCATGCCTTCGAACTGATTGAAGCTGCCGAAGCTTCCGGCATTGGTGCTCCCGGCCCCGAAACCCGTCGCGTCATACGTGTCGGCGAAACTCGTTCCCTGGATGCCCTCGATCGCGCGCAGCGTATCCGTCCCGGTCGAGGCGTCGCCCGTCACGATGCCGGCGGCGAGCTGAACATTGATCCCGCCGGTCGTGTAAGTGGGGTTGAAGTATTGGGCGACGTCGAAACCACCCTTGCCGTCGATGAAGTCGTTGCCGGCGAGGCCCATGAAGTTCTCGTTGGCGCCGCTTCCCGTGAAGCTGTCGCCGAACATCGAGCCCATGACGGCGTTGACGCCGTTGAAATGATCGGTGCCGACCGATGCATCGCCGGTCGCGGTGCCCGCGACGAAATCGACGGTCACGCCGGCGGTCGACTGGCTGTACTGAATCCGCGTGTTGCCGTTGCCGATGATGATGTCGTCCCCGCCTTCACCGTCGAAATTGTTGAAGGTATTGGACGAACCGGCATTGGTACTGGTGGCGCTGAAGCCGATGGCATTGTACGTGTCGACGAAATTCGTGCCCCGGACGCCTTCCACCGAGCGCAAGGTATCGGTGCCGATCGTGGCATCGCCGGTCACCGTTCCGGCAGCGAGATTGACGACGATTCCGGTCGTGGTGGAAAGATCATTGTTGTAGAGCGCGAAATCGTAGCCGCCGCGACCATCGATGAAATCGTTGCCGGCGCGGCCGTCATACGATTCATACATGCCGTTGATGGTGTCGCTACCGCGCAGCACGTCGTCGAATGCCGATCCGGTCACCGCATTGACGTTCGTGAACGTGTCGTGGCCGACCGACGCATCGCCGTCCGCCGTCCCCGCGGCAAAGTCGACCGTCACCGGACCCGTTGCGCTGAGATAGGAGATGCGGGTGAGAATCTGTCCGGAAGGATTGACGGAGCCGACGATGACGTCGTCGCCGCCCATGCCTTCGAAGGCATTGAGGCCGATCGGGAAGCCGGGAATTCCGGTGTCGCCCGTAAAGCCGGCCGCGGTGTAGTGGTCGGCGAAATTGCTGCCCTGGATGACCTCGATTCCGGTGAGGCTGTCGGTGCCAACGCCCGGGCCGGATACCGTCCCCGCCGCGAGATCGACCGCGATCCCTCCGGTAGCGTCGGTATAGATCGCCCGATCGGAGCCCAGGTCGCCGATAATCGTATCGTTGCCGCCAAAACCCTGGAACGAGTCGTTGGCCGGCGTTCCAATCAGCGTGTTGTCCCCGGAGTCGCCGACGATGATGCCCGTCGCCGCCACGGTCAGGGTCGCCGCGCTGGTCACGCTCTCGGCGGTGCCGTGGCCGTCGACATACTTCGCCACCACGTCGATGCTGTGACCGACGTCGGCATTGCCGAGCAGATAGGTCGTGCCGGTGGCGCCGGCCACGTC
>NZ_JAGWUA010000127.1 GCF_028868675.1 Bradyrhizobium sp.
CGCGGCTAACCGGGAAACAGCGTTACCGGTTGCTGAAAGCCCTTCAAGACATGTTCGTAGCCAATCCCGGTGACCATGTCTCTGGTCCGCTTCCGTACCGCCTCGGTTACCAGAATTTGGCCCGACTTCGCGGCCGCCTGGGCGCGCGCGGCCCGATTGACCACGGTTCCGACCGCCGTCAGGTCGCGGTGCGTGTGGCCGAACTCGCCGAAATTGGTGTCGCCGCTGTCGATGCCTATTCCGATGCCGATCTCGCGGCCGCCTGCCCCGATCGAGCGCATCAATTCGTCGCGTCTGCCGGCGAAGCGCCGCTGAATCTCCCGCGCGGCCAACAACGCCTGCGCGGCGTGATCGGCCTGCCGCACGGGAAAATTGAAGATCGCCAACACTGCGTCTCCGATCGTCTTGTTCAGGAGCCCGTCATAGCGCCAGATCGCGGCGGCGCAGTCGTCGTAGAACGCATCGAGCAGCGAGGTCAGCGCGACCTGATCGAGGCTCTGGGTCAGAGCCGTGTAGCCGCGCAGATCCGCAAACATCACGGTGGCATCGATGGTGACGGCACGGGCCTTCATGACCCGCGTGAACGCCATCTCGCAGATCGTGCAGGTGTTCGGATTCATGCGGCTCGGCCTGATGCCGAACAGTCGAAATGGCGCAGACAGCGGCCCGCGCAACGGAATCGGCACGTGCATGTTCTGCCAGCAGCCGAGACAGATTATTGCAGGCTCCGGCGTCATCGTGACCTCGCCGCATGATCGTCCCAGCCACCGCGCCGGAGCCTAGCACCATTGCAGCACGGGCGCAGGACCATCCCCGGACTTTGCGGGGTGTCCGCCCGATCAGCCGCGGCCGGCGTCGCCCGGCTCGTCGACGAAGGCCAGTCCGATCCGGTTCTTCTGAATCCAGATCACGCGGCAGTCGCGAACCGACGAGTCCTTTGCCATGACGAGGCGAAAGCGTTGGGGAACGAAGGCGGGATTGTCGACGTCGATGGCCGCGCCTGCGGGCGAGATGTTGCGTAGCACGCAGCTCATGACTGAGCCGCCGGAGGAGACATAGGCCCGTTCCTCGATCTGGGTGCGGGTGTGTTTTCGCTTCTCGTCCATGAGCCTTCTGCCTTGGCGACGGGCAGAAGATAGGCCTAAAGCCTAAACAAATCGGACATATAGGCAGTCTTCATTGTGCGGTGCGGGCAGTCATTGGCGTCGATGGATGCGAGGCCGCTGCAATCCGGCGATGCGTCCCGGTTCCATACAACGCCTCGACTCGGCCATCAGTCAGGCGTGAATCGGTCCGCTTTTCTTCAACTTCACGTGACGAATTTGAGGGGCCGCGCCGCTGCGGCAGGATAGTCGGGCGCCGCGCTTTCCACCTACCCCAGGGTGCGGATGCCCGGCTATTCGCGGCGCGGCTCCGCGTCGCGGATACCGTGGATCGGTGGCCCCGAACAAGCTGTTCGGCGCAACTTTCGTTGCGTTGCAAGGTCAGGAGCGCGCCTCGGTTCCGGCGCTGGCTTGGCGTTTCGACTTGCGCCGCCGGTTCTAGTCCAGCCCGCGCTCGTGACTGAGACGAACCATCTCCTGGATGAAGACCTCCTTCTGCTTGTCGTCCAGGCTGGAGTAGAGCGGCTCGGCGGCATCGGCCACGCTGCGCTGGTCGGCGGCCCGGTCGATCAGGAACTGGGCCTCGTTCCGCATCTGCTCGATGATGTCGTCGGGCGGATCGCGCTTGGCGCGCGCTATCCTCAGGTTGAGCCGCTCTGCACCATTATGCCCGAGGTAGTGCATCGCGCTCGAGAAGCCGTACCAGTGCTTCTCCTGCTCGGGCGTGAGATTCAACTCGGTCTTGATGCGCTCGATGTAGGAATCGCTGTTGGCGACGATCTGATCGGCCGTGAGTTGCGGAGCTCCGTTTTGCGTGAGGACCGCGACGTCCCTGGTGTCCTTGGCGGCCTTGGCCTCCTTGCTCGTCTTGGCGCCCTTGCCCCGCTTGGCGCTGTCCTTGGAATTGTCTTTGGCATCGTCCTTCGCGCCATTGGCGGTCTTGCCGGCGCCTTGCTGCTGCTTCGCGTTGCCGGCCGCCGGCGTCTGGTTGTTGTTGCCGACGCCCAGCACGCCGGTGAAGACGCCAACCACGCCGCCGATGGCGCCGCCAAGCACGCCGCCGACAGGACCCGCGGCCTTGTTGCCGGCCGCAGCTCCCTCCTGAACGCCTTTGACCAGCCCTTGCGCGTTCGCGACTGCGGCGGCTCCGAGCAACAGCGCTACGATTGACCCAAACGCAAACCATCGTCGCAGGCGAAGCCGTGCTGGCGGCGCCGGGTTGATCATTCTCGTCTCCATCGTCGATTTGTCAGTCGGCTGTTGGGAATGCAGGGGTCGTCGAGGTGGAACTGTAACGTCTTCGTCGCGAGCCGGTCTACTCGTGCGCCAGATTGCCGCGCCTGAAAAGCTCTTACGTGCGAATTGCTTATAGAGCCGCGATCCGAACTGCGGCGTAATTGCGCACCTCGCCGAGCCCGACCCTTGTGTGCGTCGCAAAAGGGGCCATCCCGGTTCATCGTCGCCCTCTGTCGGCCGTGCAGCCTGCCTCCAATTTGCACACAACGTTAGTTTTAGAAATGACACGTTTGGATTTCTCGACAGACGCGATCAATTCTGCTCTGATCGCGCTACCAATTCTCTGCGCCGCACGCGCAAGGCGACGGCGCCAAGAAGAAGAAAAGGAAAACAATAAACACCAAAGCGAGGAAACGAGATGTCACGCAAGAAGCTTACGCGACGACAATTTGTGGCTGCCACCGCGGCGACCTCCGCGGCAATGATCACCGCGCCTTACGTTCGCGGCGCTTACGCGGCCGGCAAGCTGTCGATGGCCTTCTGGGACCATTGGGTTCCCGGCGCCAACAAGGCCTCGACCGACCTCTGCAATGAATGGGCTGCCAAGGAGAAGGTCGACCTCACGATCGACTACATCACCAGCCAGGGCAACAAGAACATCCTGACCATCGCCGCGGAAGCGCAGGCGAAATCCGGCCACGACATCTTCCAGATGCCGACATGGTGGCCACACGCCAATGCCGAGAACATCGAGCCCGTGAACGACGTCATGGACGCGTTGATCAAGCAGAACGGCGAGGTGAACGGAACGGTCAAATATCTCGGCCAGGCCGGCGGCAAATGGCTCGGCGTTCCGGCCTGCGTCGGCAGCCAGATCAAGGGCCCCTGCTCGCGCATCGACCTGATGAAGAAGTTCGCCAACATCGACGTGCAGGCGATGTATCCGGCCGGCGGTCCTCCGAAAGCGGACAACTGGACGCTCGACACGTTCCTGAAGGCCGCGGAAGCCTGCTACAAGGGCGGCGTGCCGTTCGGCATCGGTCTCGGCGAGACCTCCGACTGCGTCGATACCGCCGGCGCGATCTTCCAGTCGTTCGGCGGGCATCTCGTCGACGCCAAGGGCAATCTTACCGTGAAGACCGACGAGGTGCGCCAGGCGCTCGACTATTACAAGAAGCTGATCGCCTTCCTGCCGCCGGACGTCTCGGCGTGGGACGACGCCTCCAACAACAAATGGCTGGTGTCCGGCAAGGGCGCACTGATCATGAACCCGCCGAGCGCCTGGGCGGTCGCCAAGCGCGATGCGCCGCAGGTTGCCGAGCAGTGCTGGACCCACGGGTTCCCGTCGGGACCGAAGGGACGCTTTGCACCGTTCCTGCCGTTCTTCTGGTCGCTGTGGAGCTTCTCGAAGAACAAGGAGGCCGCCAAGAGCCTGCTGCTCCATCTGTCGCAACCGGCCTCGGTCGAGAAGATGGTGGTCGCGAGCGGCGGCTACGATCTGCCGGCGTTCGAAAATCTCACCAAGTTGAAGGTCTGGGCGGAGGAGGGCCCGCCGAAGGGCACGCTCTTCCACTATCCCGATCCCTACAAGCATCAGACGCTGTCGATCGCGGCTTCTCCGGCGCCGCCGAAGATCGCGCAGCAGATCTACTTCCAGGCCACGCTGACCAAGATGTGCCTGCGCTATGCGCAGGGCGAAGCGATGGAAAAGACGCTCGCCTGGGCCGAAGGCGAGTGCGAAGGCTTCATGCGGAGCTAGAGCCTGTTCCTTGGCGGCGGGCGGCGCGGATCGGCGCCGCCCGCCGCATCGATCTCCAACACGCGCAAGCGGCGGCCCGCTCGGCTGCCGCGGCGGCGCGCAGCACCAGGGATTGCCAACATGGCCGACGTCGCATTTGAGCAAAGTCGCATCGCCTCTGCTGGCGGCGTGCGCAGGCGCACGAGCCTGCACAACGCTCTGAAACGCAAGTCGACGATGGCGTTCCTGATGACGCTGCCCTTGATCCTGCTGATCCTGCTGCTGGTGGTCTACCCGGCGTTCTACGCCGTGCACCTGGCGACGCTGAACAAGTCGATGGCGCGCTTCGTCGGATTTGGCAATTTCGAGTTCCTGTTCAAGCGCGAGACCTTCTGGCTGGTCGTCAAGCAATCCTGCATCTTCGCGATCTCGGCCGTGTTCTTCAAGGCGCTGATCGGCTTCATCGTCGCGCACTTCGTCCACAACGTGCCGGCGAAGGGCCAGCGCAAATGGCGCGGCATGCTGCTCGTGCCCTGGGTGATCCCACCCGCGATGAGCACGCTGGCGTGGCTGTGGCTGTTCGACCCCTCCTACAGCGCGTTCAACTATACCCTGTCGGCGTTCGGCATCGGGCCGATCCCCTGGACCGGCGACGCGGGCTGGGCGCGCTTCTCCGTCATTCTCGTCAACATCTGGTACGGCGCGCCGTTCTTCATGATCATGTACCTGGCCGCGCTGAAATCGGTCCCCGAGCAGCTCTACGAGGCGGCCGCGATCGACGGGGCCAACTGGTGGCAGCGCATCTGGTACGTGACGCTGCCGATGATGCGCAACATCATTGCGATCACCGCCCTGTTCTCGCTCATCGTGACCTTCGCCAATTTCGACATCGTGCGCATCCTGACCTCGGGCGGACCGCTCGATCACACCCATATCTTCGCGACCTGGGCGTTCCGCGTCGGCATCGAGGGCAGCGACATCCCGCTCGGCGCCAGCGTCTCGCTGTTCATGGTGCCGATCCTCGCCGTGGCCGCGATCTTCATCCTGCGCGATGTGACCAAACGGGGGAATGAGGCCTGATGAGCACGATGGCAATCGACAAGGCCGGACCGAGCCGCAAGGTCAAATACGGCAGCATGAGCCGCGACCGCACCTGGGCGCTGCGCTGGTCGTATTTTTTCCTCTGCATCTTCGCGATCTTTTCTCTGGTGCCCCCGATCTACATGCTGATCACCTCGCTCAAGAGCAGCGCGGAGATTTCGGCGGCGACCAATCCGTGGTGGGTGTTCCATCCAACCCTGTCGAACTATGCCGAACTGCTCGGCTCGAACCAGTACTTGCGGTTCTTCCTCAACTCCGCGCTGGTCTCGATCTTCGTCGTCACCATCACGATGCTGATCAGCGTGCCGGCGGCCTTCGCGCTGGCGCGGATGAAATTCTGGGGCTCGGCGACGCTCGCCACCGGCGTCTTCCTGACCTACCTCATCCCCGACACCCTGCTGTTCATCCCGCTGTTCAAGATGTTCGCAGTGATCGGCGACTGGACCGGAATCCAGCTCATCAATCGATGGTACGTGCTGCTCTTCATCTATCCGACGCTCACGGTGCCGTTCTGCACCTGGATCATGATCGGCTATTTCGCCTCGATCCCGAAGGAGCTGGATGAAGCCGCCATCATCGACGGTGCCTCATGGTTCCAGACCCTGACGCGCATCTTCATCCCGGTCGCCCTGCCCGGCCTGATCGCCGCCACCATCTTCGCCTTTACCGCGTCGTGGGCGCAGTTCCTGTACCCGATGGTCTTCACGACCTCGGTCGATCAGCTGGTCCTGCCCGCGGGCATCATCACGACCCTGATCAAGGGAGACGTCTTCAACTGGGGCCAGATCATGACCGGCGCGCTGCTCGGCGCGGCTCCGCCGCTGATCATCTACGCCTTCCTGATGGACTACTACATCGCCGGCCTGACCGCCGGCGCGACAAAGGGTTGAAATCGAGGGGTCGAAGTCTCATGGCTGACGTTACGTTGCGGAAGGTGATCAAGCGTTACGACGACGTCGAGGCGGTGCGCGGCATCGATCTCGACATCTCCGACCACGAGTTCATCGTGCTGGTCGGCCCTTCCGGTTGCGGCAAGTCGACGACGCTGCGCATGATCGCGGGGCTCGAGGACATCACCGACGGCGACATCATGATCGGCGGCGACGTCGTCAACGACGTGCCGCCGAAGGATCGCGACATCGCGATGGTGTTCCAGAACTACGCGCTTTATCCCCACATGACGGTGGCGGAGAACATGTCCTTCGGATTGCGGCTGAAGCACTACCCGAAGGCCGAGATCAAGGCGCGGGTGACGGAAGCCGCCCGCCTCCTCGACATCACCGACCTGATCGACCGCAAGCCGAAGCAGCTCTCCGGCGGCCAACGCCAGCGCGTCGCGATGGGGCGCGCGATCGTGCGCAATCCCAAGGTCTTCCTGTTCGACGAGCCGCTGTCCAATCTCGACGCCAAGCTGCGCGTGCAGATGCGCATCGAGATCAAGAAGGTGCACCAGAAGGTGCGCACCACGACGGTCTACGTCACCCACGACCAGGTCGAGGCGATGACCTTGGCCGACCGCGTCGTCGTGATGAACCATGGCCGCATCGAGCAGATCGGTACGCCGAACGAGCTCTATCACAAGCCGGCGACGCGCTTCGTGGCGGGCTTCATCGGATCGCCGGCGATGAATTTCCTGCCGTGCCGACTCGAGGAGGTCGGCGGCAAGCTCAATCTGCGCCTGACCGACCGCATCGCCTTCCCGCTGCCGCCGGCCCGCGCGGCCCGCTACAACGCCCTGCCGCGCAGCGAACTCCTGCAGCTCGGCATCCGGCCCGAACACATCACCGAGTCGCATGGGCATCTGGAGCCCGGCGTCGAGAGCTTCGACACGGTGCTCGACGTCACCGAGCCGATGGGCATGGAGACGCTGGTGTATTTCGGGCTCGATGGAGTGGCGGTCTGCGGCCGAGTCAATCCGAATGCCGGCGCCCAGGACGGGGCTCCCATGCGCCTGGCGATGGACCTCAACAACATGCACCTGCTAAACGAGACGACGGGCGTCGTGCTGTGACGGCCGGACAACAATGCGAAGCAGGCGGGGGAAATGACGACCAACAAGAAGAAAATCTTCATCACGCAAACTTTGTCGCAAGGTGCCCGGGCTCTCCTCAATCAACGTGACGACATCGAGCTCGTCGAGTTTCCGAACCTGATTTCGGCCAGGGACTTCGTGGCGATGCTCTCGCAGCATGCGCCGGTCCACGGCGTCGCGCTGGGAGCCACGAGCTTCGGGGAAGCCGAGCTCGAAGCCTCGAAGGACATGAAGGTGGTGACCCGTATCGGCGTCGGCTACGACGCGGTCGACGTGCCCGCACTGTCACGCCGCAAGGTCCCGTTGATGGTGGCGGGCACCGCGAACTCGCCGTCCGTCGCCGAGCAGGCTCTGTTCATGATGCTCATGCTCGCCAAGCGCGCCGTCGAAATGGACGCGATGGTCAAGGAGGGAACCTGGCCGCACCGGCTCGGCAAGCTGCCCTTCGACCTCTACGGCAAGACGGTGCTCATCGTCGGCTTTGGCCGCATTGGCACGCGCACCGCAAAGCGCTGCCTGGCCATGGAGATGGACGTCCTGGTCCACGATCCCTACAAGGCCGCCGCCGACGTCAGGGGCGCCGGCTGCGAGCCGGTCTCCGACCTCGACGCGGCGCTGCCCCGGGCCGATTTCGTCACCCTGCACTGCCCGAAGACGCCGGAAACGGTCGGCATGATGAACGCGGCCCGCATCGGCCGGATGAAGCCGACGGCCTATCTGATCAACACCGCCCGCGGCGGAATCGTCGTCGAGAAGGATCTCCACGCGGCCCTCTCGTCGGGCAAGCTGGCCGGCGCCGGCCTCGACGTGTTCGAACAGGAGCCGCCCGCAACCAGCAATCCCCTGTTCGCGCTTCCCAACGTCATCACCGCGCCGCACGTCGCCGGCGTCACGGTCGAGGCGGTCGACCGCATGAGCGAGCAGACCGCGCGCAACATCCTCAGCGCGCTGGACGGCGATCCGATCCGCCACAACGTCATCAATCAGGACGTGCTCGCCTGACCGAGCGGCCGGCTGGCCCAGCGGCGGCGGGAATGATCCCGACGCCGTATCCTCAACTCCTGCCGATGGGAATTTTGATGGGCTTCAAGGACTACGGCAAATATGACGCGGTCGGTCTCGCCGGCCTGGTGCGCAGCAAGGATGTGAGCGCGACGGAACTGCTGGACGAAGCGATCGCGCGGACCGAAAAGATCGATCCGAAAATCAACGCCGTCGTCGTCAAGCATTACGACCATGCGCGTCAGCAGATCGCCCGGGGACTTCCCGCCGGCCCCTTCACCGGCGTGCCGTTCGTCCTGAAAGATCTGGAACTGCTGCAGGGCACACGCACGACGTTCGGCGCCAGCATCTACCAGAACGACGTTGCCGACCACAGCGGCACCCTGGCGCAGCGCTTTCTCGACGCCGGCCTGACGATCTTCGGCAAGAGCTCCAGTCCGGAGTTCGGCCTGATGCCGACGACGGAGTCGCGCCTGTTCGGGCCGACCCGCAACCCCTGGAATCCCAACCACTCCACCGGCGGATCGTCGGGCGGCGCCGCGGCCGTCGTGGCCGCGCGCATCCTGCCGGTGGCGCATGCCAGCGACGGTGGCGGGTCGATCCGCATTCCGGCCTCGGCCTGCGGTGTGTTCGGCATGAAGCCGACGCGGGCGCGCAATCCGCTCGGTCCCGACCGCGGCCAGGGCTGGGCCGGATTCTCCTGCGCCCATGTCGTCAGCATCAGCGTGCGCGACAGCGCTGCGATGATGGATGCGATCTGCGGGCCGGAATTGTCCAGCCCCTATGTCGCTCCGCCGCCGGAGCGGCCATTCGCAGAAGAGGTCCGGCGGGAGCCGGGCCGGCTGCGCATCGCCTTTACCGACCGCTCGCCCTATGGCGACGCCATCGATCCCGAAGTCGCAGCCGCGGTTCGCGACACGGCCCGCCTGCTGGAAGGGCTCGGTCACCACGTCGAAGAGCGCGCGCCGGTCCTCCCGGCCGATCCTGCGCTGGTCATGACGGCGATCGTCAGCGCCAACACGGCGTTCGCCGTGAAGCTCGCGGAAATGCGCTTCGGGCGCGCCATGACGGATCGCGATTTCGAGGTGCTGACGCTCGTGAGCGCCATGCGGGCCTCGGCAATCGGCGCGGCCGACTACATCGCCGCCGAGATCGATGCGTTCCGCATTTCGCGCGCACTCGCCGAATTCATGCAGGGATTCGACGTCTTCCTGGCGCCGACGCTCTGCACCCCGCCGCTGCGGATCGGCGAACTCAATACGATGGGCCCGGACCTGTCGCACGTCGCCCCGACCTTGCGGCGCTACATCCCGGGGACCGGCATGTTCAACATGTCGGGCCAGCCGGCGATGTCGGTGCCGCTCGCCTGGAGCAAGGCGGAATTGCCGCTCGGCATGATGTTCGCCGCGCGCTTCGGCGACGAGGCGACGCTGTTCCGCCTCGCCGGCCAGCTCGAGCAGGCCTGCCCCTGGAAGGACAAGGTGCCGCCAATTTCGGCCTGATCGAGCCCAAACTCAGCCGTATTCGCAGGCGAATAAATAAGGCGGGCCGCGCCGGCATTGGGACAGAGTCGCCGGCCGCGCTGCGCCGGAGGATGGACCCTTGTCAGATATCGACCCGACCGATCACGCTCTGGCGACGATCGCCAGTATTCTCGAGCACCCCGAGCCCGCCCGTGAAGCCGCAAGGCCGGTCGCCGCCGAACCCGCGGCGGTCGACGAACAGCCCCTGGTGCCGGAGCCCGGCGATGCCGACGGCTATACCAAGCTCGGTCCCGGTCCGATGGAGGCAATCCGCTTGCGCTGGACCGTACGGCGGGGTGAGGACGGCGGCTACTACGTCGAGGAAACCATCGGAGAGACCTCCGCGCCCGTCGTGACCGGCCCGATGAGCGGCGAAGCCGCCGTGCGGCTGGCCGACGAGCGTCAAAGCGACGCTCATCACCGCTTCGAGGTGCTGCGTAACGAAATCGCGGGCCGTGGCAAGGTGGCCGAACTGGTCCGCAAGGGCGGCGGCGAGGCCTGAGCCCTCTCGTCTTCCAAAGACAATTCTTCTTCGATTCCTTCTCGCGATTCCTTCTCGCCTGCCGCCGACATCTGGTCTAAATCGCTCCCGCGAAACGCAAGATGACGGCTCACGCGAGGGTGGAAAGAGATGATCGTTCGGATATTGGCCGGCCTGGCTGCAATTCTCCTGGTGACCTTTTCGGCCGAGGCACAGCAGCCCGCGCCCTCGCGGCTCGATGAGATCGTCAAGCGCGGGACGCTCCGCGTCGGCATGACCGGCGATTACCTGCCCTTCACCTATCTCGACAAGTCGACCCAGACGTTCCGCGGCTTCGACGTCGACATGGCGGAGGCCCTGGGCAAGGCGCTCGGCGTCAAGGTCGAATATGTCCCGACCGCTTGGCCGAAGCTGATGAAGGATTTCGAGGCCGATCAGTTCGATATCGCCATGGGCGGCGTCTCGATCACGCTGGATCGCCAGAAGAAGGGGCTGTTTTCCACGCCCATCATGCGCGAGGGCAAGACACCGATCTCGCGCTGCACCGACGTCGCCAAATACCAGACGCTCGCCGACATCGACAAGAAGGGCACGCGGGTGATCGTCAATCCCGGCGGCACCAACGAGCGCTTTGCCCGCGCCCACATCAAGGACGCCGCGATCAGCGTCCATGGCGACAACGTCACGATCTTCGACGAGATCGCCAAGGGCAACGCCGACCTGATGATGACGGACGCGTCCGAGACGCGCTACCAGCAGAAGCAGCACCCCGGCGTGCTCTGCGCCGTGCATCCGGACAAGCCGTTCGATTTCGCCGAAAAGGCCTACTGGCTGCAGCGCGACGTCGCGCTGAAGGCCTTCGTCGACCAGTGGCTGCATCTGTCGACGGAAGACGGCAGCTTCCGCAGGATCTACGCCGCCTGGTTCGAGTAGCGCCTATGCCCAAATGACGCAGGCCTCGTCAAACTCCGGGCGGACTTGGCCGGTATTGAACCGGGGTCGAGGGGAGCACGACTCATACTCTGAAAGTGATCTGGATCACGTTTCGCAAACCGCGCGAGGCGTAAGGGTCGGCGCGGGGACCACCTGCTCAGGAGATCGAGATGAAGAGGTTGTTGGCGACGGCCGCATTCCTGCTGGCGAGCACGGCCGCCCAGGCGCAGTACAGCTTCGAATATGGCGGTCACACGATCCGCATCGATCCCGACCGCGGCACCGTGTCGATCCCCGGCATCTACGACAATACCGGCCGTGGCAAGGCGAAGAAGACCAAGAACGACGCTAAAAACGACGTCAGGACGGACCAGGACGCTGCACGCGCGCCGCAGCCGGCCGGTCCGGCGCCCGCGCCAGCCACGGCTGACCAGGCAGCCCCGGCCGCTCCCGCCGTGGCCGCTCCCGCCGTGCCGCCGGCGCCCCCGGCTTCGCCGACCACGACCGCGAACAACGCTCCGGCCGACACGGCCGTGCTGCCGCCTCCGCCCGCCCCCGCCCCCGCCGTAGCGGCTGTTCCGCCTGCGCCTGTCGCGCCTCCTCCGGCCACACCGCAGCCCCCCGTTCAGGCGGCGGCCGCTGCACCCGCGCCGGTGGCGGCGCCGGCGCGCGATCCCAATTCGCCGCTCGGGGTCTGGCTCACCGAGGAGAAGGAAGGCCGCGTCCGCATCGAGCAGTGCGGCAACAATCTCTGCGGCTACTCGGTCGACGCAAAATCCAACCAGAACGGCGAGCAGGTCCTGATCAACATGAAACCCGCCAAGGACCAGAAATGGTCCGGCCGCATCCTCGATCCCAACACCGGCTCGACCTACGATTCCACGATCGCGATGAAGGGAACGGACCGGCTGCGGGTGCAGGGCTGCGCCTTCGGCGGCATGTTCTGCGGCGGCCAGACCTGGACCCGCATGAACTGAGGCAAGCGCGTGTGATCTATCCCGAGGCCTCGATCACATGCGCCTGGATCTTCGCCGAGACCGGGCCGTCGCCGTGTCGCGCGGCGAGCACCTGCGTGGCGCGATCGGTGGCGGCCTGCAAGCCGTCCGGCTGCCTCGCCTCGATTTCGTTGCGCAAGGGTGTGCCCTGGCAATAGGCGAGCGCCGGAATGTGCGGTGACGGGGCGCTGCTCTGCGCGGCCATGGTGGTGATCCTGACGTCGGAAAATCCCGCGGCCTGCAAGTCGCTCTCGATCAGCGCGAGGTCGCAATAGCCGTGCGGCGTTCGCGCGAGAAAGCGCGGCGGATCCTGCGGAAATAATCCCGCAAGCGCGTTGGTGATGTCGTCCGCGAATACGTTCTCTTCGATCCGATCCCAGACACTGAGGATGAAGACGCCTCGGGGGCCGAGCACTCGCTTCGCCTCCCGGTAGGCCTTGATACGATCCGGAAAGAACATCGCGCCGAACTGGCAACAGACGACGTCGAACGACGCATCATCGAACGGTAAGCCTTGCGCATCGGCCTGACGCCATCGAATGCGGGTATCGTCGGCCTGGCGGCTTCGCGCATAGGCGAGCATCGGCGGATTGAGATCGGTCGCCGTGTAGGTCGCATCCGCGGGCAGGACGGCCGTGATGGCCCTCGTCACCACACCGGTGCCGGCGGCCGTCTCGAGCACTGCCTTCGGCGACCGCGCGGCCACGCGGTCGGCCATGTCATCGGCATAGGGCTGAAAAATCAGCGGAACGATATAGCGGTCGTAGTTTTCCGGGATGGAGCCGGCAAAGACCTTGTCGCTGTCGGACATCGTGCTGCCCTCTGCTTGACCCGCGAAATCTAGCAGCGAGATGCGCGGGCAGGCAGTCAATTCGATGACGCAGTGCAAAGGGACTCCAGCGCGGGGCGGCGCCGGAACTTCAGCGTGACGGCCCTCACATCGTTCCGGCTACGTCCGTGCCACGGTTGCTCCAGGTTCGACCATGGGAGGCGTGTCATGGATTATCTTCGCAAAGGGCTGTTGGCCGCGATGCTAGCCGCCGCGTTGCCGGTTGGCGCGGCGAGTGCCGCGACCAGCAGCTTCGACGGCGCCTGGAACGTTCGCATCGCCGCGACGAGCGAGGCTTGCGGCAACGGCGCGACCGTCTCGATCGGCATCAGCAACGGCCAGGTGGCATCGAGCGGCGCGGCGATCGCCGCCTCCGGCCGCGTGGTCGATGCCGGCAACATCAACGTCACCCTGGCGAGCGGCATCAAGCGCGCCGTCGGATTCGGCCGGCTCAGCGGCACGTCAGGCTCCGGCACATGGCACGGCGCCATGTGCACGGGAACGTGGACGGCGGAGCGGATATGACGCGCGTCCGGGGCATGAGACGCAATCAGCCGACCGCCGCCGCATACTCCGCGTCGGTGACCGGCTCCATCCAGTTGGAGTAGACGCCGTCGAGCGCCTCCTGCATGGCGATGTGGCACATGCTGTTGGTCGGGGAAGCGCCATGCCAGTGCTTCTCGCCCGGCGGAATCCAGACGGTGTCGCCGGGGCGGATTTCGCGAACCGGGCCGCCCTTGGCCTGGACGCGTCCCACGCCCGAGATCACGTACAGCGTCTGACCGAGCGGATGGGTGTGCCAGTTGGTGCGCGCGCCCGGCTCGAACGTCACGCGCGAGCAGTTCAGCCGCGCCGGACCCGGTGCCATGATGACCGTATCCTGCAGCACCGTGCCGGTGAAGTGCTCCTTGGGCGCGCGTCGTGTCGGCCGGGTGCCCGCGACATGGATCTCCATGGGTTGTCCTCGCTTGGTTGGCGTTATTTCTTGCTGGCGGCGTAGCGCGCCTTGGTCTCGGCGTTCATGGGATAGAGCCCCGGCAGCACCGCGCCGTTGTTCACCTCGTTGACGATCCAGGCTTCCATCCGTTCCTGCTCCGGTCCTTCCGCCAGCACATGATCGAGCAGCGCCTGCGGGATCAGCACGGCGCCGTCCTGGTCGGCGACGACGATGTCGTTCGGAAATACCGCAACGCCGCCGCAACCGATCGGCTCGCCCCATCCGACGAAGGTCAACCCGGCCACCGAGGGCGGGGCGGCGTAGCCGTCGCACCACACCGGCAGGTTGGTGCCGAGCACGCCTTCGACGTCG
>NZ_JAGWUA010000336.1 GCF_028868675.1 Bradyrhizobium sp.
GAAACGCATGCGCGACAGCGTTGAGGAACAGGTTGGTCAGCACCTGGCCGTAAGGACCCGGATAGCTGTTCATCATCAGGTTGGGCTGGCACTCGACGTTGAGCGTCAGATTGTGCTTGCGCAGGCCCGGCCGCAGGCTCATGACGACCTGCTCGGTGAGGTCGCCGAGATCGAAGGTCCGCTGGTCCGAATAGTTGCGATCCGCCGCCACCTGCTTGAACGACTGGATCAGTTCCGCCGCACGGTTGAGGTTGGAGACGAGCTGCGAGGACGCGTCGCGGCTGGTGTTGAGATACTCGTTGAGTGTGGATCGCCGCAATTCGCCGCGCTCGACCTCGGCGGAAAACGTCGCGGTCTTGCGCTCCAGCGCGGACGCGACCGTCAGGCTGATGCCGACGGGATTGTTCACCTCGTGCGCGACGCCCGCCACCAGCCGTCCGAGCGCGGCGAGCTTCTCCGCCTCGATCAGCGAGGCCTGCGTCTCGCGCAGATTGCGCAGCGCGGTCTCGGCGGCTTCCTTGGCCTTGCGCATCTCCTGCTCGCCGCGCTTGCGCTCGCCGATGTCGAGCGCCACGGTGACGATCCGCTCGATCTCGCCGTCGGCATCGAGCAGCGGCAGCTTGTTGACCAGCCACTGGCGCATGTTGCCGGAGGAGTCCTTGTACTCCTCCTCGTAGAAGCCGAGCCCCCTGCGCAGGCTCAGCACCCTCTTGTCGTTCTCGTCGGTCTTCGCCGCGCCGTAGCGCGACATCAGGTCGCCGGTGGTGCGGCCGATCGCGTCCGCCGGCTCGATGCCGAAAATTCCGGCCATGTAGCGGTTCATCAGCACGTAGCGCAGGTCGCGGTTCTTGACGTTGATCACCGCCGGCACGGTGTCGATGACCTGTTGCAACAGGCGCCGGCCTTCGGCGATCGCGTCTTCGGCGCGCTTCTGGTCGGTGATGTCCCGCAGCGTACCCTCGTAGCGGATGATCCGACCCTGCTCGTCGCGCACGGCGGTCGCGCTGTCGGCGAGCCACAGGATGTCGCCGCTGCGCCGACGCACCTGGTACTCGAACTCGCGCACCATGCCGTCGCGCTCCATCAGCCGCTGATACTCCGCGCGTGCCTCGGGGTGCACGTAGATCGTATGCGCGATGTCGCTGACGCTATCGATCAGATGCTGCGGGCTGTCATAGCCCATCATCCGCGCCAGCGCGGGGTTGGCGTTGAGCAGGTCGCCGGCCGGCGTGGTGACGTAAATGCCGTCTACGGATCCCTCGAACAGCTTGCGATAGCTTTCTTCGGCGAGACGCTGCTCGGCAAGCGCGCGCACCGCCGCTTCGCGCGCGGTGTCGGCATCCACCAGCGTGTGGCGGAACACCTCCGCTGCGCGGGCGATGTCGCCGATCTCGTTATCGACGTCGGTCGCCGGAATGGACGTCTTCTTCTCGCCCGCCGCGAGCGACCGGATCGAGCTTGCGATCTTGGCCAGCGGGCGCACGGTGCGGCGGACCACGAACCACGCCGCGCCGATGCCGATCAGCACGCCGATGGTACCGAGCACGATGCTTTGCCATTTCGCTTCCGCCAGCGTCCGCGCGAAATCGCGCGACAGCACGTGCCCGCGCCGCGCGCTGACCTCGCGCAGCAATTCAGTGACGCGCCCGATCAGCCGTCCCTCGGAGCCGAGCACCTCGCGGTCAATGTCCGCGATCTGTCGCTCCCGCACCGCGACCGCGATGATGGCTTCGGCATAGTCGTCGACCGCCGATTTCATCGCTGCGTCGGCGATCGTTATTGCCCGCATGGCTTGCGCCGCCTGCTCCGCCGCGGACGGATTGCGCGCCAGCAGGGCCAGCGCGATCCGGCTCTGCGCGTCGAACAATCGAGAGGCGAGCTCGCGATCCGGCGTCGCAGCGACGGTCGCGTCGAACCGATCGCGCAACGGCGCCAGTCCAGCGATCAACTGGGCGCGGCGATCGATCAGGGTCGATATCCGCTCCAGGCCGCTGCGATAGGTCGCGAGCCGCTCGGTAACCCCGTCGATCATATCCTGCTGCTCGGGCGCAAGCTCGATGCGGGTCTTCTTCAGGATGTCGCCGAGCGTGGTGGCGGCCTCGCCGAGCTGCTTGAACTGGATGCCCGTGCCGGGATCGGTGACGAAGTCCCGCGCCGCAAGCCGCAGCTCGTTCATGCGCCGGTCGATGTCCTCGGCGAGATCACCGACGCTCTGCAGCCGCTGCAGCTCGGCGAAGGTCGCGTCGATATGCCTTATCGCGATCACGCTCGCGGTCGAGGTGACGATGATCACGGCCAGCACCAACAGGAAGCTGCCGAAGGTCAGTTGGCCGATCGAAAGCGAAAACGGCCGCTTCTTCTCGGGATTCGACGTCGATTCGGCGGGCATCGTCGTGGGACCGGCTCTCCTGGCGACCGCAATATACGACGTATTCCAGGCCGGGGGGAGTAGATGACGAAGGCGGCCGCCGGCGGAGTCACGCTGCGGGGCCACCATGTCACGCCGTCCGTTCGCGTCAAAACCGGGCGGACCTCACCGGGTCGGCAGCCACAATAGTTCGCTACATATCGAAGTATGTCAGCCGGCAGCCGTCACCTCGAACACCTCGCCGTCATAGCCGGCCTCGCGGGGGATGCGGAGCTGGCGGCCGGTCGCGGTCTTGGTCAGAACCGGCATCACGGTAACGATCGACAGGCCGCTTGCATCCTCGAGCGCGGCCTTCACGCTCGATTGCTTGGCGAGCCGGATCAGGTTGCGCGTGGTCGGAAACGGCAGCTTGAAGCGGCCGTTCCCGCCGCCCTCCACCGCCTCGCGCGGGGACACCCAGATCGAGTCGGTGGATTCCTTGCCGTCATGGGCGCCGAG
>NZ_JAGWUA010000128.1 GCF_028868675.1 Bradyrhizobium sp.
GCCATCACGGCTTGGTGAGACGCCGCAGTCCGTATAGGGACGTCGAGCGAAATTCGACGGATCGCCTGTAATCTGCTTCACATGCAAACGCGCCTGGAGACGCTACCTAGATGGAACCAGGTCTGGCCTCCGGCGCGGCCTGCTTCGGAGCTGGCGATGATAGCTGCACTGGCAAAGGCAATATCCCGCGCGACGAGAACGAATGTTGAAGTCGAAACTCTAAAGCTGCTCGTCATCTTCTCGGGAGCAGGCTTACTGCTGTCAATTGTGGCCGCAATGATCTACGGGCAGGCTCTAAGCGCCGCGTTGATTTGAACCGTGCGAATTGCCCGCGCTTCACATCGACAGAGTGGCGAGGTTGCCCCAGTTCTTCGTCTCGCCTTCAGCTGATCAAAACGAGAGCCGCGCTATCCAGGTTCTGCAAGCCAAGCCGGCGTTCCGCACATCCGCCAGAGAAGGGTCCATAGACCAGAGTCGAGCCGGACGAGAGCGCTCCTGATCTGGATGCGAGAAGATTGGAGGCCTACCGTGGCCCGCGCCACTTCTATCGACCTCGCTGGGGCTGGGCCATCGTCATTGGTGCCCGCTGGTAGCTCGCCCAAAGGGGAGGCTCTGCCGCGCTCTTTCTTGCCTCTCGTCGAGACCTACAGCCCCGCGAGCACCGCCCTGGTGATATCGGCCGTGCCGTTGCGGCCGCCGAACTCCATCGGCTTGAGGCCGCCAGCATAGGCCTGATCGACAGCACGCTCGATCCGCTCTCCGGCTTCAGCCGCGCTCTCGACACCGTGCTTGTCGGCGAGCCAGTCCAGCATCATCGCCGCCGACAGGATCATGCCGGTGGGATTGGCCTTGCCCTGCCCCATGATGTCGGGCGCGGTGCCGTGGCAGGGCTGGAACACCGCGTAGCGGTCGCCGATGTCGGCCGACGGCGCCATGCCGAGACCGCCGATCAGGCTGGCGGTGAGGTCGGAGAGAATGTCGCCGAACATGTTCTCGGTCACCAGCACGTCGAAATCCCAGGGCCGCTTGGCCAGCATCGCCGCGCAGGCATCGACATAGAGGCGCTCCGCCGTCACGTCCGGGTGGCGCCTGGCGGCCTCGTCGAACATGCCGCGGAAGAAGGCAAAGGCCCTGAACACGTTCGCCTTGTCGACGCAGGTGAGCGCGCCGGCCTTGCCGCGCGCCTTGCGCCGCTCGGCGAGGCGGAAGGAGAACTCGAACAGCCGTTCCGAGGTCTTGCGCGTGATCACCAGCGTCTCGCGCGCGTCCTCATGCTTGACGACGCCCTTGCCCATCGAGGCGAACAGGCCCTCGGTCGATTCGCGGATCAGCACGAGATCGATCCCGCGCGCATCCGCGCCGACGATCGGGCTCGGCACACCCGGAATGAGGCGCGCGGGCCGCACGCCGGCATAGAGATCGAAATGAAAGCGCAGCTCGATCTGCGGCGCGATCTCGGTGTCGTCGGGGTAGCGCACCGACGGCAGGCCGCAGGCGCCGAGCAAGATCGCATCCGCCTCCTCGCACAGCCGCACCGTGGCGTCCGGCATCGACTTGCCGGTGGCGAGATAGTTGTTGGCGCCGGCCGGCGCGTCGGTGAAGCGGAAACTTAAGCCTGACTTCGCCTCGATCCTGCGCAGGATTTCCAGCGCGGGCGCCATCACCTCGGGCCCGATACCGTCGCCGGCAAGCACCGCGACGTGGAAGGCGTTGTTGGCGGACATGGGGGCTCCCTTGGCGAAGAATGGTGCACGACGTCATTGCGAGCCAACGGGTCCGCGCGAAGTCCGTAGCCCGCATGAGCGTAGCGATATGCGGGGGCACCCGACCCGGATATCGCTTCGCTCATCCGGGCTACGAAATCTCCTACGGCGTCAGGATCGCGCGCCCGACCAGCGCGCCCTTCTGCAGGTCCAGCAGCGCGTCGTTGGCCTTGTCGAGCGGCATCCTGGTGACCGGGATCGGCGGCACCTTCTTCGACCGCACGAGCTCGAGCAGTTCCTGCGTCTCGCGCAGATTGCCGACATAGCTGCCCTGGATGGTCACCGCCTTGATCGGAATCAGCGGCAGCGCCCAGGTCGCGCCGCCGCCGAACAGGCCGACGATCACGAGCTTGCCGCCCTTGGTCAGGCAGTCGAAGCCGAGCTGGGTGGTGGCGGCGTTGCCGACGAGATCGATCACCGCGCGGATCGGCTCGCCCGCCTTCTTCGCGATCTGCTCCAGCGCATCCGGCGCCTTGGGATCGACGGTGGCGAGCGCGCCGGCCTTCTCGGCCGCCTCGCGCTTGCGGGCGTCGATGTCGACCATGATCGCACCCTTGCCGCCCATCGCCTTCAGCAGCGACAGCGCCATCAGGCCGAGGCCGCCGGCGCCGAACATCACGATCGGCGTGTTGAAATGCTGCTCGACCTTCTTCAGCGCGCTGTAGGTGGTGACGCCCGAACAGGCGTAGGGCGCGGTGGTGGCGGGATCGAGCCCCCTGAGGTTGAGCAAATAGCGCGGATGCGGCACCAACATGTGGTCGGAATAGCCGCCGTCGCAATAGACGCCGAGCGAACGCGGCGTCAGGCACATGTTCTCCTCGCCGGCGAGGCAGGTTGCGCATTTGCCGCAGCCGATCCAGGGATAGACCAGCCCGACGTCGCCGACCTTGAGGTCGCCCTGGTCGCCGGGCTTCACGTCGGGGCCGAAGGCAAGCACCTCGCCGACCGTCTCGTGACCCATGGTCAGGGGCAGCGAGATGCCACGCTCCTTCAACGACAGCGGCTTGCGGCCGTGGCCGAGGTCGTAGCCGCCTTCCCAGATGTGCAGGTCGCTGTGGCAGACGCCGGCAGCCTTCACCCTGATCAGCACCTGCGTGCCCGAAGGCTTCGGCGTCGGCTCGTCGAACTCCTTCAGCGGCGCCTTGAAATCGGCAACCTTGAAACTCCTCATGGCGTCACTCCCGCATGCTTCCTGTCGCCGCCACCATGCCATGCCCGGACGGGCGAGACAAACGCGTCTCAGCCGCGGCTTGCGGTTTTGCCTGACGGAATTAACGCGGCGTCGGAGACGTCCGCCGCCTCGGCCAGCACTGCGCGCGTGTGTTCGCCGAGCGACGCCATCCTGCTCGCGGGAGCCGTGTCGGCGCCCGACATCCGGAACGGCAGGTTGAGCACGCCGAACGAGCCGCCCGCATCCTCGACCGGGCTCAACGCCTTCCGGTGCGCCAGTTGCGGATCGGCCAACGCCTCGGCCACGGTGCGATAGGCCGAGGCAGGCACGCCTTCGGCGTCGAGCGCGGCCAGGCACTCTCTGGTCGTGAGCGCGCGCGACCAGGCTTCAACGCCGTCCATCATGTCGCCCCAGTTCCTGCGGCGCACGGCGTAGGTGGCGAAGCGCGGGTCGGCGATCCAGTCGGGCCGACGGATCGCCTTCATCAGGCTCTGAAAACTCTTCTCGCTGGAGATGGTGATCATGACATAGCCGTCGGCGGTCTCGGTCGGTCCGAACATCGGACGCGGCGGCGGCTTCACCTCGAACTGCGCGGCCTGCAACTCCATCACCGTCAGCGTCAGCATCGATTCCAGCATGGAGACGTCGATGTGCTGGCCGAGCCCGGTGGCGGTGCGCTGGTACAGCGCCGACGCGATCGCGCCGAAGGCGTAGGTACCGGTCACGACGTCGGCATGATAGATGCCGCAATAGTCCGGCCGATTGCGGCCGGGCTGATAGGCGAGATGCGCCATGTCGTAGCCGGACGCCGCATGGATGACGGGCGCATAGGCCGGCAATTCGGCCGACGGGCCCGTCTGGCCGTAGCCCGAGATCGAGCAGTAGATCAGGCGGGGGTTGAGCGGGCGCAGGGCGTCGTCGCCCAGCCCCAGCCGGCGCATCACGCCGGGCCGGAAGTTTTCCACCAGGATGTCGGCGGTCGCGGCCAGCCGGCGCACCGCTCCGACGCCGTCGGGGGATTTGAGGTCGAGCACCACGCTCTTCTTGCCGACATTGAGCTGGCCGAACACCGTGCTGCAGCCGTTGCGCAGCGGCGGCCGGGTCCGCATCGCCTCGCCCTCCCCGGCCTCGATCTTGATCACCTCCGCCCCCATGTCGGCGAGCATCCGCGCGCAATGGGGACCGGCGATGGTGGTGGTGAAATCCAGGACGCGCAGGCCGGCGAAGGCCTTCGTCGTCATTCGCTCATGCTCGTCTGCCAGCTGCATTCCTCGTTCCTTTGGAACCGCGTTCGTTCTTCTTTGTTGATGCGCCGACCCTAGAGGGCAGCAGCCCGGCAGGAAAGTCCTCAACCGGACCGGCAACCATTCAGGGGGCGAATGCGCGGGTAACTGGACCTGATCTTGCATAGCAGCAAGACGGGCTCGTAAGAGGGCGGCGGTTCGTGAGGGTCTTGTTCGTAACCACCGAGATGGACGACTTCGTCCGCGTGGGCGGACTGGGCGCCGTTTCCGCAGCGCTACCGCGCGCGCTGCGCGGCTTCGCCGATATCCGGATCATGCTGCCGGGCTATCGCGATATCATCGAACAACTCACGCAGATTCAGATCGTTGGGCGCTGTCCGCCATTCGCGGAGGTGCCGGCCTGCACGCTCGGGAGGGCCGCAACGAGGGACGGAATGCCGGTCTATGTGCTGCTTTGCACCCAGCTCTACGACCGTCCCGGCAATCCCTATGGCGACGAGACGGGCCAGGACTGGCCGGACAACGACATCCGCTTCGCGCGTCTTGCCTCGGCGGCCGCGCAGCTCGCCGCGGGCACGCTGGACGAGAATTGGGCAGCCGACCTCGTCCATGCCAATGACTGGCAGGCCGCGCTCGTGCCGGCCTATCTCGCCTGGCAGGGCACGCGGCTGCCGTCGATCCTGACCATCCACAACCTCGCCTATCAGGGCCTCTTTCCGAAGGAATCGCTGCGACGGATCGGGGCGCCGGAAAGCTCGTTCCACATCGACGGAGTCGAGTTCTACGACCAGCTCTCCTTCCTCAAGGGCGGGCTGGTCTACGCCTCGCACCTCACCACCGTCAGCGCCACCTATGCGCGCGAGATCACGACCGCTCAATTCGGCTGCGGATTGGAAGGCCTGTTACGCCTGCGCTCCGACGCCTCCGAGCTCACCGGCATCCTGAACGGCATCGACGAGAGCTGGGATCCCCGCTTCTGCGCGCAGCTCGCCCAGCCCTTCGGCGCCGGCGACTGGGCCGGCAAGCGGGCGAACGCGGATGACGTCCGCAAGCAGTTCGGGCTTGCGGTATCGCGCGGGCCGATCTTCGGCATCGTCGCGCGCCTCGTGCATCAGAAGGGCATCGACCTTGTCCTTTCGGCGGCCGACGAGATCATCGACGCCGGCGGGCAGATCGTGGTCACCGGCTCCGGCGAGCCGGCGCTCGAGCAGGCGGTGATCGAGGCGCACCGCCGCCGGCCCGATGCCATCGGCGTCGCGATCGGCTTCAATGACGCGCAGGCGCGGCGGATTTTTGCCGCCAGCGACTTCACGCTGATGCCGTCACGCTTCGAGCCGTGCGGGTTGAGCCAGATGTATGCGCAGCGCTTCGGTTCGTTGCCGATCGGCCATCAGACTGGCGGGCTCGCCGAGACCATCACCGACGGCGAGACCGGATTCCTGTTCGCCCGGCCCTCGCGGGAGGCGTTCCTCGGCGGTGTCCGCCGCGCATTCTCGACCTTCATCGCGCAGGACCAGCTCGACTCCATGCGCCGCAGCGCCATGGCGCGGTCGTTCAGCTGGGACATCTCGGCGTCGTGCTACGGCGCGCTCTATCGCAGGATCGCATCGGCTTAGCCACGAACTCCGTCATTGCGAGTTCCGACCGGCCCGAGGGGCCGACCCGCCTTAGATGAAAATGCGTGAGCCACTCTGACTGAGTTTAGACCGGTAACCAACCACTTTCTTCCTAGGAGCGAAGCGACGAAGCAAACCAGAATCTTTCCGTGGAGGGATTCTGGATTGCTTCGCTTCGCTCGCAATGACGGAGTCTGCGTAATATAAACCGTTGCGTTTCCCGTTACGTTCAGGTTCCTAGTGCTTGGCCTGCGCGAGGTCGGGCGGCGTGTCCTGCGGCGGATCGTCGTCGGCGATCGCGCGCCAGGCGGCGCCGTCCAGATCCTCGTACTGGCCGCTCTTGAGCGACCACAGGAAGCCGGCGAGGCCGAGGAGCCCGAGCGCGAGCGCTAGCGGGACCAGGATGACCATGACTTCCATCAGTCGATCCCCCGCGCGACGCTGCGCGCACGCAGCGCATTCAGCATGACGAAAATGGACGAGCCGCTCATGGCGGCGGCGGCGATCAGGGGCGTGACGACGCCGCTGATCGCGATCGGCACCGCCAGGACGTTGTAGACGATGGCGAGCCACAGGTTCTGCCGCATCAGATGCAGCGCCTTGCGCGCGTAGTCGATGGCCGCGACGACTGGCGCGAGCGGCTTGCCGAGGAAAACCATATCGGCGGTCGACTGGCTGAGATGCGCGGCCGAGATCGGCGACATCGAGACGTGGGCGGCCGCGAGCGACGGCGCGTCGTTCATGCCGTCGCCGACCATCAGCACCCGCGCGCCGCGCTGCTTCAGCTCCTCGATCCGCGCGATCTTGTCGGCCGGCGTGACGCCTGCGCGCCATTCGGCAATGCCGAGCGCCGCGGCCGCGGCCTTCACTGCCGGCTCGCGGTCGCCGGAGAGGATTTCGAGCCCGATCTTGCGCGCCCCGAGCGCGGCGATTACCGCCTTCGCGTCCGGACGCAGGCCCTGGCGCACCGCAAAGATGAATTTTTCCGTGCCCCTGCTGAAGGCGACGATGGAGGCTTCGGGATCGAGATCGGCGCTCTCCCTGGCCTGTTGCTCGGCGCCGCAGAAGGAAGGACGGCCGAGGCGGATCTCGACGCCGTCGACGGTGGCCCGCACGCCCTGCCCGGCCTCCTCGACCGCGCCGACGATCGGCGATCTCGCACCGGCCGCCTGCGCAACGGCGGCGGCGACCGGATGGTGGCTCGACAGCGCGAGCTGGCCGGCCAGTTTGAAGACGTCGGCCGGAATGTCGGCGGCGTTGACGACTTCCAGATCCGGCAGCGTCAGCGTGCCGGTCTTGTCGAAGATGACGTGATCGGCTTCCGCGAGGCGCTCGATGGCATCGCCGGCGTTGAGCAGCACGCCGGACTTGAACATCGCGCCCGAGGCGACCGTCTGCACCGTCGGGATCGCGAGCCCGAGCGCGCACGGACAGGTGATGATGAGCACGGCGACACCGGTCACGATCGCATCATGCCAGCTCGCGCCCGCCAGCACCCAGCCCAGAATGGTGAGGAGCGCCGTGGCATGCACCACCGGCGCGTAGAGCCGCGAGGCGCGGTCGGCGAGCCGCATGTAGCGCGAGCGCGCGGCAAGCGCATTGTCGAGCAGCCGGGTGATCTCGGCGAGCAGCGTCGCTTCCGACGCCGCCGCGACCCGCACCCGCAGCGTGCCGGAGACATTCATCGAGCCGGCATAGACCGGCGTGCCCTGCTCCGCCGTGACATAGAGCGTCTCGCCCGTGATCAGGCTCTGGTCGATCTCGGAGCGTCCCTCGATCACGGTGCCGTCGACCGCGCAGCGCTCGCCCGGGCGCAGCAGCACGATGTCCCCGGGATGGATCGCGGCGACCGGCACCTGCGAGATTTCGTCCGGCCCGACGAACTTTGCCGCGGTCTCGGCCTTCAGCGCCGCGAGATTGCCGGCAACCGCACGGGTCCGCCGCCGCATGCTCTGGTCGAGATAGCGGCCGACCAGCAGGAACGTCAGCAGCATGATCGCCGCGTCGAAATAGGCGTGCTCGGCGTGATTGATGGTCTCGACCACGGACATGCCGAGCGCCAGGATCACGCCGATCGAGATCGGGACGTCCATGTTGACGCCCTTGTTCGACAACGCGCTCCACGCCGAGCGGAAGAAGGGCTGGCCGGCATAGGCCGCGGCCGGCAGCGTGATCAGCGCCGACAGCCAGTGGAAGAAGTCGCGCTGTTCCGGCAGCATGTCGGTGACGTTGCCGGACCACACCGGGATCGACAGCATCATCACGTTCATGGAGGCGAAGGCGGCGACGCCGAGGCAGCGCAGCAGGAAGCGCGACTGCTCGACCTCGCTCGCCTCCGCGCTGGCCGTCTCGAAAGGATAGGCCTTGTAGCCGAGTTCGGCGAGGCGATCGATGAAGCGCGCCGGGTCGAGCGTTCCCTCTTTCCATTCCAGCGCGACGCGGCGCTCGGTGAGATTGACCCGTGCCAGCGTGACGTCGGGAATGGCCGACAGCCCGCGCTCGATCTTGGCCATGCAGCCCGCGCAGTGAACGCCCTCGACCGCGAGATCGATGTGCTGCAGGCCGGGGCCGGCATCCCTGACGTAATGTGAGAAATCCCGCGTCACCTGCATGACGATTTCCTCTAGTTCAGCACCACGCGATTGCGCGACTGGAACATGCGCTCGCCGCGCGCGTCGCCTTCGAGCACGAGATCCCACTGTCCCGGCGCGACCGCGCTGGCGCTGCCGCGATAGATGCCGATGCCGACCTCGGCGAGTTCGACCGGCAGGTCGGCACGCTTGTCGGTCGGCCGCTCCAGGCGGCCCTGGAACTTCAATCCGGTCAGCGGACGTCCGCCGGCATCGCGAGCCTCGACCTGAACCGTGGCTCCGCCGTCGGCGCTGCGCTGGACGTGGGCATTGACCTGCCATTTGCGCGCGGCCTGCTCGTGGGCGGCCATGATCTCCCGCTCGTAGGTCAAGCCGGCGCTGTAGGGGCTGTCGACGTCGGTGCCCGGCAGCGTCGCGATCGCGAGCTTCATCATGGTCACGTTGACGCCGATCACGAGACCGAAGAAGGCGGCCAGCATGATGAAGACCTTGGTCCCGGTCAGCGGCTTGGGTGCGGAGGCCATCGGCGAGCTCCTAGGGCAGGACGAAATTGTCGGTGGCGGACGCGGCGACGCCGAGCCCGATATCGGTGACGTGGAAGCGGACCGGGATCGACTTCTCCGTATTGTTCTCGGCCGGCGCGGTCACGAGCAGGCGGAATTCGCTGGTCTGGTCGCGGCCGATCACGATCATCGGCCGGTCGGGCGTGACGGAATCGACGCCCACCACGTGCAGCGTCGAGTTGACGGGTCCGTTCATGTCGATCGCGATCACCCGGTCGAAGCCGCTCTTGTTGAGCAGCCGGACCGTGTAGGCGTTGCGGATCGAACCGTCACTCAGCGCGACCGCCACGGGATTGCGGTCGTGCAGGACGTTCATTTCCAGCGTTTTGCGAGTCGCGAGCGTATGGATCATGATGCCGCCGACCAGCGCGATGATCGCGCTGTAGGCGATGGTGCGGCCCCGCACGATACGGTAGATCGGCGCCTTGCCCTGCTCGCGGCGATGGATGTTGATGTCGTTGTCATAGCCGATCAGGCCGGTGGGCCGGCTGATCTTCCTCATCACGGCGTCGCAGGCATCGATGCATAGACCGCACTGGATGCATTCGAGCTGCGGCCCGTTGCGGATGTCGATGCCGGTCGGGCACACCGCGACGCACTGGTAGCAGTCGACGCAGTCGCCGACCGTCTCGCCGAGCGCGCGCAGCTCGGCCGCCTTTTTTACCGACATGCGCTTCTCGCCGCGATCGTAGCGGTAGGTGACGTTGAGCGCCCATTCGTCGGTCAGCGCCGCCTGGATGCGCGGCCAGGGGCACATATAGGTGCAGACCTGCTCGCGCATGTAGCCGGCGAGCAGGTAGGTCGTGGCGGTGAGGATGCCGATCCAGACATAGGCCACCATCGGCGCCTGGAAGGTGGCGAGCTGCTTCACGAGCGTCGGCGCGTCGCTGAAATAGAGCACCCACGCGCCGCCGGTCCACCAGGCGATCATCAGCCAGATCGAATGCTTGAGCACGATCTCGGAGATGCGCCCGAGCTTCATCGAACCGGTGGACGCATCCTTCCTCATGCGCTCGCGCCGGTCGCCCTCGACCAGGCGCTCGACCGCGTAGAACAGGTCGGTCCACACCGTCTGCGGGCAGAGATAGCCGCACCAGATGCGGCCGCCGATCGAGTTCATCAGGAACAGCGCGACGGCGGCGACGATCAGCAGGCCGGTGAAGTAGTAGACTTCCTGCGGCCACAGCTCGATGAAGAAGAAGTAGAAGCGGCTGTTGGGCAGGTCGATCAGCACGGCCTGGCTGGGCGCGCCGAGGCCGCGGTTCCAGCGCACGAAGGGCAGGAGATAGTAGATGCCGAGGCAGAACGCCATCAGCCCCCATTTGACGCGGCGGAACTTGCCCGAAACGCTCTGGGGATAGACCTTCTTGTGGGGCGCGTAGAGCGGTCCGACGTCGGCTTCCGGCTTGAGCTCGCTGGGGTTCACGGCCTTGTTCATTCGTGGTCCGTTTGCAGGTACGATCGAACCTAGACTCAACCCCGAGCCGGCAGTTGATCCAGCTCAAACGGGGGCAGGTTTCCCTTGCCCCCGTTCGATCGCGTTGATCCGCCTTGGTTTACTTGCCGCCGCCGAGCGAGTGGACGTAGACCGCCATCGCCTTGATGGTAGCAGGGTCGAGCCGCCCTTCCCAGGCCGGCATGACGCCGGCACGGCCGTTCGAGATGGTCTCGATCAGGGTCGATTCGTCGGAGCCGTAGAGCCAGATCTTGTCGGTCAGGTTGGGCGCGCCCATGTCCTGGTTGCCCTTGCCGGCGTCGCCGTGACAGGAGGCGCAATTGTCGGCAAAGAGCTTCGTGCCCTTGGCGGCGTCGTAGCCCTGCCGGGTCGACAATCCAGACAGCGCACGGACGTAGTTGGCGACCGTGACGATCTCGTCCGCCTTCAGCACGCCATCCTTGCCGAAGGCGAGCATCTGGCCTTCATGGCCCTTGGCGTGGCCGGACCGCGCGCCATACTGGATGGTCGCCATGATCTGGTCGAGCGTGCCGCCCCACAGCCAATCGTCGTCGTTCAGGTTGGGGTAGCCCTTGGCGCCGGCGGCACCGGAGCCGTGGCACGGCGCGCAATTGTCGCCGAACACGGTCTTGCCCTTGGCGCGGGCGAGCGCCAGCAGCGCCGGGTCCTTCTCGATGTCGGCGAGCGAGGCCTTGCCCAGCGCCACCATCTTGTCGCCGCGGACCTTCTCGAGGTTCGCAAGCTCCACCGCGACGTCGGCGCGGGAGGAATAGCCGAAGACGCCCGTGGTGTTGCTGGAGATCAACGGCCAGGCCGGATACACGACCCAGTAGCCGATCGCCCAGATGATGGTGAGGTAGAACGTCATCACCCACCAGCGCGGCAGCGGCGTATTCAGCTCCTTGATGCCGTCCCACTCGTGTCCGGTGGTGGACTTGCCGGAGACGCTGTCGATTTCGCTATGATCGGTCATGATCTCTCACTCCTCGCGCAACGGGAGGCGCGCCGCTTCGTCGAAAGCGGCCTTGTTGCGGGGCCAAAATGCGTAGGCGACGATCGCGAGAAAGATCGCGACGAAGGCCGGCGTCCAGAATGTCGTCACGAAATCGGACGCAAGGTTGTGGACTGATAGGATCGCTTTCATCGTTCATGCCTTCTCAGCGAAGATTGGCTTTCTCGTTGTAGAGCTTGAAGTCGACCAGCGTGCCGAGCATCTGCAGATACGCGATCAGCGCATCCATCTCGGTCGGGGCACCGGGCTTGCCGTCGAAGTTGCGCACCGCCGCCTTGGCGTAGCGCTTGGCGAAGGCGTCGGCGCCGGGATTGTCCGGGTCGGCCTGGGCCTTCATGTCGGCCGCGGCGTTGGCGATCTGGTCGTCGGTGTAGGGCGTGCCGACCATGCGGAGCGTCCGCATGTGGTCGGCGATCGTGTCCGGATCGACCTCGTTGGCGGCGAGGAAGGGATAGCCCGGCATCACCGACTGCGGAACGATCGCGCGCGGATTGGTCAAATGGGTGACGTGCCAGTCGTCGGAATACTTGGCGCCGACGCGGGCGAGGTCCGGACCGGTGCGCTTGGAACCCCACTGGAACGGATGGTCGTACATGCTCTCCGCGGCCAACGAGAAGTGGCCGTAGCGCTCGACCTCGTCGCGCAGCGGACGGATCATCTGCGAGTGGCAGAGATAGCAGCCCTCGCGGACGTAGACGTTGCGTCCGGCGAGCTCCAGCGGCGTGTAGGGACGGACCCCGTCGACCACCTCGATCGTGCTCTTCAGGTAGAACAGCGGCGTGATCTCGACGAGACCGCCGATCGCGATCACCAGCAGGATGCCGACGACCAGGATGATCGAGTTCTTTTCGAAGACTTGATGGCGTGTCCAGAAAGACATTTTCAGCTCCTCATTCCGCCGGCTGAAGAGCGACGGGCGCTTGAACTTCCGCCTCGCCGACACGCACGGTCATCCAGAGATTGTAGGCCATGATCAGCGAGCCGATCAGGAACAGCGCTCCGCCGGCCGCACGGATGATGTAGAAGGGATGCATCGCCTCGACGGTCTCGATGAAGGAGTATTCGAGGAAGCCGAGCGAGGTGTAGGCGCGCCACATCAGGCCCTGCAGGATGCCGGACACCCACATCGCCGAGATGTAGAGGACGATGCCGAGGGTGGCGATCCAGAAGTGCCAGTTGACGAGCTTGAGGCTGTAGAGGCCCTTGCGGTTCCAAACCCACGGCACCAGGCAGTACAACGCGCCGAAGGAGACGAAGCCGACCCAGCCGAGCGCGCCGGAATGCACGTGGCCGATGGTCCAGTCGGTGTAGTGGCTGAGCGAGTTCACCACCTTGATCGACATCATCGGGCCTTCGAAGGTCGACATGCCGTAGAAGGCGACGGAGACCACGAGCATGCGCAGCACGGGATCCGTGCGCAGCTTGTCCCAGGCGCCCGACAGCGTCATCAGGCCGTTGATCATGCCGCCCCAGGAGGGCATCCACAGCATCACCGAGAAGGTCATGCCCAGCGTCTGCGTCCAGTCGGGCAGCGCGGTGTAGTGCAGATGGTGCGGACCCGCCCAGATGTAGAGGAAGATCAGCGCCCAGAAGTGCACGATCGACAGCCGGTAGGAGTAGACCGGCCGCTCCGCGCGCTTCGGCACGAAGTAGTACATGATGGCGAGGAAGCCGGCGGTCAGGAAGAAGCCGACCGCGTTGTGGCCGTACCACCACTGGAACATGGCGTCCTGGATGCCGCCCCAGGCGATGTAGGACTTGGAGCCGAACAGCGAGACCGGGAGCGCCGGATTGTTGCCGAGGTGCAGCACGGCGATCGTCACGATGAAGGCGAGATAGAACCAGTTCGCGACGAAGATGTGCGGTTCCTTGCGCTTGATGACCGTGGCGAGGAACACGAGCAGGTAGGCCACCCAGACGATCGTCAGCCAGAGGTCCGCATACCATTCCGGCTCGGCATATTCCTTCGACTGGGTGACGCCGAGCAGATAGCCCGTGCCGGCGATCACGATGAAGAAATTGTAGCCGACCACGACGAACCAGGGCGCCAGATAGCCCGCAAGGCGGGCGCGGCAGCTCTTCTGCACGACGTAGAGGGAGGTCCCGATCAGGACGTTGCCGCCGAAGGCGAAGATCACCGCCGAGGTGTGCAGCGGGCGCAGGCGGCCGAACTGGATCCATTGCAGGTCGAAATTCAGCGCCGGCCAGGCGAGCTGGGAGGCGATGATCAGGCCGACCAGGAATCCGGCGATGCCCCAGAACACCGCCATGAAGGCGGTGAACTTGATCGGACCCATGTTGTAGTTGGGCCGGCCGTTGATCTCCTGCGGCGGCAGCGCCGCCGGACGTCCGAAATAGTTGTTGAGGATCACGAAGACCGACGCGAGGCTCGCCGCGGCGGCGAGCGAGGCATGGAACGCGAACGGCGCGTCGAGCGCTTTGGCCGCGGCGATCACGCAGAGGAAGGCGGTGACCGCGAACACTGCCGCCAGGCCGCTTTCACCGATGGTCATTGATTTGGAAATTGAGGGCTGGCTCATGCGGATTCTCTCTGAAAGAAGACGCGGCCAGAAACCACATCCCCGCGAGCCGCGAATTGATCGAAATCAAGTCGACTGATTTGCCGAAAACCGAGCTCGTCCGGCGTGCATCGGCTACCGGAATCAATCTCTCGGGGACGTTCACGCGGCCGTTTCACGCGGCCTTTCGCGGGGAACTTCGGACGGTTCCAGGCGGAACGTCAGTCGCGCGCGGTGGCCTTCAGCGCGGCGATGACGTCTTCGCGGGCGATGATTCCGACCAGGCGCTGCGTGCCGTCGAGC
>NZ_JAGWUA010000337.1 GCF_028868675.1 Bradyrhizobium sp.
CGAGGTCTGAGGACGCGCCGCGAACCTGGCGAGAAGACCCAGAACGACAAACATCAACGACAGGCTTACCTGCGGTTCCGGAGTACGATAGATGGACAGAAAGCTGGTCTCGTATGGCGGCACGAGGTTGGGAGCGACCAATCCGACGATTCGCGAGAATCGTATGACATTCCAGGCTGGAGAACTCCAGACGACCACGCTGCCGAACGAGAACAGATCGCCGGCAAACACGAGGAGCAAAGAAACCGCTGCGCGCGCGGACCGGCTCGAGACGATCTGGCTGGCCGCAAAGTACGCGGCACACGCAGCAATCGCCGGAAAGAGAAAATCCGAAATCATCAGCGTTGCATCCAGCGAACCCGCACTGGTCCGGTGGACGACGGACAGGCAAAATGCCCCGAGCAATCTGGTGGACCGCAACGCGCCCATCAGCCAGGCGAGAGTGTACGTGTCCTCGTCATAAGCTGAATGAAAGTACCGGAACTCGCCGATGTCGCCGACAAACGCGACATGAGGCCACAACCCGAGCACTCCGATCGCGCCGGCGATCGCAAGAGCGAGAATCATGTCGATCGTCGTTTCTGATTTCATGGAATTCTTGGATCGGATTGGCCCCTTGAACGCGCCTCTTAAGGCGAATAGACAGCTTAGGCAATGGCGCCCGAACACATTCCGTTCAACCGACCCTACGTGACCGGTCAGGAGCAGGCCTATGTCGAGGAGGCGCTGCGCAGCCATCACGTTTCCGGCGACGGCGGCTTCACCGGGCGATGCCACCGGTGGATCGAGCAGCGTACCGGTTGCGCGAAGGCGCTGCTGACGCACTCCTGCACCTCGGCGCTCGACATGGCCGCATTGCTGCTCGACCTCGGGCACGGCGACGAGGTGATCCTGCCCTCCTTCACCTTCGTGTCGACCGCGAACGCCTTCGTGCTGCGCGGCGCGGTCCCGGTCTTCGTCGACATCCGCGAGGACACGCTCAACCTCGACGAACGGCAGGTCGAGGCCGCCGTCACCTCGCGCACCCGCGCGATCGTGCCCGTGCACTATGCGGGCGTCGCCTGCGAGATGGACGCCATCATCGCGATCGCGAAGCGCCACAAGCTGAGGATCGTCGAAGACGCCGCGCAGGGCATCATGGCGAGCTACAGGGGCTCGCCGCTGGGCGCGATCGGCGACCTCGGCAGCTTCAGCTTCCACGAGACCAAGAACATCATGTCCGGCGAAGGCGGCTGCCTGCTGGTCAACGATCCCGCGCTGGCGCCGCGGGCCGAGGTCATCCGCGAGAAGGGGACCGATCGCGGCCGGTTCTTCCGCGGCGAGGTCGACAAATACACCTGGCAGGATCTCGGCTCGTCGTTCCTGCCGAGCGACCTGACGGCGGCCGTGCTCTGGGCGCAACTCGAACAGGCCGAACGCATCACGCGCGAGCGGCTCGCCATCTGGGACCGCTATCACGGGATGCTTGCGCCGCTCGAGCAGCGCGGCCTGCTCCGCCGGCCGATCGTGCCCGGTCATTGCGGACACAACGGCCATCTCTACTACGTGCTGCTGCCGCCCGAAGTCGATCGCGGCGCGGTCCTCGGCAGGCTCAAGGAAGCGAACATCCATGCGGTGTTCCACTATGTGCCGCTGCATTCGTCAGCGGCGGGATTGCGGTTCGGTCGCGCGCATGGCGACCTCAGGCTCACGACATCGCTGTCGGAGCGCCTGATCCGGCTGCCGCTGTGGATAGGCCTGCGGGAAGAGCAGCAGCAGCGCGTCTGCGACGCGCTGGGCGATATCCTCGGCCGGTAGGCTCAGAGGCCGTCCGGCTCGCCGGCGTGGAGCGCGGGGAGACGTGGCTGGCAGGGGCTGGGGTGGCCGGGCCAAAACCAGGCACCTGCCAAAACCTGCGGATCAACCCCATGCACAGTAGGAAGGGATGGCAGGCATGACGCCTTGCGTTGGTGAAGCCACTTGACACGTCGGGCAAATCGGCTCCGGGAAGCCGACAGGACCGGGATGGCAGCCCGCAGCCCGGTGACCACCGCGGCGGACGCGCTTCTGCCGCTGTAGCAGCCATCCCGCGGCGATGGCTGCGGCCAATAGCGCCAGACCTTGGCGCTGAAATCCTGGAGCAAACGCTCGAACTTCAATCCAGGTGCAGAAGTCCGCCGAGGTATCTTGCGCCCGCGAGGGTCGAATGGCCGTAGTCCCAGCTCAGCAACTCCGCTTTGGAGGCTGGCGTATGGGTGAGGCAACCCTGCTCATTGCAGAGCGCGTCGAATGGCGAAACGAACCGCGCACCGGCCGCCGCAGACATCGCCGCAAGCGCCTCATTAATCCGCCGATAGGGTAACGCCATCGGGCGCAGCCGATCCGGAAGCTTGCCGTTGGCACGCCAGGACTCGTAGACCTGCGTCGGCATGTCCGGAGACCAAAGCGGCCCCTGGCCGATCACGATGATATCCTCGACCGTGTCTCTCAGCTCCATCAGAGCCGCCATCAGCCCTTCGTCCCGCACCTCGGGCTGTAAGTATCTTTCGTGGTTTGCCCACGCAGCAGCCAGAATGATCCTTCTTGGCTTGAGTTCGGCGATCCTGCGCAGGATTGCCGCGTTGCTCTCCGCACAGTTCTGGTAGGGACCGGCTGCGGAGGGAGGGCAGCCGTCCCTGGTGAACTGCGCAATGTCGTTCCCTTGGCGCGCAAGCCCAGCGTACAGCCGCGCGGCATGCGAGTCGCCCCAGATGAGCAAAGCCCCCGAGCTGCATTCGGATGCGTAGTCGCCGAACGTCTGACCCGCGCGCAACCAGCATTTGTCGGCTCGCGCGTTGGATGCCGGATCGTACTGCATCATCGCGAGCACTGGCCGAATTTC
>NZ_JAGWUA010000338.1 GCF_028868675.1 Bradyrhizobium sp.
CCCATCATCGGCCCCATGGTCTGCATCAGCATGGCAAAGCGCCGCTTGCCCATCTTGGCCTTCATCATCTCCAGCATCGGCGCCATCTGGGTCATCATGTCCTGGCCGCCGGCGCCGCCGCCGCCGAAACCGGCGAACTGCGCCTTCGCCGGCACGCTCGTGAACGAGAACAGCAGCAGCACGGCTGCCGCCTGGCAGATTACCTTGTCAGCTCCTCGCATCGCCCGCTCCTTGTGATGGCTTGCTCACGTGTGCGCGGCTCCGCGGGAAGCGCGGAGCCGAATGGACGCATGGGGCCATCGTTACGGCGCGGGAGGCGGGGGCTCTGTGAGAAAAATCACACAGGAATCGGTCAGGCTGCGGCGGGCGGAAATGCCCGGTGCATGGCAGCCACGGCGAGCTTGGTCTGCCCCTCGACGTAAGGCGCGAACGCGTTGGGCAGGAGATCGATGGTCCAGAGCAGCCGGCACTTCGCCGCACCGTCGGCGATGACCTGAACCACCGCGTTATAGTGCGTCACCCGCTCGTTGCTAATGGCATAGACCAGCCGTTTCCGCGCCTCGTCGCAATCGACCAGCATCTCGCGCGCCACCACGCCGTTGGCAAAGGTGACGATGCGCGCGTCGCCGTCGGTTTCGCAGACGGTGACGAAGCCCGGCGCCAGCCGCCGGTCCACCGCGCCGAAATCGCGCACGGCGTCCCACACGGCGGAGGCGGGGGCGTTGAGAGGAATGTCGTTGTGGATGGTGGCCATGGGTTGGAGTCCTTGCTATGACGGAGTCGGCGGCTGCACCTCACGCGCACACCGCCTCGACATTGTTGCCGTCGGGATCGATCAGGAACGCGGCGTAGTAGGTCGGGCCGTAATCCTTGCGCGGACCGGCGCCGCCATTGTCCTTGCCGCCCGTCTTCAGGCCTTCGCTGTGGAATTTCTTCACTGCGTCGTGGTCCTTCGCACGGAAGGCGATGTGGGCGCCGTCCGCTTTCCGGCCCTTGTTCAGGTGCAGCCAGAGCGACGGCGCGCCCTTGGGGCCGAAGCCGGCATAGCCGTCGCCGCTCGAGCACAGGACATGGCCGAGGGGCGCGAGCACCGCGGTGTAGAAGCGGGTCGAGGCGTCGAGGTCGGCGACGCGGATTCCGATGTGGTCGTACATGGTCGTCTCCATTGCGAAAGTGCGCCGGATCGGCGCGAGCCGGAGACGACCCTAGTCAGTTGAGGCCGATGCGTTCTTGGAAAATCTTGCGCATCCCGCGCGAGGCCTGGCGGAATTTCGAGGGCGACACGCCGGCAGCGCGATGGAAGGTGCGCACGAAGTTGGAGAGATCTCCGAACCCGACGTCGTAGGCGATGTCGGTGATCGCGATGTCGGCATCCGTCAGCAGCCGCGCGGCGTGCCGCAGCCGCGAGCGCAGGAGATATTGATGCGGGGTGACGCCGAGCACGGCCGAGAACAGCCGCAGGAAATGGAATGGGCTCAGCCCCGCCTGCCGCGCGGCATCCTCCAGCTCGATCTCGCGGCCAAAATTGTCGTCGATCCACAGCGCGGCCTCGACCGCGCGGCGCCGGTCGCGCGCGGTGGGCGAGGCTGGCTTGCGCGTCTTGCCGGAGATCGTCTCGACGAAGCGGCCGGCAAACAGCTGCCCGATCTCGTCGAGGCCCAAATCACTGTGAGAGTCACTGCCGGAGCCGCTGCTGCCATCTGCCGCCGCCTGGGCCATCTCGCCCAGCACCATCAGCTCCGGCAGCGGCGGCGCGGCGCCGACCTGCCAGGCGGCGCGCGTTCCGCCGAGCGCCTCGACCAGTTCCTCACTGAGGAAGAACGACAGGCACTCGTCGCCGCTGACATGCTCGTGGGTGCAGGTGTATTCCTCGCCGGGATGGCCGACCAGCACCGAGCCCGCCACCAGTTCGAAGAAGCCGGCGCGGCAATGGCAGCCAAAGCTGCCCGAGTGGACATAGGCGAGCGAGTGGCCGGTGCGATATTCGGCGAACGGCGCGGCGCCCGGTCCTGCATCGCAGCGAAACCGGGACACCGTCATCGAGGGTGTCGTCAAAAGCGTGGTCGCTTCCATCCAGCCTATTTAGGTGGAGGCTCGCGGTGGGGCAACTGGCAGCAGCACCTCGAACAGCGTCTTGCTGGCGATCGGGTGCGCGCCCTCGATCGAGAGCAGCCGGCGCTTGGAGATCGCTCCGCCATAGGCCGAGATCCGGTCGGCATAGTTGCCGGCCTCCAGCACGCGGTGGCAGGGCACGACGATCATGAACGGGTTCCTCGCCAGCGCCTGCGCCACCGAATGCGCGGCGCTCGAGGTCCCCAGCGCTCGTGCGATTTCGTGATAGGTGCGGGTGTCCCCGCGCGGGATGCCGCGGACGACATCGTAGGCGCGGCGGTCGAACGCCGGTACGTCGCCCATGTCGAGAACGATATCGCCGAGCTCGGCGCCATCGCCGTGCAGCACGGCCGCGATCGCTTCGATGGCGAGCTCGGAATTGAACGAGGGGTGCTGCTCGCGGGCCTCAGGATGGGCCTGGTAGATGCGCCGCCGGGTGTCGATCTCCCGGGCCTCGGGCAGCTGCACGGCGACCACCCCGGCATTGCTCCAGACGATGCCGCAGCGCCCTATCGCCGTGTCGAAAATCGCGTACGCACGCCCCACCATGTGCACGCCCCGTTGACTTGTGCACGCCTCTTCCCCGACTTGCGATCATAGCACCGTCACAATTCCGCGCACCCGAAATCTTGCCCCGGAGTTAACGATCGTCCGGGCGGCGGCGCCAAACCGCTTGGCGCGGCGCGCCGTCTCGGCTAATCAGGTGGGGCG
>NZ_JAGWUA010000129.1 GCF_028868675.1 Bradyrhizobium sp.
CTGAACAGGATGCCGTTGTTGGCGACGATGCCGACGGGATAGCCCCAGATATGGGCGAAGCCGCAGACCAGCGTGGTGCCGTAGAGCTTCTTGAACTCGTCGAACTCCGAACCGTCGACGATGCGAGCGATGATGTCGCGGACGTCGTACGGCTTTCTGCCGTCGACGGGAACGACGCCGTAGAGATCCTCCGCCGGAAACAGCGGATCGCGCGGCGGGCGCATGTTGAGCGGCGGCCGCGCCGGCGGCTTCAAGGTGGCGACGATGCGCCGGGCGATGCCGATCGCATGCGCGTCGTTCTGCGCGTAGTGGTCGGTGACGCCGGATTGCCGCGAGTGGACGTCGGCGCCGCCGAGCTCTTCCGCGCTCACGACCTCGCCGGTCGCCGCCTTCACCAGCGGCGGGCCGCCGAGGAAGATGGTGCCTTGATTGCGCACGATGATGCTCTCGTCCGACATCGCCGGCACGTAGGCGCCGCCGGCGGTGCAAGAGCCCATGACGATGGCGATCTGCGGGATGCCGAGCGAGGACATCTGCGCCTGATTGAAGAAGATGTGGCCGAAATGCCGCTCGTCCGGGAAGATTTCGTCCTGCAGCGGCAGGAAAGCTCCGCCGGAATCGACCATATAGACGCAGGGAAGATTGTTCTGCCGCGCGATGTCCTGCGCGCGCAGATGCTTCTTCACCGTCATCGGATAATAGGTGCCGCCCTTGATGGTGGCGTCGTTGGCGACGATGACGCATTCGCGCCCGGCGATCCGCCCGACCCCGGTGACGACGCTCGCCGAATGCACGTCGCCGCCATAGAGGCCGTAGGCCGCGAGCGGCGACAGCTCCAGAAAGGCGGTGCCGGGATCGACCAGGAGATCGACGCGCTCGCGCGCCAGCATCTTGCCGCGCGCGGTGTGGCGGTTGCGCGAAGCCTCGCCGCCGCCACCGGCGGCCTGGCCGAGCTTCTCGCGCAAATCGGCGACGAGCGCGCGCATCGCCTCGGCGTTGCGGGCGAAATCCTGGGAGGAAGGATCGACAGTGGGATGGAGCGGCATGTGACCCGCGGTTCTATTTGACGTGGTGAGATGCCGCGACAGGGTGGACTATTTTCGCGGCAATTCCAATTGCGTTGAGACGCTCAGGCGGTTTCCGCCATCAGTTCGCGGCCGATCAGCATCCGCCGCACCTCGGAGGTGCCCGCGCCGATCTCGTAGAGCTTTGCGTCGCGCCACAGCCGGCCGGTCGAGAACTCGTTGGTGTAGCCGACGCCGCCGAGCGCCTGGATCGCCTCGCCCGCCATCCAGGTCGCCTTCTCCGCGGAATAGAGGATCGCGGCGGCGGCGTCCTTGCGCAGCGTGCGCGCGTGACCGCCACGGTCGCAGGCGCGGCCGACGCTGTAGACGTAGGCGCGCGTCGCCTGCCAGGTCGAGTACATGTCGGCGAGCTTGCCCTGCATGAGCTGGAATTCGCCGATCGGCTGGCCGAACTGCTTGCGCTCGTGCATGTAGGGCACCACCACGTCCATGCAGGCCGCCATGATCCCGAGCGGGCCGCCGGCGAGCACCGCGCGCTCGTAGTCGAGGCCGGACATCAGCACCTTGGCGCCCTCGCCGACGCCGCCCAGCACGTTCTCGGCGGGCACCTCGCATTCGTCGAAGAATAGCGGATAGGTGTTGGAGCCGCGCATGCCGAGCTTGTCGAGATGCTGGCCGTGGGTGAAACCCTTGAAACCCTTCTCGATCAGGAAGGCGGTGATGCCGCGCGGGCCGGCCTCGGGATCGGTCTTGGCGTAGACGACCAGCACGTCGGCGTCGCCACCATTGGTGATCCACATCTTGGAGCCGTTGAGAACGTAGCGATCGCCGCGCTCCTCGGCGCGCAGCTTCATTGACACCACATCGGAGCCGGCGCCGGGCTCGGACATCGCAAGCGCGCCGACATAGTCGCCGGAGATCAGTTTTGGCAGATAGCGCTGCCGCTGCGCGTCATTGCCGTTGCGGCGGATCTGGTTGACGCAGAGGTTGGAATGCGCGCCGTAGGACAGCCCGACCGCGGCCGAACCGCGCGAGATCTCCTCCATCGCCACGATATGGGCGAGATAGCCCATGCCCGAGCCGCCATATTCCTCCGGCGCGGTCATACCGAGCAGGCCGAGATTGCCGAGCCGCTTCCAGAGATCGGCCGGAAACAGATTGGCCTTCTCGATCTCGGCGGCGCGCGGCGCGATCTCCGCCGCCACGAAGGCGCGCAAGGTGTCGCGCAGCATGTCGACGTCTTCGCCAAGACCGAAGTCGATGCTGGGAATATCCATGGCGATTCCTCCATTGTTCTCTCGAGCCAGAGCCTAGCGCCGCCGGGGCGCCCGGCCCGGTCGAAAAGGTTGCATTTTCCGCCAGAGTTGGCGAGAGTTTGTCATGCCCTTCCAAGCCTCCGCCGCGACACCCCGCCGCGCCGTCACGCCGGCGGCTTTCGTGCATGGCGTGGTTGCCGCTTACGCCAGATATGGCGGCGATCCTCGAGAGGCCCTCGCGCGGGCGCAGGTGCCGGCCGATCTCGCGACGGACGCGCGGATCACGGCCATCCAGTTCGAGGAACTGGCCGGACATGCCATGCGCGAGCTCGACGACGAGGCACTCGGATGGTTCTCGCGAAAACTGCCCTGGGGTACCTACGGCATGCTGTGCCGCGCCTCGATCACCGCCCCCAATCTCGAAGTCGCGCTCAAGCGCTGGTGCCGGCACCACCGCATCCTGACCGGAGACGTGCTGTTCGAATTGGCCGTTGCCGACGACACCGCGACGATCTCGCTCTGCGAGACGCGCGACCTCGGCGCCTTCCGCGAATTCTGCCTGGTCACGCTGCTGCGCTATGTGCTCGGCTATTCCTGCTGGGCGGTCGACTCCGCGATCGCGCTGCGCGTCGCGGAATTCCCCTACGCCGAGCCGGGTCACGTCTCGGTCTATCCGACCATCTTCTGCAAGAATGTCCGCTTCGGCGGGAAGCGCGCCGCCATCACCTTCGACCGGCGCTATCTGGCGCTGCCGCTCAAGCGCAGCGCCGATGACCTCGACCGCATGCTGAAGGGCGCGCTGCGCCTCACCGTGCTGCCCTATCGGCGCGACCGCCTGCTGGTGGAGCGCGTGCGCCGCATGCTGCGGGCGGCGCGCGGGCACATGCTGCAGGCCGATGACCTCGCCGGCGCGCTCGCGCTGTCGACCCGCACCATGCATCGCCGCCTGCGCGAGGAAGCGACCTCGCTGCGGGAATTGAAGGAGGAAGCCAAGCTCGAACGCGCCAGGCAGGAACTAATCCGCGGCCGCAGCCCGATCAAGCGGATCGCGGAGCTTGCCGGATTCCGCAACGAAAAGAGTTTTTCCCGCGCCTTCCGCCACTGGACCGGCACCTCGCCGCGCGAGTTTCGCAGCCGCTACCGCTGACGGCGCGCGCCGTTGTGGCCTGTCGACGCGTCGGCCTACTTCGGCAAACATTCGACGTTGTAGGCGATGATGACCTGCGCGGGATCCGCCTTGCCGAGGGCTTTGAGGTCTTCGAGGCCGCTCCGCAGCTTGGCGCCGGCATCCTTCAGGCTTCCTTCCAGCGTCGCCTTGGCGGCCTTGCATCGCTCCTCATTTGAGAACTCCTGGAACACCACGTTCGGCTGGAGCCGCCATTCCGCCCGCTCGTTGGTCGCGGCCGGGCTGAACGAATAGGAGAAGACGTACATCAGGACCCACATTGGCATGCTCCAATCGTGAAGTGACGCGAGACGCAGCCCGCGTGTCTGACGGCGTCGCGAGCGACTGCTTCGCGTCGCGGTCCTCACGATGACGCACCTCGCGTCAGCGGCAAGTCATGATCCAGATCAAGGACGCCGCTGATAGTTTCGGCGACGCACGTTACGGAGCGCGGCCAGGGGCCGGTCGCGACCACAGGCACGGAAGGAGGCGCCAGAACGAGAGCCTTGGGCTCTCAATGCGTCCAAGGCTCGCCGCGGCGAAAGGAGAAGTTGTCGGCATAGGCGACCGGCCGACGGATCGATTCCTGGGGTTCGATGACCTCGTAGGGAATGCCCTTGCGCTCGCAATAGGCGACCGCCTCGTCCTTGCTGGCGAAGCGCAGCGTGATCTGCTGCTTCATGTCGCCCGACGACGTCCAGCCCATCAGCGGCTCGACCGCGCGCGGCTGCTCCGGCTCATAGTCGAGCTGCCATTCCCGGGTCTTGAACCTGCCCGATTGCATCGCGTTCTTGGCGGGCTTGAAAATACGTGCGGTCATTGGACGGCCGGACCCCTCGTTGATGCGTCACCGAAGCGCTTGGTGGAAACCGGCGGGATAGTATAGAGACACCTATCGGGAACTTGATCGGTGATTCCTGCAATCCCGGGGTTACCGTGCCGCCGGGTATAGTCATTATGCCGCGCCGTGACAATCTTCTGTCGCGTGGCCTCGTGGCAGGCCGCCCGGCCCGGCCGCGCGGCTAACCCCGGTCTTCCGTCCCCTTCTCGAAAGCATCTCCGCGAATGGCTCTTTTGAAGATCAACGCCACGCTCCCGGAAAAAGGACGCGATCTCCGGCTCGACCTGTTTCGCGGGGTGGCGAACTGGGCGATCTTTCTCGACCACATCCCGGACAACGTCGTGAACTGGATCACGACGCGGAATTACGGCTTCAGCGACGCCGCCGACCTCTTCGTCTTCATCTCCGGCTATACCGCCACCTTCGTCTACGCACGGATGATGCTGGACCGCGGCTTCGTCGTCGGCGCCACGCGGCTGACCAAGCGCGTCTGGCAGCTCTACGTCGCGCACATCATCCTGTTCGTGATCTACATCGCCGCGATCAGCTATCTGGCGCTGCGTTTCGGCGATTCCGAGATGATCGACGAATTCAACGTCGCGGGCCTCGTCGATCATGCGACCGACACGCTCCGGCAGGGGCTGTTCCTGCGCTTCAAGCCGCTCAATCTCGACGTGCTGCCGCTCTACATCGTGCTGATGGGCCTGTTCCCGCCGGTATTGTGGTTCATGCTGCGCAAGCCGGACCTGACCATGGGCCTGTCGATCGCGCTCTGGCTGGTCGCCCGCCACATGGGCTGGAATCTCACCGCCTATCCGGCCGGCGTCTGGTACTTCAATCCGTACTGCTGGCAGGTGCTGTTCGTGTTCGGCTCCTGGTGCGCGCTGGGCGGCGCGCGGCGCTCGATGGCGGTCATCATGTCGCCGATCACGCTGTATCTGTGCCTTGCCTATCTGCTGCTGGCGCTGATCATGACCATGGCCGGCCGCTTCCCGGATTTCGGCGCGATGTTCCCCGACTGGCTCTATTCGACCTTCAACCCCAACGACAAGACCAATCTCGCGCCCTATCGATTCCTGCATTTCGCGGTGATCGTGATCCTGGTGATCCGCTTCGTGCCGAAGAACTGGCCGGGACTGGAATGGCGGATGTTCGACCCCCTCGTGGTCTGCGGCCAGCAGTCGCTGGCCGTATTCTGCGTCGGCGTGTTCCTGTCCTTCGTCGGCCATTTCGTGCTGTCGCTGAGCTCGGGCTCGCTGTTTGCGCAGATCTTGGTCAGCGTCGCCGGCATCTCGCTGATGACGATCGTCGCCTACTACATCTCCTGGTCGAAGCGGCAGGACAAGCCGTTGCCGAAGCCGACGGCGGCGCCGAAGGCCGCCTGATCCGGACCCTCGATTGACCTGCATCAATCGGCCGCGGCGCGAGCCGACTACATTCGCGCCCGCTCGGGCCGTCGGGCCTGCCGCCGCGTCAGGCGGCGGCCGGCGCCCCCAAAGGACAAGGCCAGGACACATGCCAACTCATTTTCACGCCGTGGTTTGGATCGACCATTCGCAGGCGAAGGTCTTCCATATCGGTCTCGACGGCGCTGACGAAGCCACGCTGCATCCGCATCTGCCCACCCGCCATCTTCATCACAAGGCGGGCTCCATGGGCAGCGGCCACGCCGCGCCGGCAAAGCCCTTCTATACCGAGGTCACCAAGGCGCTCGCCGACGCCGGCGAGATCCTGATCATCGGCCCGGCCGGCGCCAAGACCGAACTCGCCCATTTCATCAGGGATCACCAACCCGCGCTCGCCAAGCGCATCGTCGCGGTCGAACCAGCCGATCATCCGTCGGACAGCGAGATCGTCGCCTACGCCAAGCATCACTTCAAGATGCCGCTGCCGCGCGTGCAGGCGCCGGGATCGGCTGCCGGGGAACGGCACCCGCGCTGAACGCGCTCCATGGTTGCTCCAGCACAAGGACGAAGCCGGGCAGATTGGCTGTGGTGAGCGCCAGCGGACGTCTCACTCTTCCCCGAGTCTCCGCGAGACTTCCAAAATGCTCTCGGCGCAGCCGGGAGCATTCTTTTTTTGCCCGGCTCGTCTGTGATGCTTTGTGAGGTCTGAACCGTCCCGTGGCGAAGCGCCTGCGGGTTGAAACGACCTGCACTCTTTTCTAGAATGCACAGGCCATTTGAGTTGAGCGCACCGTGAAGGCGCGCGGCGATTTCGATCCAAAATTGAATTTTTGCAGAATTTCGCTGTTCCGGGTTGATGCGACCATGCATTTGCAATGCCGATGTCTGCGCCTCGCGGTCGTGTATCCGCGGCCGGTCCTGATCCGGCCGGACGCCGAGCCGCCGCCAACGGCCGCCAACGACAACCGCATCGCCTGGCCGCTGACGCCATTTCCTGACGGCTGGTACGCCTCGAACTGACGCGCAGGACCCGAAACGCACGACGCCGCCAAGCGGAATGTCGTCGCTCGACGGTGTCGGCCGGACATTTATGGGCTGGTCGGGGCAGCTGGATTCGAACCAACGACCTGCAGTACCCAAAACTGCCGCGCTACCAGGCTGCGCTATACCCCGAATGCCAGCGGACGGACGTCGATACACGCTTCACGCGCCGCCAGCAAGGCGCCGACGACCGCATCCGGGCCCGCTACTTCGCGCCGAACAGCGGGTGCGCCACGCGGTCGCCCGGCCGGATGCCGTACTTCTGCGCCGTTCCGGCCGCGACCTCCAGCACGCCCTTGGCGAGCCCATTCGACGGGATGATCCGGGTCGACATCGGCTCGGTATTCTCGGCGATGCGCAGGATACGGCCGTCGGCGCGGATGAAGATCATGTCGAGCGAGATGTAAGTGTTCTTCATCCACATCGACACTTCTTGCTCCGGGGAAAAGTCGAACAGCATGCCTTTACCGTCCGGCAGCTCCTTGCGGTACATCAGCCCGGTCTGCTTCTCCTCCTCGGTCGTCGCCACCTCGACGGCGAACACCTGCACGCCGCTTCTCGTGACGATCTCGAGCGGCTGGATGCTGGCCGCCCTGGCGCCGGCGACGGCGGTAAAGAGGAGGACGGCGGCAAGCCAGCCCCGGACCAGCGACCAGGCAATCTTGCGATCGGAACTCATGGGACGGCACTCATGCCAAGGGCGTGAAAGGGATTTTTCGATCCTAACCCGGCGATGATGGCAAAGGCCAGACGACGCCGGGAGCCCAGTCGCTCACGTTTGCGGGAAGGCTCTGGCGAATCGGCCCGGCCGGCCGCTAGTGCGATGACAGCCCCGGCGATCCCGTCTCGGGATGGATCTCGGCCGCCATCATGCCCTTGGAGCCCGGCCCATAGCGCACCAGCACGTACTGGCCGGGCCTGAGCTCGGTCATGCCGAAGCGCCGCAGCGTCTCCATGTGCACGAAGATGTCGGGCGTACCCTCACCGCAGGTCAGGAAACCGAAGCCGCGCAAGCGGTTGAACCATTTGACCTGCGCCCGCTCGAGCCCGCTGGTCGGCGTCACCGTGACGTGGGTGCGCGGCGGCAGCATCTGCGCGGGATGGATCGCAGTCGACTCGTCCATCGAGACGACGCGGAACGCCTGATAGCCCTTGGCGCGCTGCACGCACTCCACGACGATGCGCGCGCCCTCGTAAGCCGTCTGGAAGCCGTCCCGGCGGAGCACGGTGACGTGCAGCAGCACATCCGGCCAGCCATTGTCGGGAACGATGAAGCCGTAACCCTTGGAGGCGTCGAACCATTTGATGACGCCGGCGACCTCGACCAGGTTGGCGCCGGCTTCCCCCAGTCCGGTGAATGGGTTGAGCGCCGGATCGCGGCCGGCATTTGCGAGCTCGCCCGATGCGGGAACTCCAACCTTCTTGGACTCAAATCCGTCCGACGACCCCATAACCCCGGACCCCACACATCCCATGCAGCCCGCCTCTCGGGCGGCGCCGAATCACGCATCTCAACGAGAGAATCCCATCGAGACGCCACACGAATCTCTCGAATCAAAAGATAACACTACCGGTTGGGGCGCATAGACAAAAAAGAGATTCGCCGGAACCTATGAACAGCCTTGCACAGGAACGAATCGCAAAGGGCATCAGTTGCCGACGAACGGACCCAGGGTTTCCCCGATGTCGTGGCGGATCACGAGGTCGGCGATGTCGTCCTGGTCGGTCGGCTCCCGGTTGACGATGACGAGCCGCGCGCCGGAGCTCTTGGCCATCGTCGGAAAGCCCGCCGCCGGCCACACCACGAGCGAGGATCCGATCGCGATGAAGAGGTCGCAATGCTGCGACAGCTCGGTGGCGCGCTGCATCGCATCCTCCGGCATCGCCTGCCCGAACGAGATGGTTGCAGTCTTGACCGGCTCGCCGCACGACATGCAGTCGGGCGCGCCGCCCGCTTCGTCGAAGCAGCGCTTCGCCCAGTCGAGCTGATAGGTCTGCCCGCAACCGATGCAGCGTGCGTAGGTGGTATTGCCGTGCAGTTCGACCACATGATCTGGAGCGAAGCCCGAGGCCTGGTGCAGATTGTCGATGTTCTGGGTGATGACGGCCGGAACCTTGCCGACGCGGTAGAGCGAGGCCAGCGCGCGATGGCCACGGCCGGGTTTCGCCGCGGCGAAGGTCGGCTCCATGGCGAAGCGCCGGCGCCATGCCTCGTCGCGCGCTGCCCGGCTCGCGACGAATTCATCGAACGGGATCGGGCGGTGACGCGTCCAGATGCCGCCGGGCGAACGAAAGTCGGGGATGCCGCATTCGGTTGAAATGCCGGCCCCAGTAAACGGCACGATGGTCCTGGCTTCGGCGATCATGTCGCCGAGCCGCTCGACGCCGCTGCGGAGATCCGATGCAATCATGGACGCGCCGTCCCCTCCTCGAACGCGCTTCTATAGCACGCGGACGGACGAGCGATGCCGGACGCGCGTCCCGCTGCATGCCTGTCATTCGGGCTGCGGCGAGGTATCCTCAGGCCGCTTGCGCTGCGGCGTCGCCGGGTTCCTCGCCCTGGTCGCCCCCCTTGCGCGGCTTTGGCGCGGCGGCTGCGACCAGCGCTTTCTTGGCTGGCCTGCCGTACCGGGAGAGTCTTTCAAAAACAACATTGCCGATGCGCTTATCCACCGTGAAGCGCCGGCGCGCAGCGGAATGATACGTCTTTCGCTCATCACAATCCTGCAATGCCTCTTCCGCATTGACGCCCCATTCGAGGTCGTCAATGCATGCGTGGGACGACTCAAAGACCGCGCAAGCGAGCAGCGAGTCGGTTGTCGAGAAAGGAATGGTCATGACCGAACCAGACGAATTCAAGATCGGCGAGCGCGAGGAGATCGCCGCGCGCGTGGCGGCATTCCGGGCAACGCAGGAAAGATTCAAGCGCGAGCGCGAGGAGTATTTCGTCGCCACGCTGGACAATGTCCGCAAGGTGGAGCGGCCCTCGTTGTGGCCGTGAGCGCCTGATGATCGAAGAAAAAGCCCGGAGCATCGCTCCGGGCTTTTCGCCGAGGGCACTTGGCCGGCGGCGCCTTACCAATGCCGGTAGTGGTGATGGTAGTGTCGATAGTAACGGGGACCGCCGTAATAATAAGCATAAGGGCCGGGACCGTAGTAGTAGGACGGCCCGTAATAGTAGCCGGGGCCGTATCCATAGCCGTAATACGGGTGCGACGCCGCGATTGCGCCCGCCGCGAGCGCGCCGGCCGCCAGACCGAACGCCAGACCCGGACCGATGCGATGTGCCTGCGCGGGCGAGGCCATGCTGGTCACGCCGACAGCCGCAACGGTCGCCAGAACTGCCAGTGTTTTCTTCATCGTTCTCCTCCATCCGCAACTGCAGATCCAACGCCTGCGGCGGGCGAAGGTTGCACGCCAGGAAGGATCGCGATGGGCATGGAACCGAAGCTCGTTACTGCGTCGGGCGCGGGAACAAACGCGCGATCCGAACGTTGTCGCTGTTCCCTCGGAAACAGGGTTCGCCATGCCCGTCTGGCTGGAAGTGCTCCTCAACCTCGTCGGATATGTCGGCTTCCTGGCGCTCGTGCTTCATAGCGGTACGCGCAACGGGAAGTCCGGCGACGACCACATCTGCGGCGGAAAATCCTGAGGTCGAAGCTTACTTGGCGCGCGGCGGCTCAATTGGCCCGCGGCGCCTGTCCGGCGGTGCGGACCAGCCGGTCGGCCTTCGTCAGCGCGCGCGTGTCTTCGAGCTGCGGCCGCAGCGAAAAGCCGATCAGCACGAAGGCCGCGCAGAACAGCACGCCGACCACCGCAACGCGGCGATAGGTCTGCCTGTCAGCCTGGAAAAATGACGGCGTCGCGAGCGGTCGCATGATCGGCCTCCGTCCGCGACACCTATCGCAACGGCCGCGCGCGGCAACGCGAATTGGCTCTTAACCTAACCGGGTAGGGTTATCCGGACCGAAGCAAGCTTTCGTCGCAGGCGTTCGGCGGCAGGCACGCTGCCATGCGAAGGCTTGTATGCCCTCCCCCTGCCCTCGCTCCGCATTTGCTGCTAATGAACGGCGCGAACCAGAACCGTCCCAGGGAGAAAAAGACCATGCGTTACCTCCACACCATGCTGCGCGTGCGCAACCTCGACGTCGCGCTGAAATTCTATTCTGACGCGCTGGGACTGAAGGAGGTGCGGCGGATCGAGAACGACAAGGGCCGCTTTACGCTGGTGTTTCTCTGCGCAGCCGAGGATATCGACCTGCTCAAGAACCTGCCGAAGACGCGCGGCGCGCCGCTGGTCGAACTCACCTACAATTGGGACGAAGAGAAATACGGCGAGGACCGCCATTTCGGCCATCTCGCCTACGAGGTCGACGACATCTACGCGACCTGCGAGAAGCTGATGAAGGCCGGCGTCACCATCAACCGCCCGCCGCGCGACGGCAACATGGCTTTCGTCCGCTCGCCCGACCTGCACTCGATCGAGTTGTTGCAGAAGGGCGACCCGAAGCCGCCGCAGGAGCCGTGGGCATCGATGCCGAACACCGGACACTGGTAGGCTCGCAGCACCGGCGCCATTCGCCGGAAACGCAAGCCAGCGCCCGGAACAAAGCATTTGTGCGAAAGCTCCGCCGCAAGCGGAGCTTTTTGCATGAGGCGGGCATGCAATTGCACGTCGCCTTCGGCGCGAAATTCCGCTATCACCCGCGAACGAGACGAGCGGGGAGGACGGCGTGCCTGAGAACGAGCAGCCGCAACTGACGATCTGGGGCCGCGCCAACTCGGTCAATGTGCAGAAGGTGCTGTGGTGCCTCGCCGAGCTCGATCTGCCGTTCCGCCGCATCGACGCCGGCATGCAGTTCGGCCGCACCCGCGACCCCGACTATCTCGCGATGAATCCCAACGCGCGCATCCCCACTTTGGTCGAGGGCGACTACGTGCTGTGGGAATCCAATTCGATCATGCGCTATCTCTGCCTCGCCCATGGCCGCGGCACGCCGATCTATCCGGCCGCGCCGAGACCGCGCGCGGCCGTCGAGCGCTGGCTCGACTGGACGCTGTCGACCCTGCAGCCGGCCGAGCGGTCGGTGTTTTGGGGACTGGTGCGCACCCCGCCGGCCGAGCGCGACATGATCCAGATCCAGAAGGAGGCAGACGCGGCCGCCGAGCTCTGGCAGATCGTCGATCGCCAGCTCGCGTCGCGGCGCTGCATGGAGGGCGAGGAGTTCACGCTCGCCGATCTCGCGCTCGGCGCCTATGCGCGGCGCTGGCTCGGCGTCGAAGGCGTCGTCCGTCCGACGTTGGCCCATCTCAACCGCTGGTACGCCGAGATCGCGACCCGCCCCGGCTTCGTGCAATACATCGCGCCGCCGTTGTCTTGAAGATCACCGCCAGCCGCGCTCGAGCACCACCACGACGAAGATCAGCGCGAGCGTTACGGCGGCCGTTGCTAGCCGCGCGGTCCAGCCCATGCCGCGACTGACCCACCACAACAACGCGCAATACATCGCAACGGCCATGATGAGGTCGAGCTGCGACCCGTCCGCCAGCATCTATCGCCGGACGGAGCCGGCGACGCCGACGTCGAGCGCTCCGCCGATCTTCACGCAGCTTCCGGTGCTCTCGACCCTGACGAAGCCGGGGCCGTAGGCGGCGCAGGGATTGGCGCCTGCCGGTCCCCGCAACGGCAGCGTCTTGCCGGCCGCCGCCTGGGCAGCACGCGGACGGCCCGGCGTCTCGGCCGCAGCAGCGGAGACTGCGATGAGCGTGATGAGGATAACAAGAGGCGCGCACATACCCATGTTCCAATACTTACGCGTCCGCGGGGCCATCCGCAGCGCCGACGATGGATGATGGCAGACCAAGGCCTTTTTGGCGCGCCATTCTGAACAAAACTGCGAACTTATATATAGTTGATATTGCTATATAATTTTTGAACGAAGGTCAAGGTAACGCCTACGTCTAACACGTTGTCACTATGCGGCCAGAGACGATCATGAGCGAAGGCAGTTTCCATGACGGCTGTTTTTCGGCAATGTTCAAGACCCGCGCACGACCGCGGTCGGTACTGGAAATTGCATGTTCTTCGCTCATTCGCTTGAAGGCCAGGATCGGGATGCATGGCAGCCGTTGGCGGAGCATCTGGAAGCAGTATCGCGGTTGACTTCACTGCGGGCGGAAAAGTTTGGAGCGGCACGTTTGGGCGCCATCGTCGGGCTGCTGCACGATCTCGGAAAATACGCGCAAGCCTTTCAGGACTACATCGCCGGCATCGGGCCGAGCCGGGATCACGCGACGGCTGGAGCCCAGGAGATCCAACAACTCGCTGCCCCAAGCGGAGCCGACCGCATTGCCGCATTGATCGGGGCCTATTGCATCGCCGGTCATCATGGAGGCCTGCCCAACTGGAGCAGAGACCGCGCGCTGTCGGAGCGTTTGAAGAAGCAGCTTCCGGAACTAAATCCGGTCTGGCGGGACGAACTCGCACCCGTGGCACACGGTCTCTTTTCGACGAATTTCAAGTGGGACGGAGCTGCAGACCGCGCAGCCTTCCAACTCGCGATGCTCGGACGAATGCTGTTCTCCTGCCTAGTTGATGCCGACTACCGCGACACCGAACGATTCTACGCCGAGGCCGAAGGGGGCAGCGTCGATTGCGATTGGCCCGTGCTGGCCGCGATCATTGAGAGCCTTATCGCCCGCTTTGATTTGTACATGGCTGGCATGGCCACCCGAGGAGGGGACGCCCTTCTTGCTCTCCTGCGGGCCGATATCCTCGCTCACGCACGTGGGAGCCTGGGCGGACCCGACGGCCTTGCGATGGACGAGCAGGACAACCTCGCCATCGCTCATGCCGGTCTCGGCACCGTCTGGATTTTCGACCGCCTCGGCGAGCCGCTCTATCGGGTTCGCTCCTGCCAAGGCCTCGCCACCACCAACCTGGCCTATGGCGGCCCCGACAACAAGAACCTCTACATCACGGAATCGGAGACCGGCTGCGTGTTGGTTGCGCGCATTCCTGTTGCTGGACGAGTCATGGCATCGCATCAGCCTTCATGTTGAGGAAGGTTCGATCAATCATATATTGATGCTTGGCGTGACCGCTTCGGGAGCGGCGATGGCCGCGTGGCCGGACGACATCATTGAGCATCGGGATCGCGTCGCACATCTGCCAATGCCTGCGGCTCGACCAGCAGGCCTTGTCGTTCATAGCGACCCCGAGTTCTGCTGAAGCGCACGACCACCGCGTGTCTGGTGCTATTCGCCTTGGCGCGCCGCGTGAGCAAGGCATCACCCGCCGGCAGAAATTCGAGATCATCGAGG
>NZ_JAGWUA010000339.1 GCF_028868675.1 Bradyrhizobium sp.
TTCTGGCAATTTCAGGCCGGGCAGCTTCAGCATTGGCGACGACGGTCCCGGATGTCTCCGCGACCTCGGCGCGCGCGGCCGGAATCGCGCTGGTCACCGGCGGCGCCGGCTGGGCGGCGGTGGCAGCGGCAAGCTTCACGGCGCCGGCCTTCACATGAACCGTCTTCACCTTGACCGGCTTCATCGGCTCGGACGAGCCGGGGATGATCGACAGCGGCTGGCTCGCGATCACGCCGCTGGTGAGCGGTGCCGGCTCGATCTTGGCTTCGGCCTTCTGGGCCGGCGGCATCGCGGCGGAGGCCGCGGCAAGCGCCGACAGGCGCGAGGCCGGCGCGGGACGCGGCGCGGACTGCTCGGCCGCCTGGGCCTGCGGGGCTGCGGCCTCGGAGGCATCAGCCATTTCGGTGGCGTCGGAGGAGCCGCGCTCGGTGATCGCGGCAACGGTGCGCGCGGTCGCGGCTTTGCCGACGTTCTCGGCGAGCAGGTTGCGCATGATGGCGTCGCGCGAGCCGCCGCTGCGGCCACCCAGCACCACGCCGATCAGGTGACGGTTGCTGCGGCGCATCGAGGTCACGAGGTTGAAGCCGGATGCGCGGGTGTAGCCGGTCTTGATGCCGTCGACGCCCTCGACACTGCCGAGCAGATGATTGTGATTGCGGATCGACTGGCCGCGGAAATTGAAGCTGGCGGTCGCGAAATAGCGGTAGTAGCGCGGGAAGCGATCCTGGATGGCGCGGCCGAGCGTTGCCTGATCGCGCGCGGTGGTCACCTGCTCATCGTTGGGCAGGCCCGAGGCGTTGCGATAGACGGTCTTGGACATGCCGAGCGCGCGCGCCTTGCGCGTCATCATCCGCGCGAAGTCGTCCTCGTCGCCGCCGATCGCCTCCGCGATCACCACCGCCGCGTCGTTGGCCGATCGGGTGACGAGGCCCTTGATGGCGTCCTCGACGCGAAGGCTCTGGCCCGGGCGCAGGCCGAGCTTGGTCGGTGCCTGCTCGGAAGCGTGCTCCGACACCGACATTTCGGTATCGAGCTTCATCTTGCCGGCTTCCAGACGCTCGAACAGCAGATAGAGCGTCATGATCTTGGTCAGCGACGCCGGGTGGCGCAGCGCGTCCGGGCTCGTCGCCTGCAGGGTCGCCCCGGAATTGCCGTCGACGATGATGGAGGCGAATTGCGGGCTGTAGCTCGGCGCGGCCTCGCGATGGACACGATGGTGCGCGTGGCGGTGCCGATAGCGGCGCGCTTCGGCCGCATCGGACGTGAAGATGATCGCGGTGGTGATGGTAAGAAGCCCGAAAACGCCGACCCGCGCCAAGCGCGAGGAAGACAAGCTTTTACGAAGCATGAAACCCCGTCCCCGTTTCTGACTTGATCACCGGTTCGTGAGGCAAAATTGTGCCCTTGCGCCCCGTGATCATGACCTGCCTGAGCCGCCGATCCGCCGATACCGTTGCGATGGTGCGGAAGCCCAAGCCGATGTTCTGGCTAAGGCCATGTTCTCAAACGGCTTTTGCCGCCTGTCGGATGTGAACACGTCCAGGGAATCAGGGTAGGGGCCCGCGGTTTCCAAAAGCTTAAGGAACCCTTGCGCAAATCCGAGGGAATCTCCGCGACTTAGATATAATTTTGTGCGACGCACAAGATTTCTTGACACTTTTTGTGCATTGCACTATATAGAGGCAGTGTTTGGGAGCCGGGGCTCCCGGATGTTCGAGCCAGAAAAAGGGATTCCCAGATGTTCAAGGTTGAAGACATGCAGAGCTACGGCAAGGAGCAGTTCGAGCAGGCAGTCGCCTCTGCGACCTCGATGCAGAACGGCCTGCAGGCGATCGCCAGCGCCTATGGCGACTACACCAAGAAGTCCTTCGAGGATACGAAATCCTTCGTCGAGAAGCTGTCGGGCGTGAAGTCGCTGGACAAGGCCCTGGAAGCGCAGACCGACTTCGCGCGCTCCTCCTACGAGACCTTCGTCGCGGAATCGCAGAAGATCGCCGGCCTCTACAGCGATCTCGCCAAGACCATTGTGGCGAAGTTCACTCCGGCCGCTCAGTAAGCCTTTCGTCAAGTCCTGGAATCGGAAAAGCCCGGCTGGTTCAGCCGGGCTTTTTCTTGGTGTGGCGGTGGCGCGCTGCGCGCCTCGCCGGCTAGTGCGACAGCCGCAGCTTGCTCAGCGCCGTGCCGATCGTGTTGAACGTGGTCACGATCTGGGACGAACTGGTCAGCATGTAGAACTTGTCGGGGCTGCTGGCGCAGTTCTGCAGCACCGTCGAGGTGGGATCCGCAGGCGAGTGGGTGTTCACCTGAATCGTGTAGATCGTGTACATGTCCCGGCCTCTGGCGTCCTTGGCGGCCTTCAGGTTGCTGCACATCAGGGCCTGCCGCGCGTCGATCGGGTCGCCGGAGGCCTGCGTGCTGCCGTTGCCGTATTCGGGCCAGCGGTCCTCGGTGTTCAGACCGTCGGACAAAAGGATGATGACCCTGTTGTAGGTCGTGTTGACGGCCTCGGCCGGCGCATTCAACGGAGCGCTGGTCAGGAGCGATTGCCAGGCCCAGGCGAGGCCGACCGCCTGGTCGGTGCCCCCGGTCGGCTGCATCGCGTTGACGGCGTTCTTGAGCTTGGTCCAGTCCTCGCTCAACGGGATGATGGGCTCGAGCTGGGTCGAGGCGCTGCTGCTGCAATAGGCCGTGCCGTTCTCGTAATACTCGTTGGCCGGAAACAGCGTGGTCACGTCGGACGACGACGGCTGCGCGCCGGTCGCGTCGTTGGGCTGGGTACGGTCGGTGATGCAGCCGGTCCAGGTGCTGATCGG
>NZ_JAGWUA010000005.1 GCF_028868675.1 Bradyrhizobium sp.
CCTGACCTAGACTTATGTGCCGAATGGGACAGCCAGGTTCACCCGATCCGGCCCAAACGGCAATTCTGCGGAACAACCCCATGCACTGTACAGAGGCGGGGTTCGCATGGCTCATCGCGCCTCGCGTTTTCCCCCTTCAAACTGCAAGTTTTTTGTGCCAATTGCCCGTAAAGATGCCAAATTGACGCAGCGCCCATGCGTGCTGCGTCGGCGAAGCCCGGGAAGACAGGCCTGACCATGAAACTCGTCGTCGCGATCATCAAACCCTTCAAGCTCGACGAGGTGCGCCAGGCGCTGACGTCGATCGGCGTCCACGGCATGACCGTGACCGAGGTAAAGGGCTATGGCCGCCAGAAGGGCCACACCGAAATCTATCGCGGCGCCGAATATGTCGTGAACTTCCTGCCGAAACTGCGGATCGAAATCGCGGTGCCGACCGACATCGCGGAGAAGGCGGTCGAGGTGATCACCTCGACGGCGCGCACCGGGCAGATCGGGGACGGCAAGATCTTCGTGACCCCGATCGACCACGCCCTGCGCATCCGCACCGGCGAAACCGACGCCGACGCGCTCTGACCTTTTCGTCGATCGCACCGTTCGTCGATCGCATTTGGCGGCGACGTCACGGGGCGGCCGGCCTCTCTTGCTGGGGGACCACGACATGGCGGCTCACTCGCGCCGCGCGGCAACGATGGCTGCGCCGACTGGACTCGCGTTCGCATTCTCGCTCGTGACGCCGGCGCACGCCGCGGCAAGCGAGATCAGCGCCGCCGACACCGCCTGGATGACGGTTGCGACCGCGCTGGTCCTGATGATGACCATCCCCGGGCTCGCGCTGTTCTATTCGGGCATGGTGCGCAAGAAGAACGTGCTGGCGACCATGGCGCAGAGCCTCGCCGCCGTGGTGCTGATCTCCATCCTCTGGGTCGCGTTCGGCTATTCGCTCGCCTTCGTCGGCGACGGCCCGTGGCTCGGCACGCTGGACCGCTGGTTCCTCGCCGGCATGGCCATGGACAGCGTGAATCCGGGCGCCAAGACGATCCCCGAGGCGCTGTTCATGCTGTATCAGATGACCTTTGCCATCATCACGGTGGCGCTGGTCGCAGGCTCCGTCGCCGACCGCATGCGCTTCTCCGCCTATGTGCTGTTCTCGGTCGGCTGGTTCATCTTCGTCTACATTCCGCTCGCGCACTGGGTATGGGGCGGCGGTTTCCTCAACAGCGCGGGCGTGCTGGATTTCGCCGGCGGGCTGGTCGTGCATCTGTCGGCGGGCACCGGGGGCCTGGTGGCGGCGATGATGATGGGCCGCCGTCACGGCTACGGCACCGACAACCTGTCGCCCTTCGACCTGTCGCTGGCGGTGATGGGCACGGGACTGTTGTGGGTGGGCTGGTTCGGCTTCAACGGCGGCTCGGCGCTGGCGGCCAATTCGCGCGCGGTCATGGCGATCACCGCCACGCACCTGGCGGCCTGCGCCGGCGCAGCGACCTGGGGCGCGATCGAATGGTCGACGCGGCGCAAGCCCTCGGTGCTCGGCATGATCTCGGGCGCGGTGGCCGGTCTCGGCACGATCACGCCGGCCTCGGGCTTCGTGGCGCCCTGGCACGGCATCGTCATCGGCATCGTCGCCGGCCTGATCTGCTACTGGGCCTGTACCTGGCTGAAGCTGCGCTTCCGCTACGACGATTCGCTCGACGTGTTCGGCGTGCACGGCATCGGCGGGCTGACCGGAACCCTGCTCTGCGGCGTGTTCGCCACAGCCTCGATCGGCGGCACCGGCGGCCTGCTCGAGGGTCATCCGCAGCAGGTGCTGACCCAGCTCTACGGGATCGCGGTCACCTTCCTCTGGTCGGGGGCAGCGACCTTCGTCCTGCTGAAGCTGGTCGGGCTGTTCGTCCCCTTGCGCGTGTCCCGCGAGCAGGAACTCGAAGGCCTCGACATCACCCAGCACGGCGAAGCGCTGCAATAGAGTCTTCAAACGGTATTTTAAAACCGACGCCTGCCCGACACGTGAGCAACAACGTGTCGGCAGTTCAGCCTGCCCAAACCGTAGGCAGGCACGATGACGTTTTGAGCGCGACGTAACAGCGCACTGCGTCCCGATCCAGGGGGAGCGCGAAAAGCCCCGATTTCATAAACCGTTAGACGATGTCGAGCGATCTGGCACGGCATTTGATTCTACGGGTCCCGGCTGTGCCCGCGTAGTGATCCCTTCTCCTCGTGGCGAACCAGTCGAGAGCGCCCGGCCATGTCCGGATCGGGCCCAAGCGGGGATAGGACCCATGAAAATCGTTATGGCGATCATCAAGCCATTCAAGCTGGAAGAAGTCCGTGATGCCCTGACCGCCATCGGCGTTCACGGTCTCACGGTGACGGAAGTCAAGGGATATGGCCGCCAGAAGGGCCACACGGAAATCTATCGCGGCGCCGAATACGCCGTGAGCTTCCTGCCCAAGATCAAGATCGAGGTCGCCGTCGCCACCGAGCAGGTCGACAAGACGATCGACGCCATCACGTCCGCGGCCAAGACCGGACAGATCGGCGACGGCAAGATCTTCGTCATCGGTCTCGACCATGCGGTCCGCATCCGCACCGGCGAGGCCGACGCCGCGGCCCTCTGATTTCGCGCTCAACCTCATCCCATCAGGAGTAAATGAAAATGACGTTCAAGCGTCCCTATGGCGCGGGATTGGCGGCCCTCGCAGTCGGCATGTTCGCTGCGACCGCAGCCTGTGCCGCGCCGACCGTGAACAAGGGCGACAACGCCTGGATGCTGACATCGACGGTGCTGGTGCTGTTGATGACCATCCCGGGCCTTGCACTGTTCTACGGCGGCCTCGTCCGCTCCAAGAACATGCTCTCCGTGCTCGCGCAGGTGTTCTACACGGTCTGCGTCGTCACCGTGCTCTGGGCCCTCTACGGCTACAGCCTCGCCTTCACCGGCGGCTCCGACTTCATCGGCGGCTTTTCCAAGGCCTTTCTGATGGGCATCACGACGGACTCCAGGGTGGCGACCTTCAGCGTCGACGCCAACATCTCGGAGCTCGTCTATGTCTGCTTCCAGATGACCTTCGCGGCGATCACGCCGGCGCTGATCGTCGGCGCCTTCGCCGAGCGCATGAAGTTCTCGGCGGTCGCGCTGTTCATCCCGCTCTGGGTCACGCTGATCTACTTCCCGATCGCGCACATGGTCTGGTACTGGCCGGGACCGGACGCGATCCAGGATGCGGCGAAGGCGTTGGCGGCCGCGACCGACGCGGCGGCGAAGGCCGCGGCGCAGGCCAGGCTCGACGAGATCAACGCCGACGCCGGCTGGGTCTTCAAGAAGGGCGCGATCGACTTCGCGGGCGGCACCGTGGTGCACATCAACGCGGGCATCGCCGGCCTCGTCGGCGCGCTCCTGATCGGCAAGCGCACCGGCTACGGCAAGGAGCTGATGGCCCCGCACTCGCTGACCATGACCATGATCGGCGCCTCGCTGCTCTGGGTCGGCTGGTTCGGCTTCAACGCCGGCTCCAACCTCGAAGCCAATGGCGGCGCCGCGCTCGCCATGACCAACTCCTTCGTCGCCACCGCCGCCGCCGCGCTGTCGTGGATGTTCGCGGAGTGGATCCTGAAGGGCCATCCCTCGGTGCTCGGCGCGCTCTCCGGCGCGGTCGCGGGCCTCGTCGCGGTCACCCCTGCGGCCGGCTATGCCGGTCCGATGGGCGCGATTGTGCTCGGGCTCATCGTCGGCGTCGTCTGCCTGTTCTTCTGCACCGTGGTGAAGAATGCGCTCGGCTATGACGACTCGCTCGACGTGTTCGGCGTGCACTGCGTCGGCGGCATCGTCGGCGCGATCGGCACCGGCATCCTGGTCAACCCGGCGCTCGGCGGCGCCGGCATCGTCGACTACACAGCGATCCCGCCCAAGGTCGCCGACTACGACTTCGCGGCGCAGATGATCGCACAGGCTACCGGCGTCTGCACCACGCTGGTGTGGTCGGGCCTCGGCTCGGCGATCCTCTACAAGGTCGTCGACGTGATCGTCGGCCTGCGCGCCAATGTCGAGACCGAGCGTGAAGGCCTCGACATCACCGAGCACACCGAGCGCGCCTACAACATGTGACTGTTCCTCCCGGGATGCGGCTCCCGACCGGACTGCATCCAAAACTTCGGTTTGGGCACATACCCGGCAATGCCCCGACCGTTGAGGGGCTCCAGCGCAAGCTGGAGCCCTTTTCTTTTTGCCGTGCGCTCAAGAGAAAGGGCAAGAAAGGGGATTGCCAAGCGCGGCTGCCGGCGCAGAAATGGCGGCCACAACAACCACAACGAGGGGAGGTCGCCATGCGACTTGAAGGCGGATGCTATTGCGGCAAGGTGCGCTACGTGGCCGAGGGCGAGCCGATGATGCAGGCGCAATGCCATTGCCGGGAATGCCAATACATCACCGGCGGCTCGCCCAACACGTTCATCGCGATGCCGGCGGCCGGCTTCAGCTACGTCGCCGGCCAGCCCAGGCAGTTCACGCGCAGCGACCTCGAGCGGGCGGTCACTCGGGAATTCTGCCCCGAGTGCGGCACGCATGTGGTGACGCGGGTGCCCGGCCTGCCGATGGCGGTCGTCAAGGTCGGCACGCTGGACGAACCGGCGCAATTCCAGCCGCAGATGGCGATCTACACGATCGACAAGCAGCCCTTCCACCAGATCCCGGCGGGACTGGCGGCGTTCGAGAGACTGCCGGGACGATAGATCGTGACGGGATGAGGCCGAACTGCAGCAGCATCGGAAACTTGCCTCTCCCTTGAGAGAGGTACCGAGGCCCGCGAGGCCGGCCGATTCAACGCGCTCAGGCGGCGACCAGCGAACGCGCGTCGGCCTCGACCACCCGGTCGCGGCCGCGGCGCTTGGCGGCGTACAGCGCGCGGTCGGCGATCCGCATCAGTTCGGCAAGATCGGCGTCGGCGCAGGAGACCGTGAAGCCGATGCTGATGGTCACCCGCTCCAGATGCGAGCCGATCGGGATTTCGCGCGCCGAACAGGCGGTCCGGAGCTGCTCGGCATATTGCTCGGCCTGATCGCGGGTGGCGCCGACCACGAGGCCGGCAAATTCCTCGCCGCCATAGCGCGCGACGAGCGCGCCCTCGTCCTTGGCGAGCCGCCGCAGCACGCCGGCGATCTCGACCAGCACGTTGTCGCCGGCCTCGTGGCCGAAGCGGTCGTTGATCGACTTGAAATGGTCGATGTCGCACAGGAACACCATCACCGGCACCGCGCGCTTCCGCGCGGAGGTCAGCGCCAGGACGGCCGCATCGTCGAAGCCGCGCCGGTTGAACAATCCGGTGAGCTGGTCGGTCTGCGAGATGCGCGACAGCTCGCTGCGGGTCACCGTCAGGTCCCGCATCAGCCGCGCCGAACGATAGCTCAGCGCGGCCGACAGCGAGATCGAGATGAGAGTCGCAACGGCGAGGCTGAAGCAGAGGATGTGGCCGACGCTCACGGTCGCGTCGAAATTGGTGCCGAGATCCGCAAGCAGCGTGATCGCGGTCATGACGATGGTCAGCCCGGCGGCGATCGCCGCGCGCTTGCCGGTGTGGCGAAGGACATCGCCATGCGTCGAGATTTGAGTGGCCATGCCCCGCCCCCGCTGTCGCGGAAGGGCATAGCACCGCGCCTGATTGCGAACCGCTAAGGTGGCGACGTTCTTGAATCCGGCGGTTAACGTTGCGCGACGCAGGCGGCTAAAATGCAGGGAAAACGAGATTGCCGGCGCAACCGTCGCGAGGCCGCATCCCGTTGTCATCGACGGAAATAGTCGGCTCTGGACGGATGGGCCGGCCGATGGTTAATCGCGTCTTAACCTCGCCCTATCTATGGTGAACTGAACCGCTTCCGGCCCGGTTTCACATGCGACCGGCAGTTCCAAGAGTTCAGTTCAACAGTGCTGGCGCCCAACGTATGGCTATGACCGCTTCATCCCGTGCGCCGCAGGGCGGTGGAAGCTCCGAGACCGAGCGCTCGCCCTTCATCCGGCTGACCGAGCTGCTGGCGCCCCATCAGCCCGGTAAGCCTTTGATAACGCTGTCGCTTGGCGAGCCGCAGCATCCGGTGCCGGACTTCGTCGGGCCGGTGCTGGCCAAGCATGTCGCCGATTTCGGGCGCTATCCCCTCGCCAAGGGCATCGAGCCGTTCCGGAAAGCCGCCGCAAGCTGGCTCGGCCATCGCTTCCGCCTGCCGCGACCGGTCGACCCCGACAGCGAGGTGCTGGTGCTGAACGGCAGCCGCGAGGGCTTGTTTTTCGCCGCGCTGACCGCCGTGCGCTATGTCGGCGAGCGCCGTGGCAGGCCGGCGATCCTGATGCCGAATCCGTTCTATCCGGTCTACGGCGCCGGCGCCCGCGCCGCCGGCTGCGAGCAAGTCTATCTGCCGACCACGGTCGAAAACGGCTTCCTGCCCGACCTCGACGCCATCGACGAGGCGACGCTGGCGCGCACGGTCGCGTTCTACATCGCTTCGCCCGCCAACCCGCAAGGCTCGGTCGCCACGCGCGGCTACTTCACGAAGCTGAAGGCTCTCGCCGACCGTTTCGGCTTCGTCATCCTCAGCGACGAGTGCTATTCGGAAGTCTACACCAAGGAGGCGCCCGGCAGCGCGCTCGAATGCGCCGGCCCCGACTTCGCCCGCGTCGTCGCCTTCCAGTCGTTGTCGAAGCGCTCGAACCTGCCGGGCCTGCGCGTCGGCTTCGCGGCCGGCGACAAGACGTTTCTCAACATGTTTCACGAGCTGCGCAACGTGGCCGCGCCGCAGGTGCCGGTGCCGCTGCAGCACGTCGCAACGGTCGCCTATGGCGACGAGGCGCATGTCGAGGAGAACCGCCGGCTCTATCGCATCAAGTTCGATCTCGCCGACCAGATTCTCGGCAATCGCTACGGCTATCGCCGGCCCGACGCCGGCTTCTGCGTCTGGCTCGACGTCTCCGCGCTCGGCGGCGACGAGGCGGTGACCGTCAAGCTCTACAGGGAAGGCGGCGTACGCGTCGTGCCGGGGAGCTATCTGGCGCGGCTGCAGCCGGACGGCTTCAATCCGGGGGCGGGGTTCATCCGCCTCGCGCTGGTGCAGGACGGCGAGACCACCGCCGAGGCGCTGCACCGCCTGGTCGAGACGCTGGGTTAGGCAATCCCCATGAGCATGTCGACGATCGAACGTGTCATCCCGCTGGTCGCTCACCTGCCGCCGTCGGTTCGCGACGCGCTGGCGCGGCGCTTCCGCGAGCTCGCGGGCCTCGGCCTGATCGCGCTGTCCGGTGTCGCCGCGAGCGCGCTGATGACCTGGTCGGTGCTGGATCCGAGCCTCAGCCACGCGACCGCGCGACCGATCCGCAACATCCTCGGCCATGCCGGCGCGATCGGCGCCGATCTCATGATGCAGATCTTCGGCCTCGGCGCGATCATGCTGATCCTGCCGGTCGCGGTGTGGGGCTGGCGGATGCTGACCCATCGTCCGTTCGATCGCGAGGCGCTGCGGCTCGGCGCCTGGGTGCTCTGCACGGTGATCGCGGCCGGCTTCGCCGGTTGCTGGCCGCATGGCGGCGCATGGCCGTTGCCGACCGGGCTGGGCGGCGTGGTCGGCGACGCCCTGGTACGCGCGCCGGCGGTCATCTTCGGCCCGCCCGGCACGATCTACCGCCTCTCGCTCGGGGCCATCCTGTTCGTCGCGACGGCCGCGACCTTCCTCGTCGCCTGCGGCCTCGGTGCGCGCGCCCGCGACGAGGAGCTCACGCCGATCGTGGATGACGACACACCGTTCGAGGCGACGGACGAGGATCGCGGCTCGGTGTCGCTGGGCTGGCTGTTCCATGCGCTGATGAGCGCGAAGGCACGGCTCGGCTGGCTCATCGGCGCCGCTTACCGCTCGCTGGTCTCGAGCGCGCCGAAACCGCACGCGGTATCGTTCGATCGCCAGGAGCCCAGCCTCGGCGGTCGCAATGCGCCTGCACTCGCGCCGCAAACCGACGACGAGGAAGAGGACGAGGAGGAAGAGGAGGAGGCGCCGGCCGCGCGCACCCCGCGCAAGAAACCCGCGCCCCGCGCCGCCGCGAAGAAGGCCAGCGACAAGTTCGATCTTCCCTCCGTCTCGATGCTCGCGGCGCCGAAGGCCACCGACCGCCAGCCGCTCAGCAAGGCCGAGCTGGAAGCCAATTCGCGCGCGCTCGAAGGCGTGCTCGGCGATTTCGGCGTGCGCGGCGAGATCGTCAAGGCCCATCCGGGCCCGGTGGTCACGCTGTATGAGCTCGAGCCCGCACCCGGCATCAAATCGTCGCGCGTGATCGGATTGTCCGACGACATCGCCCGCTCCATGAGCGCGTTGTCGGCGCGCGTCGCGGTCGTTCCCGGCCGCAACGCCATCGGCATCGAGCTGCCGAACGCGCATCGCGAGAAGGTGTATCTGCGCGAGCTCCTGACGGCGAAGGAAGCGACCGAGACGGTGGCGAAGCTGCCGCTCTGCCTCGGCAAGACCATCGGCGGCGATCCCGTCATCATCGATCTCGCGCGCACGCCGCACATGCTGATCGCCGGCACCACCGGCTCCGGCAAGTCGGTCGCCATCAACACCATGATCCTCAGCCTGGTCTACCGCCTGCGCCCCGACCAGTGCCGGCTGATCATGGTCGATCCGAAGATGCTCGAGCTGTCCGTCTATGACGGCATTCCCCATCTGCTCACGCCCGTCGTCACCGATCCGAAGAAAGCGGTGGTCGCGCTGAAATGGGCCGTGCGCGAGATGGAGGAGCGCTACAAGAACATGGCCAAGCTCGGCGTACGCAACATCGACGGCTACAACACGCGCCTGCTCGAGTTGAAAGCCAGGGGCGAAGAGCCGACGCGCACCGTGCATACCGGCTTCGACAAGGAGACCGGCAAGGCGATCTACGAGGAGGAGAAGCTCTCGCTCGATCCGCTGCCCTACATCGTCATCATCGTCGACGAGATGGCCGACTTGATGATGGTCGCGGGCAAGGACATCGAGGGCGCGGTACAGCGGCTGGCGCAGATGGCGCGCGCCGCCGGCCTGCACGTGATTCTCGCCACGCAGCGTCCGTCGGTCGACGTCATCACCGGCACCATCAAGGCGAACTTCCCGACCCGCATCGCCTTCCAGGTCACCTCGAAGATCGACAGCCGCACCATCCTCGGCGAAATGGGTGCCGAGCAGCTGCTCGGCCAGGGCGACATGCTCTACATGGCCGGCGGCGGCCGCATCAGCCGCGTGCACGGCCCGTTCGCCTCCGACGAGGAGGTCGAGAAGGTGGTGCGTCATCTCAAGACGCAAGGACAGCCGGAATATCTCGAGGCGGTCACCGCGGAAGAGCCCGGCGAGGACGAGGACGGCGCGGTGTTCGACGCGACCGGCATGGGCGCGGACGGCGGCGGCGACCTGTTCACGCAGGCGGTTGCGATCGTCAAGCGCGACCGCAAGGCATCGACCAGCTACATCCAGCGCCGCCTGCAGATCGGCTACAACCGCGCGGCATCGCTGATGGAGCGCATGGAACTGGAAGGCATCGTCGGGCCGGCGAATCACGCCGGCAAGCGCGAGATCCTGGTCGAGGAAGAAGACAGCCATATGTGAGGCCGCCCGGCCTCGAAATGGATCATTTTCACGCAAAAACGATATCCGCTTTTCACCGAAACCACGGTAAAAGGGCGCCCAGCCACACAGGACGACGCGTTGATCAGGAATCAGAAAACATCCGCCGCCTGCCTTGCTGCGCGCGGCGTGCGCATGGCGGGCGCGCTCCTTCTCACCGCCTCGATGGCTGCAGCGAGCGCGACCTCGTTCGCGCAAGCCGTGCCGGTGCCGAAGCCGGCGCCGAAGGGCCGCGAGGCGGGAGCTGCGGGCGCCGCCGACGCGCAGAGGGGACCGACGACAACGGGCGCGACCCAGGTGCCGCCCAATCCGGTCATTCCCGATCCGCGCCGCAACGTGCCGACCAATTTGTTCCAGACGTTCGATGCCGGCCAGAAGGCGCAGGCGGCCAAGGTCAGCGCCTATCTGTCGTCGCTGCAGACGCTGGTCGGGAATTTCGTCCAGGTCGGTCCCGACGGCAGCAAGACGCAGGGCGACTTCTACATCCAGAAGCCGGGCAAGGTGCGGTTCGAATACGATCCGCCGAATCCGATCGACATCGTCGCCGACGGATCCTCGCTGGTGGTGCGCGACCGCAAGCTCGCCACGCAAGACGTCTATCCGCTGTCGCAGACGCCGCTGCGCTTCCTGCTGTCGGATCGCATCGATCTGATGAGGGACACCAACGTCGTCAGCGTCGCTTCCGACGACCTCTTCGTCAGCGTCACCATCGAGGAGAAGCAGGCGCTGATCGGCACCAGCCGGCTGCTCCTGATGTTCGGCGCCAAGGACGGCCAGCTGAAGCAATGGACGGTGACCGATCCGCAGGGCTACGACACCACGGTCGCGGTCTACAATCTCGACTCCACCAAGAAGCTCGATCCCGGCATGTTCAAGATCGACTTCACCAATTACGGCACGCCGCCGGGTTGAGGGCCACTGCCGTAGGGTGGGCAAAGCGAAGCGTGCTCACCTCGTTCTTCGCAAGCTGGCAGAAAATGGTGGGCACGGCGCTCTGCGCCTTTGCCCGCCCTACCAGGGCTTGCTAAGACGCATTTTCCATGCGTCTTTCCCTGACAACCTGGAACATCAATTCGGTGCGGCTGCGCATCGATCTCGTCGCGAAGTTCATCAAGAGCGCACGGCCGGACGTGCTGTGCCTGCAGGAGACAAAGTGCATCGACGATGCGTTTCCGCTGAAGCGCTTCAAGCGGCTCGGCTATGAGCACGTCGCGCTGAACGGGCAGAAGGGCTATCACGGCGTCGCCATCGTCTCGAAGCTGCCGTTCGAGAGCAAGGACATCCGTACCTTCTGCGACAAGGTAGATTCGCGCCACATTTCAGTGTCCTTCGGTGAACGTGCGAACATCGCAAAGCCGCTGGTGGTGCATAATTTCTACGTGCCGGCCGGCGGCGACGTTCCCGATCCGGCGCTCAACGAAAAGTTCGACCACAAGCTTCGCTTCCTCGACGAGCTCCGGGCTTGCGAGCCGCTGCATCCGCGCGGCGACGATCGCCACATCCTGGTCGGCGATCTCAACGTGGCGCCGCACGAGAACGACGTCTGGTCGCACAGGCAGCTCTTGAAGGTGGTCTCGCACACGCCGATGGAATGCGAAAAGCTGCTTGCCGCGCTGTCGGCCGGCGAATGGATCGACGTCGCGCGCGAGCGCATCCCGATGTCGGAGAAGGTCTATACGTGGTGGAGCTACCGCGCCGCCGACTGGACCGTGGGCGACCGCGGCCGCCGCCTCGACCACATCTGGGTCTCGCGCGCGCTGAAGGACGCGGTCAGCGATTTCAGGATCTTGCGCGACGCCCGCGGCTGGGAGCGGCCATCTGACCACGTGCCGGTAACGGTGACGCTGGAGGTGTGATCTCATGGGCCACCCGTAGCCCGGATGCAGCGAAGCGCAATCCGGGCTACAAGACTACGAAGCCGGCTCGCACGGGACGTCTCACGTGCTCAGCTTGCCGCCGGCCATCAGGATGTCGCTGGCAATCTGGCTCGAGCGCACCGCGAATTCGTCGCGCAGGCGGCGCGCGGCGGCGGGATCGCTTTCCAGCACGCGCTGGAACAGGCTGCGGGCGATGCGGATGACGGCGGAATGCTCCAGCGCGACCGCGCTCGAGGGCCGCTTCATCGGCACGACCAGCGCGAGCTCGCCGATCAGCGCGCCGGGGCCTGCGATCATCTCGGCGCCGGCGCCGTCCTCGACCCGAAACGCGCCGCGCTGAACCACGAAGCCGGCATCGGCCTCGTCGCCCTGGTTGAACAGCGTGTCGCCGCGCGCGAAACCGCGCTGCTCGGAGCCGATCGCCAGCATGCGCAGCGAGGCGTCTCCCAACAGGCGCAGTGTCGGGACACGCTCGAGCAGCGCTACGTCATCTTCGATCGACATTCAGGACCGAGGCATTCAGGACCGAGGCTCAAAAACACCCGGTTCTACGACGAATCGCGGGTCCTTCGAGCGTATCACGGCACCAGCTTGTAGCCACCGGCTTCCGTGACCAGGATCTCCGGATTGGCGGCGTCCTTCTCGATCTTCTGGCGCAGCCGGTAGATGTGGGTTTCCAGCGTGTGGGTGGTGACGCCTGAATTGTAACCCCAGACTTCCTGAAGCAGCGTCTCGCGCGACACCGGCATCTGGCCGGCGCGATAGAGGAAGCGGAGGATGGCCGTTTCCTTCTCCGTCAGTCGCACCTTGCGGGCGTTGGCAGCGGTCAGCATCTTCGATCCCGGCCGGAAGCTGTAGGGACCGACCGAGAACACCGCGTCCTCGCTTGCTTCGTGCTGGCGGAGCTGGGCGCGAATCCGCGCCAGCAGAACGGCGAAGCGGAAGGGTTTTGCGACGTAGTCGTTGGCCCCGGATTCCAGGCCCAGAATGGTATCGGAGTCGGTGTCGTGGCCCGTCAGCATGATGATCGGAGCCTTGAAGCCGCCCTTGCGCAGCGAGCGCACGACCTCGCGGCCGTCGGTGTCGGGCAGGCCGACATCCATCAGGACCAGATCGGGTGCGTTGGCCTTGGCGGCGCTGGCCCCCTTGGCACCGGTGTCGACGCCGGAGGCTTCGAACTCTTCGTGCAGCGATAATTGCTCCACCAGCGTGTCGCGCAGATCGGAATCGTCATCCACGATCAGGATCTTGCGGGCATTGGCCATGGGGTCATCCTTTGCGGTCCGGCCAGACGCGTGCGACGGGCCGCGCTCGAGCCGTGATGGTAAGTTGAGGGTCGCCAGATTTATTGTTGTTCGTGTTGAAGTAGTGGGCTGTTACCGATTCACAAGCCAGAACCACTCTAACCCAAAATGGCAGGGCATTTCGATGAATGTCCTGTAATGCGGCCGGGACTGCGATCTCGCATGAAAACAATAGATCAATCAAATGCTTATATCAGAGGCCGGTGTGCCGGACCGCTGTCCGCGCTGCGCGTCCGACCGGCCGCCGGCAATCCCAGGCGGGGCTGGCTGACGGCGGGCGCGCTGACGATTCCCGTGGCGCTCGGGCGGGGCGGCATCCGCGCCAACAAGCGCGAGGGCGACGGCGGCACGCCGAGGGGCACCTTCCGGCCGCGGCAAGTGTGGTGGCGGGCGGACCGCCACAGCCGGCCGCAGACCTACTTGCCGGTCCGCGCCATCGACGCCGAGGATGCCTGGTGCGAGGACCCGACCAACCGCCACTACAACCGCGCGATCCGACGCGGGGGCGAGCAGGGCGGCGACCGGCTCGCCCGCGCCGACCATCTCTACGATTTCATCGTCGAGATCGACCACAATACGCGGCCGCGCATTGCCGGCCGCGGCAGCGCGGTGTTCCTGCATCTCGCGCGCGACAATTTCGGTCCGACCGCGGGCTGTGTCGCGATGACGAAATCGGCGATGCTGCGATTGCTGCGGCGAATGGGGCCGCGCACCAGGATCATCGTCGGGTGAGGACCATGCTGAACAACGACCAGATCGCCGCCGCCTCGCGTATCCTCTACGGCCACTGGCAGGCCGGTACCAAGCTTGATGCACTCGAGGCGCCGCTGCAGCCGCGCGATCGCGCGGACGGCTATGCCATCCAGGCCGCGCTCGAATCCCGCTCGAACGAGAAGCCGTTCGGCTGGAAGATCGCGGCGACCAGCGAAGCCGGGCAGAAGCACATCAACGTCGCTGGGCCGATGGCCGGACGCATTTTGGCCGAGACCGTCATCGCCGATGGCGGCACCGCCTCGATGAAGGGCAACGAGATGCGGGTGGGCGAGCCCGAATTCGCCTTCCGCATGGGCCGCGATCTGCCGCCGCGCGCATCAGCCTACAGCGTCGCGGAGGTGCTTGCCGCGGTCGCCACGCTGCATCCCGCGATCGAAATCCCGGACTCGCGCTTTGCCGATTTCGTCAGCGCCGGAGAAGCGCAGCTCATCGCCGACAACGCCTGCGCGCATCTGTTCGTGCTGGGTTCGCCGACGACGGCGGACTGGCGCGCGCGCGATCTCGTGGAGGAGCGGCCGGAGATCACGCTGCGCGGCCAGCGCCATGTCGGCCACGGCAGGAACGTGCTCGGCGATCCCCGCGTCGCGCTCGCCTGGCTCGCCAACGAATTGCGCGCGCTCGGCATCACGCTCCGGGCGGGGGAGGTGGTGACGACAGGCACCTGCCATCCGCCGCTGCCGATCGCGGCGGGCGATCGTCTCGCGGCGGATTTCGGCGTGCTCGGAAAAGTATCGGTGAAGTTCGAGTAGGACGCCACAAGATAGCCTGCTGCGATGTCAGGCTAGCGATGCCCGAAGATCGCCGAGCCGACGCGGATATGCGTGGCGCCGAGCATGATGGCGGTGGCGAAATCCGCGCTCATGCCCATCGAGAGATTCTCCAGCCCGTTGCGCGCGGCGATCTTGGCGGTCAGCGCGAAATGCGCGGCCGGCGGCTCGTCTACCGGGGGGATGCACATCAGTCCGGAGATCCGCAAACCATAATCGTCGCGGCAGCGCGCGAGGAACGCGTCGGCGTCGCCGGGCGCGACGCCGGCCTTCTGCGGCTCCTCGCCGATGTTGATCTGGACGAACAGTTCCGGGTGCCTGTTCTGGGATTCGATTTCCTTGGCTAAGGCCTGGCAAATGCTCGGGCGGTCGACCGAATGGATGGCGTCGAACAGCGCGACCGCCTCTTTCGCCTTGTTGGACTGCAGCGGCCCGATCAGGTGCAGCCGGATATCGGGGTAAGCGGACATCAACGCCGGCCACTTTCCCTTGGCTTCCTGCACGCGATTTTCACCGAAAACGCGTTGTCCGGCGGCGATCACCGGTGAAATCGCATCGGCCGCGAAGGTCTTGGAGACCGCGATCAGCGTCACCGAGGCGCGATCGCGCCGCGCATCGGCGCAGGCCCGCGCGACCTCCCGCTCCACCGCGGCGAGCGCATTTGGTGAATGCCCGGTTAACGGCGCGGTGTTCGTTGCTGTCATGATGTCCGATCGACCGTGATAGTACGGAGGTAGTTCCAATTTTACCCAGTTCAAGAAAGGGTTCTTGAACCCTTCGGCCTACCTTGCGCGCGGGGGTGGGTAACGAAAATGGCAAACGTCAGTCTCAACCGCAAGCGCGTGAAACTCAAGCAGGTTCTCGGCATCCGGGCCAGGCTGGCCCTGCTGGCCGTGATCCTGGTTGCGCCCCTGATGTTCGAGCGCATCCGTTCGCTCGAGGAAGCGCGCGGCAAGCAGATCGCGCAGGCCACGGTCGAATTCACCACCGTGGCGCGGCACAGCGCGGACGCGCAGCGGGAGGTCATCTCCTCGGTCGAGACCATCCTGAAATCGGAAGCCTTCATCCGCGCCTCGATCGGCGGCGTCAGCCGCAGTTGCGACGTGCTGCGCGCGAGCCTGCCGACCAGCCTGCCGTGGATCCGCACGCTGCTGATCGCCGGCCAGGACGGACGCATCCAGTGCTCCACCAACAACATGTATGTCGGCCTCGATCTGAGCGACCGGCCGTATTTCCAGCAGGCGCAGGAGACCGGCCGCTTCGTGCTGTCCGACTTCCTGCTCGCGCGTCCCGCGCAGACGCCGACCGTCATGGCGGTCTACCCGGTCTCGGCGCTGTCGGGCGAATCCGACGCCGTCGTGCTCGCCACCGTGAACCTCGAGTGGATGTCGAAGATCATGTACAATCTGGGCGGCCGGCCCGGCATCTCCGCCGTGCTGGTCGACAGCGCGGGCACGGTGCTCGCGGCCCCCGCCGACCAGCGCAGCGCTGTCGGGCGCCCGCTCGACAACATCCCGCTGATGGCGGCGATCTCCGACATGGCGCTGCGCTCGGACCAGGACGAGGGATCGCTGTCCTTCATGGCGGCCGACGGCTCCAGGCGCGCGGTCAGCTTCATCCGCATCGCCGGCACCAATGCGCGCCTGATCGCCAGCATCGACGAGGACAAGGTCTCCGCCGCCGTCAGCCGCGACATCCGCACCGCCTATCTGCAGCTCGCCTTCGTCGTCGTCTTCGTCCTGCTCGGCGCGCTGATCGCCGCCGAAAAACTCGTGATCAAGCCGATCGAGATGCTGGCCGACATGGCCAAGCGCTTCGGCGAGGGCGACCTGTCGGCGCGCGCCGCGCGCAATCGCCTGCCTTCCGAATTCGTGCCGCTCGCGCGCGCCTTCAACGCCATGGCAGCCCAACTCGGCCAGCGCGAGCGCGAGCTGGTCGCCAGCAACGACCGCCTGACCGTGATGGCCTCGATCGACATGCTCTCGGGGCTCGCCAACCGCCGCGGCTTCCAGAGCCGGCTCGATTTCGACTGGATGCGGGCGCAGCAGCATCACAGCGAGCTGTCGCTGCTGATGATCGACGTCGATCATTTCAAGCTGTTCAACGACACCTACGGCCACCTCGAAGGCGATTCCTGCCTGACCAGAATCGGCGAGACGCTGTCCGGGATCGCCGCCGACACTTTGGGCTTTGCGGCCCGCTATGGCGGCGAGGAGTTCTGCCTGTTGCTACCGAACGCCGACCTGGCGCAGGCCGCCGAGATCGGCGAGAAGGTGCGCGCCGCCGTGCTGCAGCTCTGCCTGCCGCACATCACCTCCGAGCACATGATCGTGAGCGTCAGCATCGGCGTCGCCGCGACCCGTCCGAACGAGACCTTGCGTCCGGGCGACCTGATCGAGGCGGCCGACGCCGCCCTCTACGCCGCAAAGCACCGCGGCCGGAACATGGTGGTCGAGCACGGCGTGGTGCCGGTCCGCGCCGGCATCGCGATGGCGGGCTAGCCGCCGCCCTTCCCTGGGCCTTTTCGGCCGTCCCGGGCGTTGACCCCCGAGCCCCTTTTGTGGCCTAGTCCGCCGTCTTTATCGACGGCCGAATCCACGAAAAACCCCAGCGATTCCATGACCTCCGAACGATATAACGCCCGCGACGCCGAACCGCGCTGGCAAGCCGCCTGGGACGACCAGAAGATCTTCGTCTCCAAGAACGACGATCCGCGGCCGAAATATTATGTCCTGGAGATGTTCCCCTACCCGTCCGGGCGCATCCATATCGGCCATGTCCGGAACTATACGCTCGGCGACGTGCTGGCCCGCTTCATGCGCGCGAGGGGCTTCAACGTGCTGCACCCGATGGGCTGGGACGCTTTCGGCCTGCCGGCCGAGAACGCCGCGATCGAGCGCAAGGTCGCGCCGAAGGCCTGGACCTACGACAACATCGCCACGATGAAGAAGCAGCTCCGTTCGATCGGGCTGTCGCTGGACTGGAGCCGCGAGATCGCGACCTGCGATCCCTCCTACTACAAGCACCAGCAGAAGATGTTCCTGGACTTCTTGCGCACCGGTCTCGCCGAGCGCGAGAAGCGCAAGGTGAACTGGGACCCGGTCGACATGACCGTGCTCGCCAACGAGCAGGTGATCGACGGCCGCGGCTGGCGCTCCGGCGCCGTCGTGGAACAACGGGAAATGAACCAGTGGGTCTTCAAGATCACGAAGTACTCGCAGGAACTGCTTGCCGCGCTGGATGGGCTCGATCGCTGGCCCGACAAGGTGCGGCTGATGCAGCGCAACTGGATCGGCCGCTCGGAAGGCCTCTTGATCCGCTTCGCGCTCGACGCCGCGACGACGCCCGCTGGCGAGACGGAGCTGAAGATTTTCACCACGCGCCCCGACACGCTGTTCGGCGCCAAGTTCATGGCGATCTCGGCCGATCATCCGCTGGCGCAGGCAGCAGCCGCGAAGAATCCGAAGCTCGCGGAGTTCATCGCCGAGATCAAGCGGATGGGCACCGCGCAGGAGATCATCGACACCGCCGAGAAGCAGGGTTTCGACACCGGCATCCGCGCCGTGCACCCGTTCGATCCGACCTGGAAGCTGCCGGTCTACGTCGCAAACTTCGTGCTGATGGAATACGGCACCGGTGCGATCTTCGGCTGCCCCGCGCACGACCAGCGCGACCTCGACTTCGTCAACAAGTACGGTCTCGGCAACGTACCGGTGGTGTGCCCGGAAGGCCAGGATCCGAAGTCATTCGTCATCACCGACACCGCCTTTGACGGCGACGGCCGCATGATCAATTCGCGCTTCCTCGACGGCATGACCATCGAGCAGGCCAAGGAAGATGTGGCCAAGCGGCTGGAAACCGAGACGCGCGGCAACGCGCCCGTCGGCGAGCGGCAGGTCAATTTCCGCCTGCGCGACTGGGGCATCTCGCGCCAGCGCTATTGGGGCTGCCCGATCCCGGTGATCCACTGCCCGACATGCGACGTGGTGCCGGTGCCGGACGAGGACTTGCCCGTGCGGCTGCCTGATGATGCGACCTTCGACAGGCCCGGCAACGCGCTCGACCATCATCCGACCTGGAAGCACGTGAATTGCCCCAAATGCGGTGGCAAGGCGCAGCGTGAAACCGACACCATGGACACCTTCGTGGATTCGTCCTGGTACTTTGCGCGCTTCACCGATCCCTGGAACGAGACCTCGCCGACCACCCAGCCGCTGGTGAACCGAATGATGCCGGTCGACCAGTATATCGGCGGCGTCGAGCACGCGATCCTGCATCTGCTCTACAGCCGCTTCTTCGTGCGCGCGATGAAGGCGACCGGCCACATCGCCATGGAGGAGCCGTTCGCCGGCATGTTCACCCAGGGTATGGTGGTGCACGAGACCTACCAGAAGGCGGACGGCACGTTCGTCCAGCCGGCCGAAGTGAAGATCGAGGGAGCCGGCAACGACCGCCGCGCCAGCCTGCTGGCGACCGGCGAGCAGGTCGCGATCGGCCCCATCGAGAAGATGTCGAAGTCGAAGAAGAACACCGTCGACCCCGACGACATCATCGAGACCTACGGCGCCGACGTCGCGCGTTGGTTCATGCTGTCGGACTCACCGCCGGATCGCGACGTGATCTGGAGCGACGAGCGGGTGCAGGGCGCCTCGCGCTTCGTGCAGCGGCTGTGGCGGCTGGTCGGTGAATCCGCCGGTATCGCCAAGGGCGCGTCGGCCGCCCGGCCGGCGAGCTTTGGCGAGGACGCGACCGCCTTGCGCAAGGCCGCTCATGGCGCGCTGGACAAGGTCACGGCCGGGATCGAGCGGCTGCATTTCAACGTCTGCCTCGCCCATATCCGCGAGTTCGCCAACGCCCTGTCGGAGGCCCTGCAGCGGCCCGGCCAGCCTTCCCCTGACCTTGCCTGGGCGGTCAAGGAGGCCAGCCGGATCCTGGTCCAGCTGTTCTCCCCGATGATGCCGCATCTGGCCGAGGAATGCTGGCAGGCCCTGGGCGGGAGCGGACTGGTATCGGAGGCCGCTTGGCCGCAAATCGAACGCGATTTGCTGGTTGAAGATAGCGTGACACTGGTGGTCCAGGTCAACGGCAAGAAGCGGGGCGAGGTCACCGTGGCAACAGCGGCACAGAATCCGGAAATCGAGGCTGCCGTTTTGGCGCTCGATGCGGTAAAGCTGGCGCTGGACGGCAAGCCCGTCCGCAAGGTGATCATCGTTCCCAAGAGGATCGTGAATGTCGTCGGCTAGGATCCGCATCGCAGCCCGCCTTCTGGCCGTCGCCGGTCTGGCCGCGCTGACGGCCGGCTGCTTCCAGCCGATGTATGCCGAGCGCAGCGACGGCACCCCCGCCCTGCGGGAAAAGCTGATGGGCGTGGAGATTCCGCCCGTCGACAAGCCGAACGCCTCGCGCGAGGCCCGAGTCGGGGTGGAGATCCGCAATGCGCTCGCCTTCAAGCTCTACGGCAGCGCCACCGGCATGCCGCCGACCCACCGCCTGGTGCTGCGGTTCACGTCGAGCCGCTCCTCGCTGATCATCAATCCCAACACCGGCCTGCCGAACAGCGAAAACTACGGCATCGACGCGCAGTACAATCTGATCGAGATCGCGACCAACAAGTCGGTGATGACCGGCACGACCTTTGCGCGCGTCTCCTACGACATGCCCGGCTCCTACCAGCGCTATGCCCGCACCCGCGCCTATCGCGACGCCGAGGACCGTGCCGCCAACGAGATCGCCGAGAACATCACGACCCGGCTGGCCTCGTTCTTCACCGCCGGCATCTGACACCACTTACGTCATTTCGGGGCGCGTAGCGCGCGGCCCCGAAATGACAGCTTGAGGATCGATGGTCGCGCTCCGCGGAAAAGAGATCGACAGCTTCCTCGCCCGGCCCGATCCGGGCCGCCCGATCATCCTGCTCTACGGCCCCGACGCCGGCCTCGTGCGCGAGCGCGCCGACGCGCTGATTGCGTCCGCGGTCGACGATCCCAACGATCCCTTCTCGCTGGTGAAGCTCGACGGCGATGAACTGTCGGCCGAGCCGTCGCGGCTGGTCGACGAGGCCATGACGGTGCCGCTGTTCGGCGGCCGTCGCGCGATCCGCATTCGCGCCGGCTCCCGCAGCTTTGCCGGCGGCGTCGACACGCTCAGCGAGATGTCGGTCAGGGATTGCCGCATCGTGATCGAAGCCGGCGAGCTGCGCCCGGAATCGCCGCTGCGCAAGGCCTGTGAGCGGGCCAGGACCGCGGTCGCCATCGGCTGCTATCCGGACACCGAGCGCGATCTCGCAAAGCTGATGGAGGACGAGCTCAGGCTCGCGAATTTGCGCATCGCGCCGGACGCGCGCGCGGCGCTGATGTCGTTTCTCGGCGGCGACCGCCAGGCCTCGCGCAACGAGCTGCGCAAGCTCACGCTCTACGCCCATGGCAAGGGCGAGATCACGCTCGACGACGTCATGGCCGTGGTCGCGGACGCCTCCGAGCTGAAGCTCGATCCGATCGTCGACGGCGCCTTCGCCGGCCGGCCCGACATCGTCGAGAGCGAGTTTGCGAAGGCGATGATCGCCGGCACCTATCCCGGCGTGATCATCTCGGCCGCGCAGCGCCAGGCGGCGTGGCTGCACAAGTCCGCGCTCGCGATCGCCGACGGCACGCCCCTGTCGGCCGTGCTCGACGGCGGCTTTCCGCGCCTGCATTTTTCCCGCAAGGGTTCGGTCGAGACGGCGTTGCGCAATCTTGGCGTAGCAAGGCTCACCGCCATCATCGAGCAGCTCGCCACCGCAGCGCTCGACACCCGCAAGCAGCCGGCGCTCGCCGCCGCCATCGCCCAGCGCGCGCTGATGTCGATCGCAGCGAACGCAAAACGGCGGGGGTAGAAAGTCTCTCCTCCGTCATTGCGAGCGAAGCGAAGCAATCCAGACTACCTCCGCGGAAACAGACTGGATTGCTTCGTCGCTTCGCTCCTCGGAATGACGGTCAGATCCCCTTCGCCAGCCGCCGCATCACCTCGTCGAGCTGGTCGAGGCTGGAATAGCTGATCTGGACGGTGCCGCCGGGATCGCGGTGATTGACCGAAACCTTCAGCCCGAGCGCGTCGCTGACGCGGCGCTCGAGATCGAGCGTGTCGGGGTCCTTCGCCTTTCCGCCGGCCCTCGCCTTCTGCGGCTTGCGCTCCGGCACGCCCTCTTCATGCGCGAGCGCTTCGGCCTGGCGCACGTTGAGGCCTTCGGCGACGATGCGCCTGGCGGCCGCGAGCGGATCGGGTACGCCGATCAGCGCGCGAGCGTGGCCGGCCGAGAGCTGGCCCTGCGCGATGAAAGCCTGCACCTCCGCGGGCAGCTTGGTCAGCCGCATCATGTTGGCGACGTGGCTGCGGCTCTTGCCGACCACCTTGGCGATGTCGTCCTGGCTGCGTTTGAACTCGTTGGCGAGCGCGTGATAGCCCTGCGCCTCCTCCAGCGGGTTGAGATCCTCGCGCTGCACGTTCTCGATGATCGCGAATTCCAGCGCGTCGCTGTCGCTGATGTCGACCGGGACGATCGGCACCTCGTGCAGGCCGGCAAGCTGCGAGGCACGCCAGCGCCGCTCGCCGGCGATGATCTCGTAGCGGTCCTGCGCGCCCTTCACCGGACGCACCACGATCGGCTGGATCACGCCGTGCTGGCGAATCGAATCGGCGAGCTCCTTCAGCTCGACCTCCGAGAAGCTGCGGCGCGGGTTGCGCGGATTGGGCTTGATGAACTCGATCGGCACCTTGCGCTGCGCGCGCGGCCGTTCGACATGGGCGGCCTCGCCGCCGACGTCGCCGATCAGGCTCGCAAGACCCCGGCCCAGTCGCGAACGCGCTTCGTCGGCCATCGCCAGCTCCCTTGGATTCACGTAGCAACACTCCAGAACTGAATTTCACGTGTGGTGATCGTAGGGTGGGCAAAGGCGCGTCTTCGCGCCGTGCCCACCATCTTCCGACCGGATATAGCTTGGTGGGCACGCTTCGCTTTGCCCACCCTACGGATCATCGCATCAATGCGTGGTGCGCAGCTCGCGCTCGCGCTGGATCACCTCGGTGGCGAGGCGCAAATAGGCTTCGCTGCCGACGCATTTGAGATCGTAGACCAGCACCGGCTTGCCGTAGGACGGCGCCTCCGAGATGCGCACGTTGCGCGGGATCATGGTCTTGTAGACTTTTTCGCCCATGAACTGCCGGACGTCGGCCACGACCTGGTTCGACAAATTGTTGCGCGAGTCGAACATGGTCAGCACGATGCCGTGGATCGACAGGTTCGGATTGAGCGTCGAGCGTACCTGCTCCACCGTCTGCAACAATTGCGACAGGCCTTCGAGGGCGAAGAACTCGCATTGCAGCGGCACCAGGATCGCGTCCGAGGCCGCCATCGCATTGACCGTGAGCAGGTTGAGCGAGGGCGGACAATCGATCAGCACATAGGTGTAGTCGGCGTCCGGCGAGACGTTGTTGTTCAGCGAGCCGATGGCGTCGCGCAGGCGGAAGGCACGGCCCGGCGTGGTGCCGAGCTCGAGCTCGAGGCCGGAGAGGTCCATGGTGGAGGGCGCGATGTGCAGCCGCGGCACCGCAGTCGCGACCACGGATTCGCGCAAGGAGGCCTCGCCGATCAGGACGTCGTAGGTCGAGCAGCTCCGGTTACGGCGGTCGATGCCCAGCCCGGTCGAGGCGTTGCCCTGCGGGTCGAGATCGACGATCAGGACGCGCTCACCAATTGCGGCGAGTGCCGTACCGAGATTGATCGCTGTGGTTGTCTTGCCGACGCCGCCCTTCTGATTCGCGAGCGCCAGGATACGGGGATGGCCCTGTGGCACGGTTTCGGCCTGCTCGTGCTGTGGCTCGTCAATCTCGGTCATGCCCATCACCCAACTCGACCCCCGTCGACCCCTCACCCGCGCCGCTCAATGGCGGCAAGCTCCACGATCCAGCCGTCGCCCGTCCGGCTCTGGTGCAGTTGCGGCTGGATACTCCAATATTTAGCGGCTTCGGTCAATTCAGCCTCTATATCTTGACCCTTCAGAAATAGAGCTTTTGCACCGAGGTGCACCAGCGGCTCCGCAAAACCTACGAGTTGGTGTAGCGGAGCCAGCGCACGGGCAGTGACGCAATCGACCGGGCCGGTGATTCTATCCACATTATCCCCGATCTCGGCGAGATGGACCATGCTCGGCGAGCCGGTGACGCGAATCGCCTCGCGCAGGAAGGCCGCCTTCTTGGCATTGCGCTCGACCAGGTGGACGACCGCGCCCGGAAACTCCGCCATGACGCAAGCGAGCACGATCCCCGGAAAACCGCCTCCGCTGCCGAGATCGACCCAGCTCCGGGCATCGGGCGCCAGCGCCACCAGCTGCAGCGAATCGGCGATATGCCGGGTCCAGAGGTGGGGCAAGGTCGAGGATGCGACCAGATTGGTCTTGGCCTGCCACTCACGCAGCAGCGCGATGTAGCGGTCGAGCCGGGCTTCCGTTTCACGTGAAACAGGCGCGAGCTTGAGAGCGGCGGCCTTATCGGCGGCAAGCGCCGTGTCCAGGGATTCGTCCGGGACAGAAACCGCCTTCGCCGGCGTCTGCGGAGCCGAACCGGAACGACGCCTCGGCCCCTTACCTGCGCCGGATCCTTGAGAATGGGAGGTGCCTTTCGGCGGCCCGCGATGTTTCACGTGAAACGCCCCCTAGGCGATGGCCTTCGTGCTCTTCCGCCGGGCCTCGCGCCGGAGATAGGCGGCGAGGATGCCGAGTGCGGCCGGTGTCATCCCGTCGATCCGGCCCGCCTGCCCGACCGTGAAGGGCCGCGCCGCTTCCAGCTTGGCGCGGACCTCGTTGGATAGTCCGGGCACCAGGCTGTAGTCGATCTCGGCCAGGATCAGGCTCTCGTCCCGGCGGAACGCCTCGACGTCGGCGCTTTGGCGCCCCAGGTAAACGTCGTATTTGGCGTCGATCTCGAGATGGGCAGCGCTGACGGGGTCAATGGCCGACAGCTCCGGCCAGATCGCTCGCACCTGGTTCCAGCCGATCTCGGGATAGGCCAGTAGCTCAAAGGCCGACCGACGCTGGCCATCACGGTTGAGCGACAGTCCGTGCCTGATAGCCTCGTTCGGGGTGATCGCCAGCGACTTCGACAAGGCCTTCGCCGCTTGCAGCGCCGCCATCTTGGCCCGGTGATGCCGGGTCCTGGCCGCGCCGACGCAACCCAAGGCAATGCCGTTCTCGGTCAGGCGCTGGTCGGCATTGTCGGCCCGCAGCGTCAGCCGGTATTCGGCACGCGAGGTGAACATCCGATAGGGTTCATTGATGCCGCGGGTGACGAGATCGTCGATCATCACGCCGAGATAGCCGTCGGCGCGATCGAACACCGTCAGCACGGAGCCACCGGCCGAAAGCGCCGCGTTCAGGCCGGCGACAATCCCTTGGGCGGCAGCTTCCTCATATCCGGTGGTGCCGTTGATCTGGCCGGCCAGGAACAGGCCCCGCAGCCGCCGGGTCTGCAGGGTCGGATCGAGCTCGCGGGGATCGACGTGGTCGTATTCGATGGCATAGCCCGGCCGAACCATCTTGACCCGTTCCAAGCCCGGGATGGTGGCAAGGATCGCGAGCTGGACCTCCTCCGGCAGCGAGGTGGAGATGCCGTTGGGATAGACCGTGCTGTCGTCGAGCCCCTCCGGCTCGAGGAAGATCTGGTGGCCGTCGCGGTCGCCGAAGCGGACAATCTTGTCCTCGATCGAGGGACAATAGCGCGGTCCCGTGCTCTTGATCTGCCCGGAATACATTGGCGAGCGGTGCACATTGGCCCGGATCACCTCATGGGTGGCCGGTGTGGTCCGGGTGATGCCGCACTGAATCTGCGGAGTGGTGATGCGCTCGGTCAGCACCGAGAAAGGCTCAGGCGGATCGTCGCCGGGCTGCATTTCGACCGCGGACCAGTCGATCGTGGTGCCGTCGAGCCGCGGGGGCGTCCCGGTCTTGAGCCGGCCCAAGGTGAAGCCGGCCCGTTCAAAGGACCTTGAAAGACCCATCGCTGGCGCCTCGCCGACCCGCCCGGCGGGCCAGGTCCTTTCGCCGAGATGAATCAGCCCCCGCAGGAAGGTCCCCGTGGTGACGACGATTGCCCCTGCCCGCAGCGTCCGGCCGTCAACCAGACAAATGCCGCAGACGCGTCCCTCCACAACGATCAGTTCGTCGGCCTCGCCCTCGATCACCTCAAGGCCGGCGGTCGCCCGGATGGCGGCCTGCATCGCGGCTGCGTAGAGCTTGCGGTCGGCCTGGGCCCGGGGCCCACGGACGGCCGGGCCCTTGCGGCGATTGAGCACGCGGAACTGGATCCCGCCGGCATCCCCCACCACGCCCATCAGACCGTCGAGCGCATCGACCTCGCGGACCAGATGGCCCTTGCCGAGACCGCCGATCGCGGGATTGCAGGACATGGCGCCAATGGTGGCGAAGCGGTGCGTCACCAGCGCCGTCGCCGCGCCCATCCGGGCGGACGCAGCCGCAGCCTCGCAACCGGCGTGGCCGCCGCCGATGACGATGACGTCGAAGTTGGATCGCGGTGTCGGCATGCCGGAGCTTTATCTCAGGTCGATCGGGGCCGAAAGCGGAAACTTGGCAGGGGTTGTTTCACGTGAAACAAGCTCTTCCAGCCAACCGTTTCACGTGAAACGCCAAGCCGTGGACGTAGAAATAGTCCTAGAACGTAGAACTAAGGCTACTTTCCGATACAAAACTTCTGAAAAATGGCGCCGAGGATGTCCTCGACATCGACCCGGCCGAGCAATCGCCCGAGGGCATAGGCCGCCGCCCGCAGTTCCTCCGCCGCGAGCTCCTCGCCGGCATCGACCAACTCCAGGCTACGCGCCAGCGCCTCCGCTGCCCCGCTCAGGAGCTCCCGCTGCCGGGCGCGGGTGACCAGGGCACCCTCGCTGGTTCCAAAGAACGACGCCGCGAATTCGACCAGCGCCTTGATCAGATCCGCGAGGCCCTCGCCCTGCTTCGCCGAGATCGCGAAGACCGGTCCCTTACCGGGGCCTGCTTCCGGACTCAAGCCCCCCGATTCAAGATCGATCTTGTTCCGCACGGTCCACACCGGCGTGGATCCCGCCGACGGCGCCTCACCCGTCTGCCCGCCGTCGGTCAGCCACAGCACGAGATCGGCGTCCGCCGCCCGCGCGCGGGCGCGCCGCACGCCCTCCTGCTCCACGGGATCGTCGGTCTCGCGGATGCCGGCGGTGTCCATGACGGTCACCGGATAGCCGTCGAGATCGAGCTGCACCTCGATCACGTCGCGCGTAGTGCCGGCATGCGGCGAGACGATCGCCACCTCACGCCGCGCCAGCTGGTTGATCAGCGTCGACTTGCCGACATTGGGCGGGCCAGCGATCGCGACCACCAGGCCGTCGCGCAGCCGTTCGGCTTTGCCCTGTGCCGCAAGCACTTTCGCGATTTCCCCGTGGAGCGCGCCGATCGCGCGCAGCGCCGGCGCGATCAATTCCGCCGGCACGTCGCCCTCGTCGGAGAAGTCGATCCCGGCTTCGATCAGCGCCGAGGCCTCGATGATGCGCTCGCGCCAGTCGCGCGCGCGGTCGCCGAGCAGGCCCTGCAATTGCCGTAGCGCCTGGCGCCGCTGGCGATCGGTGTCGGCATGAATGAGGTCGTCGAGGCCCTCGGCTTCGGTGAGGTCGAGCTTGCCGTTCTCGAACGCGCGGCGGGTGAACTCGCCGGGCTCGGCGGTCCGCACATTCGGAATAGCGGAAATCGCGGCGACGAGCGCCGTCAGCACCGCGCGGCCACCATGGACGTGGAATTCGGCGACGTCCTCGCCGGTCGCGCTTGCCGGTGCCGGAAACCACAGCACCACCGCATCGTCGATCGCCTCACCGCCGACATCGCGTAGGAGCCTCCGGCTCGCCCGGCGCGCCGACGGCAGTTTGCCGCACAGTCGCCGGACGACCTCGCCGGCCGCCGGCCCGGACACCCGCACGATCGCTATCGCGCTCGGCGGCCGGCCTGACGACAGGGCGAAAATGGTCTGGTCTCGCGGATGCATGGCCTATTTGTCCGCCAGCCCTTCAAAACGCAAACGGCGATTTCAGCAAACCCCAAATGCCGACCCGACCGCTATTGCATCGCAACATGGGTGCAACAATTTTGCTGCGAATTCGTGCCTAAGGTCGCTCCAGGCACACAGATATTGTCAAAACCCCATTTATGCCAATGGCTTACATTTCATCCACCGCGACAATCCACCCGCCGCCATGCTGCACCCTTGCCGCAGCAATTGCTGCAACAAAACAGAAAGGGCGCCCGGAGGCGCCCTCTGCAATCTCGGCTGCCACGATCGGCTCAGGTGTTCATGGACTCGAAGAACTCAGCGTTGTTCTTGGTGTTGCGGAGCTTGTCGAGCAGGAAGTCGATCGCGTCCATCGTCCCCATCGGGTTCAGGATCCGCCGCAGCACGTACATCTTCTTCAGCACCTGCGGATCGGTAATCAACTCCTCCTTGCGGGTGCCGGAACGCGAGATGTCGATCGCCGGGAAGGTGCGCTTGTCCGAGACCTTGCGGTCGAGGATCAGCTCCGAGTTGCCGGTGCCCTTGAACTCTTCAAAAATGACCTCGTCCATGCGGCTGCCGGTATCGACCAGCGCGGTCGCGATGATCGTCAGCGAGCCGCCCTCCTCGATGTTGCGCGCAGCGCCGAAGAAGCGTTTCGGCCGCTGCAGGGCGTTGGCATCGACACCGCCGGTCAGCACCTTGCCGGACGACGGCACCACCGTGTTGTAGGCGCGGCCGAGGCGCGTGATCGAATCCAGGAGGATGACGACGTCGCGGCCGTGCTCGACCAGACGCTTGGCCTTCTCGATCACCATCTCGGCGACCTGAACGTGACGCGCGGCCGGCTCGTCGAAGGTCGAGGACACCACCTCGCCCTTCACCGATCGCTGCATGTCCGTAACTTCCTCCGGACGCTCGTCGATCAGGAGCACGATCAGGTAGCACTCCGGGTGATTATGCGTGATCGAATGCGCGATGTTCTGCATCAGCACGGTCTTGCCGGTACGCGGCGGCGCCACGATCAGGGCGCGCTGACCCTTGCCGATCGGTGCCACGATGTCGATGACCCGGGCCGACAGGTCCTTGCGCGTGGGATCGTCGATCTCCATCCGGAACCGCTGGTTCGGGAACAGCGGCGTGAGGTTGTCGAAATTGACCTTGTGCTTGGCCTTTTCCGGCTCCTCGAAATTGAGCGTGTTGACCTTCAGCAGCGCGAAATAGCGCTCGCCCTCCTTGGGGCCCCGGATATGGCCTTCGATGGTGTCGCCGGTGCGAAGCCCGAAGCGGCGGATCTGCGACGGCGAGACGTAGATGTCGTCCGGGCCCGGCAGATAGTTGGCGTCCGGCGAGCGCAGGAAGCCGAAACCGTCGGAGAGAACCTCGACGACACCCTCGCCGATGATGTCGATCTCCTGGATCGCGAGCTGCTTGAGGATGGCGAACAGCAGCTCCTGCTTGCGCATGGTGCTGGCGTTCTCGACCCCGTTCTCCTCCGCAAACGAGACGAGCTCGGCCGGAGTTTTGGACTTGAGGTCTTGGAGCTTGATTTCCCGCATTGGGGTGGTCCTGTGGGGTAGTCTCTGGAAGGGGTGCGAGGAGGCTTGGAATGCGGACGTGCGCGAGGTGCAAGATAAGGTCCGCAGGTCTAGCAAGGTGAGTGCCGGTGAGGCTTCAAACCTGATGCGGTGTCCGGCTCAGAAAGCTCGGAAGCAACCACATCCGCCTGCGTTGGGTGGGATGCACTCAATATAGAAAATCGCTTCTCGCTCCGCAAGCCGAAGCGCTGAGCGCAGGCGAGCGATTTCTGCCTAGAACGGTTTCACGATCACCATGATGACGATGAAGATCATCAGGATCGTCGGCACCTCATTGATAATCCGATAGAATTTCTGACTCCGCACGCGCCGGTCCGCGGCAAAGTCCTTGACCCAGCGGGAGAAAAAGCCGTGGACCCCCGACAGCGTCAACACCAGCGCCAGTTTGACGTGAAACCAGTGCGCCGAAAACCAGTGGCCGGACCATGCGAGATAGAGCCCGGCGAGCCAGGCCACCATCATTGCGGGATTGATGATCAGCTTGAACAGCCGCCACTCCATCACCTTGAAGGTTTCCGACTGCTTCGAGCCGACCTCGGCCTCACAATGATAGACAAACAGTCGCGGCAGATAGAGCATCCCCGCCATCCAGGAGATCACTGAAATCACGTGCAGCGCCTTGATCCATTCGTACATGCTGGTCGTCCCGACTTCCCAACCCCAGCCTTTCGGGCAGTGGGGATAGTAAGAATTCATTCATGAATGTGAGCGCACACATATCCCTGCGCTCGGCTCTTCTAAACCTAAAACTTCTAGATTCTTAAGGTTTGAGTCTGAGTGACGGTGGATTTGACTCACGCAACATCGTCAGCCGTCTTGCCAGCGCTTCTTCACATCGATCAACATGTCCGGCCCCGATCTTCCGCGCGCGGATAATCCGTCCATCTTCAAGGGCTTGCGCAAAACTGTCGGCAGCTTATCAAGAGCTTCCTGCCTGCAATCCCGGTTTCGGCTCATGCAGGCTCCCGACTTGTTCCCTGGCGAGGCGATGTGAAGAAACTTGGCGGTTATCCCGCCGCCGGTGTCGCACAACCCTTTCCAAGGGGTTAAGCTCCACAGCTATTCACACCTCGCCCAGCCGTCATCCGAAGAGTTTTCGTGCCGACGTCCAACTATTTCCATCTCCATCTCGTCTCCGACTCCACCGGCGAAACGCTGATCACCGTGGCACGCGCCGTTGCCGCGCAGTATGCCAACGTGACGCCAGTCGAACATGTCTATCCGCTGGTGCGGAGCCAGAAGCAGCTCGACCGTGTGCTCGACGAGATCGAGGAAGCGCCGGGAATCGTGCTGTTCACGCTGCTGGAGAAGGATCTGGTGGCGCGGCTGGAGGGCAAGTGCAAGGAAATCAACGTTCCGAGTCTCTCGATCATCGGCCCGGTGATGCAATTGTTCGAGGCCTATCTCGGAGCGGCCACCACGGGGCGTGTCGGCGCCCAGCACGTGCTCAATGCCGAATACTTCAAACGAATCGACGCGCTGAATTACACGATGATGCATGACGACGGCCAGCACGTCGAAGGCCTGGAAGAGGCCGACGTGGTCCTGGTCGGCGTGTCCCGAACGTCCAAGACGCCGACTTCGATCTACCTCGCCAATCGCGGCATCCGCACGGCCAATGTGCCGCTGGTGCCTTCGATTCCGATCCCCCATCAACTGGAAACGCTGACCAAGCCGCTCGTGGTGAGCCTTCACGCTACGCCCGAGCGTTTGATCCAGGTGCGGCAGAACCGGCTGCTCAGCATGGGCGCCGACCGCAGCAGCGACACCTATATCGACAAGCAGGCCGTCGCCGACGAGGTCGCCTTTGCGCGCAAGCTCAGCGCCAAGCACAACTGGGCGCTGCTCGATGTGACGCGACGCTCGATCGAGGAAACCGCAGCCGCGGTCCTGAAGCTCTATACCGACCGGCAGCGCAACCGGCCTTCCTAATGACGGTTTGGCCATGACAATCTGGCGCGGCAAAGTTCCGTTGATCCTGGCCTCGCAAAGCCAGGCGCGAAAGATGTTGCTTGCCAACGCAGGCCTCGCGTTTGAGGCGATGCCGGCCGATATCGACGAGCGCGGGGTGCAGGACGATTCAGGGCTGACGCACCCGCGCGAGATCGCCCTGCTGCTGGCACGCGAGAAGGCCAAGGCGGTCTCGCGAAAGAATAACGGCCGCTACGTCGTCGGTGCCGACCAGACGCTTGCGCTGGGCGAACGGCTCTTCAGCAAGCCAGCCGGGCGCGCGCACGCGATGGCGCAGCTGCGCGATCTGGCCGGCCGCAGTCACGAGCTCTATTCCGGGGTGGCGGTCGCCCGTGACGGCAAGATTCTCTTCGAGGATGTTTCGGTCGCCCGCATGACGATGCGATCGCTGGATGACGGCGCCATCGCCGCCTATCTCGACGAGGCCGGCGATGCCGTGACCTCGAGCGTCGGGGCCTATCAGCTCGAGGGCCTCGGCATCCATCTGTTCGAGCGCATCGAGGGCGATCATTTCACCGTCCTCGGCCTGCCGCTCCTGCCGCTGCTTGCATTCCTCCGCCGCGAGCGGCTAGTTGAGATCTGACCAACGGGATGGCGCTGGCGCGATGCTGATCTTGGGACTGACCGGCTCGATCGGGATGGGAAAATCCACCACCGCAAAGCTGTTCGCGGAAGCCGGCGTTCCCGTCTACGACGCCGACGCCCGGGTCCATGAACTGTATGAAGGCGAGGCTGTCCCGGCGATCGAAGCCGCCTTCCCCGGCACCACCGCCGGCGGCAAGGTCGATCGGGCCAAGCTCTCCGCGCGCGTGGTCCACGATCCCTCGGCCATAAAGCGCCTGGAAGCAATCGTGCATCCGATGCTCGGCGCCTCGCGCCAGAAATTTTTTGCGGATGCGGAGGCTTCGCACGCGCCGGTCGTCGTGCTGGATATCCCGCTTCTGTTCGAAACCGGCGGCGAGACACGGGTCGATGCCGTAGTCGTGGTGACGACGTCGGCGGAGCTGCAGCGCGAGCGCGTGCTGGCGCGCGGGACGATGGACGCGGCCAAGCTCGACGCCATCGTCGCGAAACAGCTTCCGGACGCCGAGAAGCGCAAGCGGGCCGATTTCGTGGTGGATACCTCGCACGGGCTCGATCCCGTGCGCGCGCAGATCAAGCACATCCTGGCCGAAGTCGCTAAGATGCCGCAGCGGCGGAGCTGATTCGCCCACGACCATCGGTAGCAACCGACACCATGCGCGAAATCGTCCTCGACACCGAAACCACCGGCCTCGATCCCCTGCGCGGCGACCGCCTGGTCGAGGTCGGCTGCGTCGAAATCTTCAACCGCATGCCGACCGGGCAGACCTTCCACCGCTACATCAACCCTGAACGGGACGTGCCGGCGGAAGCCTTTGCGGTGCATGGGCTGTCGACCGAGTTCCTGGCGACGAAGCCGCTGTTTACGGAGGTGGTCGACGAGTTCCTGGAATTCATCGGCGACGCGCCGCTCGTCATCCACAACGCCTCGTTCGACATCGGCTTCATCAACGCCGAGCTCGACCGCATCAAGCGGGTGCCGATCCCGCGCGATCGGCTGGTCGATACGCTTCTGCTGGCACGGCGCAAACACCCCGGCGTGTCCAACCGGCTGGACGATCTCTGCTCGCGCTACGCGATCGACAATTCCCACCGTACCAAGCACGGCGCACTGCTCGACGCCGAGCTGCTCGCCGAAGTCTATGTCGACCTGATCGGCGCGCGGCAGTCGCAGCTCATCCTGGCGGCCGAGACCGTGGAGATCCGGGTCGGCATTGCCGGCGAAACGCCGCGGCGGCAGCGGACGGTTCCGCTTGCCGCACGCGTCACGGACGCCGAGCGCAAGGCCCATCGGGCCTTCGTCGCCACGCTCGGCGAGAAGGCGATCTGGAACGAGTTCCTGCCGGCGCCTGCCGTCAGCTCGGCTTGACCGCCGACTGCTGGGCGGCCATCTGCCGCTCCATGTTCTGCCGGTACAGACCGACGAAATCGACGGGGTCGAGCATCAGCGGCGGGAACCCGCCGTCGCGCACGGCCGTGGCGATGATCTCGCGGGCGAACGGGAACAGGAGGCGCGGGCATTCGATCATGATCAGCGGATGCAGGTTCTCCTGCGGCACGTTGACGATCCTGAACACGCCGGCATAGGCGAGCTCGAACGAGAACATCACCTTGCCCGCGTTCTCGGCCTTGCCCTCGACCGACAGCGTCACCTCGTATTCGTGCTCACTGACGTTGTTGGCGTTGACGTTGATCTGGATGTTGATCTGCGGTTGCTGGCCCGGCTGGAGCGAAGCCGGCGCGTTCGGATTCTCGAACGAGAGGTCCTTGGTATACTGCGCCAGCACGTTGAGCTGGGGAGGAGGGGCCGCCTCGGGAGGGTTGCCGTTGCCATTGGTCATGAAAGTCTCTCCTAACCCGAATATGGGCCTGATATCGCGGGCGGTTGGCTAACATAGCCTCGCCTCGGTCGACAAGGACGAACGGCCCGCAAACGGCCCGCCGGACGGCGGCCGGAGGGGTCTTCTCAGGTTCGTTCCCGGTCCGCCGTCCTCGCCTTAAACGATTGAAGATGCGCGATTTCCGCCCACGATCGGGTTTCCCCTTAAGCATAAAACGCGCTACAATTTATACTGTGCCAAAAGGCGCCATTGGCCGGGCAAGATTTCGTGCCTACATCCCACAGACCCGAAGCGGGCCTAAATTGGTGATGTAGTCTTGCCGTTCCGGTAAGGAACGGTCTACTGGCCGGACCTGTTCTCCCGGCGAAGACCAGAAAGCGAATACCACGTGGACATCTACACCATCATCTTTCTAGCGCTGGCGGTCTTCATTTTCCTGCGCCTGCGCAGCGTGCTGGGGCAGCGGACCGGCAGCGAGCGGCCGCCGTTCGACCGCAGCGCGCGCAATGCGCTGCAGGGCGCCCAGGACAAGAACGTGGTTTCGATGCCGGGCAAGGTGATCGACCAGGCCCCGCTTGCGCCCACCGCGGAGGTCGAGCAGCCCAGCGATCGCTGGAAGGGCCTGACGGAGCCTGGCACCGCGCTCGCGCAGGGGCTGGACGCCATCGCGGAGAAGGATTCCTCGTTCGATCCCCGGCACTTCCTTTCCGGGGCGCGCAGCGCCTACGAGATGATCGTGCTCGCCTTCGCCAACGGCGATCGCCGTGCGCTGCGCGAGTTGCTGTCGAGCGATGTCTACGAAAGCTTCGACGCCGCGATCAAGGAGCGCGAGAAGGCCGAGCAGAAGACGGAGACGCGCTTCGTCTCGATCGACAAGGCCGAGCTCGTCGGCGCCGAGCAGCGCGACCGCACTGCCCAGCTCACCGTGCGCTTCGTCTCGCAGATGATCTCGGTCACGCGCGACAAGGTCGGCAGCATCGTCGACGGCAATCCGGACAAGGTTGCCGACATCACCGACATCTGGACCTTCGCCCGCGATACCGCCTCTCGCGACCCGAACTGGAAGTTGGTTGGCACCGGAAGCGCGCACTAGACTCGTCGTCAAGAATTGCGCGATGGCGCTGTGCGCAGGTGCCGTCGCGCTGTCGTCGTTTTCGCTCGGCGCGGAAGCTGCGCGTCGCCATTACCATCCGCATCATCGCGCTGAGACCGCCGCGACGCCGCCACGCGCCCTGCCCTATCCCAACCTCGCGCTCCCCTTCGAGATCGCCGGGGCGCAGTATCTGCCGCTATCCTGGCCGGACGTTGCCGGCTGGCCAGGCGACGATCATCTTGCCGCCTACAAGGCCTTTCGCGTCAGCTGCCGGTCGATCGCGGCCCAGCGCCAGGCCGCATCCGAACCGAAGGCCCTGGGCGCTTCCCTGGTCGAGCCGTGCCGGATCGCCAAATCGCTCGATTTCCCCGACGATGCCGTCGGCAGGGCCAAGGCCAGGACCTTCTTCGAGCAGAATTTCCTTCCCTTGCGCATTTCGCGGCTCGGCGAGGCGGACGGCTTCGTCACCGGCTATTACGAGCCGATTCTCGATGGCTCGCGCACGCAGACCGACGTCTACAACGTGCCGGTCTACCGCCGCCCCTCCAACCTGTTCGTGCGCGGCTTCAGTCAGGACTCGGTCAGCCTGCCCAACAAGGGACCGGTGTATCGCAAGATCGGCCGCCGCAAGCTCGTGCCCTATTATGACCGCGGGGAGATCGAGGACGGCGCGATCGCCGGCCGCGGGCTGGAGATCGCCTGGCTCAGGGACCCCACCGATCTGCTGTTCGCACAGATCCAGGGCTCGGCGCGGATTCGCATGGAAAACGGCTCGATCGTCCGCATCAATTACGATTCCTACAACGGCTATCCCTACACCGCCGTCGGACGCATCCTGATCGAGCGCGGCATCATCCCCAAGGAGGAGATGTCGATGCAGAAGATCAGGGAGTGGATGGCGCAGAATCCGGACGGCGCGAAGGAGCTGCGACGGCAGAACCGTTCCTACATCTTCTTCCGCGAGGTCAATCTATCCGACAAGGACGAGGCGGTCGGAGCCCAGGGCGTGCCGCTCACCGCAGGCCGCTCCATCGCGGTCGACAAGGCGCTGCACGTCTACGGCACGCCGTTCTTCATCGAGGGCGAGCTGCCGATTGAAACCGAAAGATCGAGGACGCCGTTCCACCGCCTGATGATCGCGCAGGATACGGGATCGGCGATCGTGGGCCCTGCGCGGGCCGATCTCTATTTCGGCGCCGGCAGCGAGGCCGGCCGGGTCTCGGGGCGGCTGCGCCACAACATGCATTTCGTGATGCTGGTGCCGAAGAGCCTCGATCCCGTGGCGCGCGGCAAGAGGCTCCCGGTCCCGGATCCGAGGCCGTCGGAGAAGATCGCAAGACTGTTTCCGCAAACGGACCCCGGCAAGGATGCCGCGAAGGCGCTGAAGAACGCCGCCAATCCGTCCGATGCAAGGCCATCTGCAGCCGGTACTTCCGCAGGCTCGCAGACCAGCGGCGCCGCGATGGCTGCCGCAAACCGGGTGCCGTTGCCGGAGCCGCGTCCGGCCATTAAACCGGACCCCGAACCGCGCGGCCACGTCCGTCGTCATCGCCGGCAATGAAACGACCGTCCCAACCGCCCGCCCCGGAACGTCATCCCTCGCCTCGCCGCCGCGCGCTCAGCGAGGAAGAGCGCGCGCTGTGGGACACGGTCGCGCGCCAGATCAAGCCGCTGAAGAAGCAACGCGCGGCGAAGACCCAGAGCGCGCCGCGGCAGGACGCTTCGCTGCATGGGCCATCCGCCGCAGGACATCCGGCGCCGGCGCGACCCGTGGCTCCACCGCCGGCGCCGCGCGCGACGAGACCCGCGACCCCGCCCCTCGCACCGCTCGGCCGCCGCGAACGGACCAAGCTGTCGCGTGGCCGCAGCGCGATCGAGGCGCGGCTCGATCTGCACGGCATGACGCAGGTGCGCGCGCATCACGCGCTGTCGAACTTCCTGCACCGCGCCCATCATGACGGCCTCACCTTCGTGCTGGTCATCACCGGCAAGGGCCGGAGCGGCGGCGAGAGCGGCGTGCTGCGCCGCCAGGTGCCGCAATGGCTGAGCCTGCCGGAATTTCGCTCTCTTGTCGTCGGCTTCGAAGAGGCGCATATCGGCCATGGCGGCGAGGGCGCGCTCTATGTGCGGATCAGGCGTGCGAAGGCTTGAGCGGTGCCTGTCGATTTCAGCGCGAAGCCTACAGGATGAACCGGCTGAGATCGGCGTTCTTGGCGAGGTCGCCGACGTGCTTCTGCACATAGTCGGCGTCGACCTGCACGGTCTCGCCGTTGCGATCCGGCGCAGTGAAGGAGATTTCGTCCAGCACCCGCTCCATCACCGTCTGCAGCCGCCGCGCGCCGATGTTCTCGACCGTCGAATTGACGGCGACCGCGATGTCGGCGAGCGCGTCGATCGCGCCGTCGGTGATGTCGAGGGTGACGCCCTCCGTCTGCATCAGCGCGACATATTGCTTGATCAGCGAGGCCTCGGGCTCGGTGAGGATGCGCCGCATGTCGTCGCGGGTCAGCGCCTGTAATTCCACCCGGATCGGCAGCCGGCCCTGCAGCTCCGGCAAGAGGTCGGAGGGTTTTGCGATGTGGAAAGCGCCGGAGGCGATGAACAGGATGTGGTCGGTCTTCACCGCGCCGTGCTTGGTCGACACGGTGGTGCCCTCGATCAGCGGCAAGAGATCGCGCTGCACGCCCTCGCGCGAGACGTCGCCGCCGACGCGATTGTCGCGCACGCAGATCTTGTCGATCTCGTCCAGGAACACGATGCCGTTGTTCTCGACGGCGCCGATCGCCTCCAGCGTGAGCTGGTCGGTGTCCAGGAGCTTGTCGGATTCCTCGTTGACGAGGAGCTCGTGCGAGCCCTCGACCGTCAGCCGCCGCGTCTTGGTGCGGCCCCCGAGCTTGCCGAAGATGTCGCCGATCGAGATCGCGCCCATCTGCGCGCCAGGCATGCCCGGGATCTCGAACATCGGCAGGCCGCTGCCGGAGCCCTGCGTCTCGATCTCGATTTCCTTGTCGTTGAGCTCGCCGGCACGCAATTTGCGGCGGAAGGATTCCCGCGTCGCCGCGCTTGCATTGGCGCCGACCAGTGCGTCCAGCACGCGTTCCTCGGCGGCGAGCTGGGCGCGCGCCTGCACGTCCTTGCGCTTCTTCTCGCGCACCTGGGCGATCGCGACCTCGACGAGATCGCGGACGATCTGCTCGACGTCGCGCCCGACATAACCGACCTCGGTGAACTTGGTCGCCTCGACCTTCAGGAACGGTGCGTTGGCGAGCTTGGCGAGGCGCCGTGCGATCTCGGTCTTGCCGACGCCGGTCGGCCCGATCATCAGGATGTTCTTCGGCAGCACCTCTTCGCGCAGATTGCCCGCGAGCTGCTGGCGCCGCCAGCGGTTGCGCAGTGCGATGGAGACCGCACGCTTGGCGTCGGCCTGGCCGACGATGAAACGGTCGAGTTCGGAAACGATTTCGCGGGGCGAGAAGTCTGTCATGGGACCTTAGCTAGGGCGGGAGACGGCCAAGGACAAGCCGCCTTTTGGCTCAGATGATCGGCGGGCCCGATTGCCACTGCTTCACCGCCGCCATGGGATGGAGCAGCATCAGAACGTTCAGAGTCAGGTTGTCGCGAATGTGAAGCGCCGTCATGATCTCGAAGGCGAGCCCGATCAGCACCGTGGCCGTCACCGGCAGGTGCCGCGCCGCCAGGAAACCCAGGATCATGAATCCGGTGTCGGAAACCGAATTCACGATGCTGTCGCCGTAGTAATCCAGCGAGATGGTGCCGGCGCGATAGCGCTCGATGATGAAGGGCGAGTTCTCGACGATCTCCCAGGCGCCCTCGATCAGCATGGCGACGAGCAGTCGCGCCTGCCAGGGCAATCGCCGCGCGAACAGGAGCCAGGTTGCGGCGTAGAACAGGAAACCGTGGATGACGTGGGAGAAGCTGTACCAGTCGGCAATATGCTGCGAGTTCTCCGAGCTCTGCACCACGCCGTGCCAGAGCTTGACATAGCCGCAGGTGCAGATCGGCACCCGCCCCATCGTGAACAGGATCGAGGCCTGCAGCGCCAGCAGCAGAAGCGCGATCGCAACCCAATGCACCGGCGCAAGCGCCGGTCCGCTCGGGCTGGTGCTGCGGGCCAAGACCATCTCTAGCCGCCCGACAGGCTCTCGATGGTCACGTTGCGGTTGGTGAAGACGCAGATGTCGGCGGCGATGTCGAGCGAGCGGCGGACGATGGCCTCCGCATCCTTGTCGGTGTCGAGCAGCGCCCGCGCCGCCGCCAGCGCGTAGTTGCCGCCCGAGCCGATCGCCATCACGCCGGCCTCGGGCTCCAGCACGTCGCCGGTTCCGGTCAGCACCAGGGAGACGTCCTTGTCGGCGACGATCATCATGGCTTCCAGCCGCCGCAAATAGCGGTCGGTGCGCCAGTCCTTGGCGAGCTCGACCGCGGCCCTGGTCAGTTGTCCCGGATATTGCTCGAGTTTGGCCTCCAACCGCTCAAAGAGCGTAAAGGCGTCGGCCGTGGCGCCGGCAAAGCCGCCGATGACGTCGCCCTTGCCGAGCCTTCGGACCTTCTTGGCGTTGGATTTGATCACGGTCTGACCGATCGAGACCTGGCCGTCGCCGCCGACCACCACCTTGCCGCCCTTGCGGACCGTCACGATCGTGGTGCCGTGCCAGACCGGCACCTGATTCCCGGAATCCTGCATGAAGTACCTCTTTTGTCCGGCCAGATTTAGGGGGTCCGGGCCGAGGACACAACGGGCGCCCCTTTGCCGATTCCGCTCACCATAGGCAGAAGTAGAGGCCTGCCCGGGCGATCCCGCAGTAGCGAAGGTGCCATTTGGCTGCTAAAAGACCGCCGTTTTCGGCCCGAATGAGCATGATCCGGAAAAGTGGGCACCGGTTTTCCAGCAAGATCGTGCTCACACGACATCAAGAGCGAAAGCCAGCTTTCAATGCGCACAGCGACGATCAAGCGCAAGACCAAGGAAACCGACATCGAGGTGTCCGTGAACCTCGATGGCACTGGCGTGTCCAAGATCGCGACCGGTATCGGCTTTTTCGACCACATGCTCGATCTCCTCGCCCGCCATTCCCGCATCGACCTCACGGTCAAGGCGGTGGGCGACCTGCACATTGACCATCACCACACGACCGAGGACACCGGCATCGCGCTGGGACAAGCCGTGAAGCAGGCCCTCGGCGCGATGGCCGGCATCACCCGCTATGCCAGCGTCCACATGCCCATGGACGAGACGCTGTCGCGCGTCGTCATCGACATCTCGGGCCGGCCGGTCCTGGTGTTCAAGGTCGGCTTTCCCCGCGACAAGGTCGGCGAGTTCGATACCGAGCTCGTGCGCGAGTGGTTTCATGCCTTCGCCATGAACGCCGGCGTGACTCTGCACGTCGAGACCCTATATGGCGAGAATAGCCACCATATCGCCGAATCCTGCTTCAAGGGTCTGGCGCGGGCGCTGCGAACCGCCGTCGCCATCGATCCGCGGGCGGCGGGCGAAGTGCCCTCGACCAAGGGCTCGCTCGGCGGCTGACATCTCCGCCACGCGGCGCGAAGCGCCACCGGCGGTATCACGAATTCCAGCGAACGAGGCATCACCGTGCCTGTCTTCACAGTTCATGCACCCTCCCCCAATGGAGCGGACCTGCGCGCGACCGACGACTTCGTCTTCGTGCGCGACAGCTTCCATTTCTGGGCGATGATCTTCGGCCCGTTCTGGCTGCTGTGGCACCGGCTGTGGCTGGCGCTGATCGGCTGGGTGATCTTCTTCGGCGCCTTCCAGGCCGGCCTCGCCAGCCTCGGCGTCGGCCAAAGCTCGATCTTTTTCGCCGATCTCGTCGTAGCCGTGCTGATGGGGTTCGAGGCGGCAAGCCTGCGCCGCTGGACGCTGTCGCGCCGTCATTGGCAACAGCTCGACGTCGTGGTCGCCGACGATGAGGATACCGCCGAACATCGCTTCTTCGATCGCTGGGCCCGGAAGCAGCGCGGCATCGTCAACGATCAATGGGCGGTGGATCGCGGCGGCCCGCCGCCGACCCGCAACGTGCCCGGCCAGCCGTTCTCGAATCCGCCGCCGCTGCCGTCCGGCGGCATCATCGGCTTGTTTCCGGAACCGGGGGGATCGCGATGAGCGTCGCCATCATCGATTACGGCTCCGGCAATCTGCACTCGGCGGCCAAGGCCTTTGAGCGCGCCGCGCGCGGCCTGCAGGATCCGCAGAAGATCTTGGTGACCAGCGATCCGGAGAGGGCCTATCGCGCCGACCGCATCATCTTGCCCGGTGTCGGCGCCTTCGCCGATTGCCGGCGCGGGCTCGATGCGGTTGACGGCATGGTCGAGGCGCTCAACGAAGCCGTGCGCGTCAAGGCGCGTCCCTTCTTCGGCATCTGCGTCGGCATGCAATTGATGGCGAGCCGCGGCAAGGAGCATGTGACGACCGACGGGCTCAACTGGATCGCCGGTGACGTCGAGAAGATCGCGCCGCGCGACGAGAACCTGAAGATTCCGCACATGGGCTGGAACACACTGGACGTCCTGCGCGAGCATCCGGTGCTGGAGAAATTGCCGCTCGGGCCGAAGGGCCAGCACGCCTATTTCGTGCACTCCTATCACCTCAATCCGTCCGACGAAGCGGACGTCCTGGCGCGCGCCGATTACGGCGGGCCGGTCACGGCGATCGTGGCCAGGGACACCGCGATCGGCACCCAGTTTCACCCCGAGAAGAGCCAGCGCTTCGGCCTCGCCCTGATCTCGAACTTTTTGCGATGGAAGCCGTGATCCTCTTTCCTGCCATCGACCTGAAGAACGGCCAATGCGTGCGCCTCGAGCAAGGCGACATGGCGCGCGCGACCGTGTTCAACCTCGACCCCGCGGCGCAGGCGCAAAGTTTTGCCGCGCAGGGCTTTGAATATCTCCACGTCGTCGATCTCGACGGCGCCTTTGCCGGCAAGCCGGTCAATGCGCAGGCCGTCGAGGCGATGCTGAAGACGATCAAGATGCCGGTGCAGCTCGGCGGCGGCATTCGCGATCTCGCCACCGTGGAAACCTGGCTCGCCAAGGGCGTCACGCGCGTCATCATCGGCACCGCAGCGGTGCGCGATCCCGAACTCGTCAAGAGCGCCGCGAAGAAGTTCCCGGGCCGTGTCGCCGTGGGGCTCGATGCCCGCGACGGCAAGGTCGCGGTCGAAGGTTGGGCCGAGACCTCGACCGTGACCGTGCTCGAGATCGCGCAGCGTTTCGAGGACGCCGGCGTCGCCGCCATCATCTTCACCGACATCGCGCGCGACGGCCTGCTCAAGGGCCTCAATCTCGACGCGACCATCGCGCTGGCCGAGAACATCTCGATCCCCGTGATCGCCTCCGGCGGGCTTGCCTCGATCGAGGACGTCAAGGCCATGCTGATGCCGCCGGCGAAAAAGCTCGCCGGTGCGATCGCCGGCCGGGCGCTCTATGACGGTCGGCTGGATCCCGCGGCGGCCCTCACCTTGATCCGCAACGCACGCGCGGCCGCCTAGGAGCTTTCGATGTTCAAGGTGCGCGTGATCCCCTGCCTCGACGTCAAGGACGGCCGGGTCGTCAAGGGCGTCAACTTCGTCGACCTGCGCGACGCCGGCGATCCGGTCGAAGCGGCGATCGCCTACGACGCCGCCGGCGCCGACGAACTCTGCTTTCTCGACATCACCGCGACCCATGAGAACCGCGGCATCATGCTCGACGTGGTCCGGCGCACGGCGGAAGCCTGCTTCATGCCGGTGACCGTCGGCGGCGGGGTGCGCGCCATCGACGACATTCGCACGCTGCTGCGCTCGGGCGCCGACAAGGTCTCGATCAACAGCGCCGCCGTGGCGCGGCGCGAATTCGTCAAGGAAGCTGCCGAAAAATTCGGCGAGCAATGCGTCGTGGTCGCGATCGACGCCAAGCGGGTCAAGCGCACCGGCGGCTCGGACCGCTGGGAGATCTTTACCCATGGCGGCCGCAACTCGACCGGCATCGATGCCATCGAATATGCCCAGGAGGTGGTCTCGCTCGGCGCCGGCGAGATTCTGCTCACCTCCATGGACCGCGACGGCACCAGGCAGGGTTTTGACATTTCGCTGACTCGGGCGATTGCCGACAGTGTTCCGGTACCCGTGATCGCATCAGGCGGCGTCGGCAATCTCGACCATCTCGTCGACGGCATTCGGGACGGCCACGCCACCGCGGTGCTGGCGGCCTCGATCTTCCATTTTGGCGAGTTTACCATCCGCGAAGCCAAGGAGCACATGGCGCGCCGGGGCCTGCCGATGCGTCTCGATGCCTGACGACTCCCGATCATAAGAGTGCTACATTTCCCCGTGGGGACCGGCGCGTCAGCCGGAGCGTGTTCTGAGTATTTTGTATGCGGCGTTTCACGATCCACGACCTTGCCGAGACCATCGATGCCCGTGCGGCCGCCGGTGGAGAGGCGTCCTACACCCGCAAGCTCCTGGACAAGGGCGCCGAGCATTGCGCCAAGAAGTTCGGTGAGGAAGCGGTCGAAACCGTCATTGCGGCGGTCGAAAACGATCGCGCGCATCTGATCGCCGAAAGCGCCGACCTGGTCTACCATTTCCTCGTGCTGTTGAAGTCGCGCGGCATAAGACTGGAAGAGGTCGAGGCAGCGCTCGACAAGCGAACCTCGATGTCTGGACTGGACGAAAAGGCGTCGCGCAAGAGCGACTAGCGGGAACCGTAACGGAAAAGGTAGCGTCATGGATGTCCGCGCACCCGAGCAGCAGTATAATCCGTACCGCGTCTACACGCGCGACCAATGGTCGTCGCTGCGCAATGACACGCCGATGACGCTGGAGCCGGGCGAGTTCGATCGCCTGCGCTCGATGCATGATCGCCTCGACCTGCAGGAGGTCGAGGACATCTACCTGCCGCTGTCGCGACTGCTGTCGATCTATGTCGATGCCATGCAGCGCCTTTATTACGCGCAGCGTCAGTTCCTCAATATCCGCGACCGCAAGATGCCCTATATCATCGGTGTCGCCGGCTCGGTCGCGGTGGGGAAATCCACCACCGCCCGCGTGCTGCAGGCGCTGCTGGCCCGCTGGTCGCCGCGCCCGAAGGTCGACCTGATCACGACCGACGGCTTCCTGTTTCCCAATGCCGTGCTCGAACGGCAGGGCATCATGCAGAAGAAGGGCTTTCCGGAGAGCTACGACCTGCCGCTGCTGCTCGGTTTCCTCTCCGACATCAAGGCGGGCCGCCATCCCGTGCGCGCGCCGGTCTATTCGCATCTGACCTACGACATCGTGCCCAACAAATGGGTGGAGATCGACCAGCCGGACATCCTGATCGTCGAGGGCGTCAACGTGCTGCAGACCGGGAAGCTACCGCGGGACGGCAAGGCCGTGCCCGTCGTCTCCGACTTCTTCGACTTCTCCGTCTATATAGACGCCGACGAAGCGGCGCTGCGGCAATGGTACATCAAGCGCTTTCTGGCGCTGAGGGATACCGCATTCACCGATCCGAAGTCGTATTTCCACCGCTACGCGCCGCTGTCGGACGAGGAAGCGATCGCGACCGCAACCGCGATCTGGGAGCGCACCAACCTCGCCAACCTCGAGGACAACATCCTGCCGACCCGTCCTCGGGCGACACTGATCCTGAAGAAGGGCGCGGACCACGTCGTGGAGTCGGTGGCGCTGCGCAGGCTGTAGCTGGCTGCATTCACGACGATGGAGAGAACCGCTACACCGCCAGCTGCCGAGATGCCGTGAGCGTCGCCAGCGCCTCTTCCAGCTTCTCGCGGTCGAGCGGCTTGATCAAGAATCCGTCCATGCCGGCTTCGAAGCAGGCGTAGCGGTCCTCCACCAGCGTGTTCGCCGTGAGCGCCAGGATCGGCGTGTGGCGACCGGGCTCGCCGGCCTCGCGCGCGCGGATGCGTTTTGCGGCCTCGATACCGTCGAGCTGCGGCATCTGGATGTCCATCAGCACGAGCTCATACGGCGTTCCCGCGGACTTCGCGGCGAGCCAGGACTCCAGCGCCGCCTCGCCGTTGGTCGCGATCACCGCGCGATGGCCGAGCCTGGTCAGCAGCGAGCGCATCAGGAGCGCGTTGATCTCGTTGTCCTCCGCGACCAGGACCGATAGTCCCTTCGTCGGATTCGCTGGCGCTGGCTTCGTCTTCGGCGATTCGCTCGGCGGCTCCGGCGCCAGATCGGGCGAGCCGATGTCCGGCGTCAGCGACAGGCGCGCCGCGAGCGAGGCCGCGCGCAGCGGCTTGACCAGATAGCCGGTGAAGGCCGGCGAGAGCTGCTGCTCGTGCCGCGTGACGGGGGTGAGCAGCACCAGCCGCTGCGCCGCATGCGTGCGGGCGGCCTCGCCCAGCCGTTCGACGACGTCGCGGCCGAGCGCACGGTCGATCAGCACGGCGTGCCAGGACCGCTCGGGCAGCAGCGCCAGCGCGACGTCGGGATCGGAGACCAAGCAGGCCTGGCCGCCCCAGCGCTCCAGCCGCCGCGCGAGGAGCGAGGGCTCGATGCCCTGCGGAGCGATCAGCAGGATCGACTTGCCGGTGAGGTCGGTGCCGGGGAACGCCGTCTGTCCCGCGGCTGCGTTCGACGGCTGCAGCGGGATCGAGACTTCGAACGTCGACCCCCTGCCCGGCTCGCTCTCCAGCGCGATCCGGCCGCCCATGCGCTTGACGATGCGCTCGCTGATCGCAAGGCCGAGGCCGGTGCCGCCATAGGTGCGCGCGACGCGCTCGTCGGCCTGCTCGAACTCGCGGAAGATGCGCGACTGGGCTTCGGGCGCGATGCCGATGCCGGTGTCGCGCACCAGAAAGCTGATCTCGTTCGGCCGCATGCCGGGCTCGACGATCAGCGCTACACCGCCTTGCGCGGTGAACTTGATGGCGTTGCCTGCGAGATTGAGCAGCACCTGGCGCAGCCGCGCGGCGTCGCCGACGACTTCGAGCGGCAGGCGCTCGTCGACATAGGAGGCGATCTCGAGGTTCTTGGCCTGCGCGCGCGGCGCCAGCAGCTCCGTGATCTCCTCGATCAGGGTCGACAGCGCGAAGGAGCGCTGCTCGAGATCGAGCTTGCCGGCCTCGATCTTGGAATAGTCCAGGAGTTCCTCGATCAGCGCCATCAGCGCCTCGCCGGACGTCTTGACCGCCCGGGCGTAAGTCGCCTGTTCCGGCGTCAGCGCGGTGTCGAGCAATAGGCCGCTCATGCCCATGATGCCGTTGAGCGGCGTGCGGATCTCGTGGCTCGCCATGGCGAGGAAGCGCGACTTGGCGCGGTTGGCTGCATCCGCCTGGTCGCGCGCTTCGGAGAGCGCACGTTCGGTCTCGGTGCGGTCGGTGACGTCGCGTCCGACGCTCTGCAATTCGGCGGGATGGCCGGCATCGAGCCGCACCAGGCCTTCGCGCCAGGCGATCCAGCGGGTGCCGAATGACGTTGCGATCTTCTGGTCGTGAATCCGCGTGCCGCTGCCTTCCAGCACGCTGTCGCCCTGCTCGACCAGGTCGAAGTTGAAGGGGGTTCCGACCAGCGCGCTGCGTGGTTGTCCGGCGAGCGCGCAATAGGCGTCGTTGGCGAAGGTGATGCGGCCCTGGTGGTCGCGCAGCACGATCAGGTCGCCTTGCGACTCGAACAGGCTGCGCGCGCGCTCTTCGGCTTCCTTCAGTTCCCAGTTGCGGTCGACCAGCGCCTCATTGTGCTGGGCGAGCGTGCGCAGCCGCTTGTTGACGAAGCGCAGCCGCATGCTCAGCGTCGCGAGCCCGAGGCAGGCGAGCGCGAACAGGAAGCTCGCGCCGATCGCAAAGGCGTTGGGATCGTAGCCGGAGCGCTCGGCACGGCTGCCGGCGATGAAGCCATAGGCGGCGCCGAACGTCGCCGAGAAGATCATGAAGGAGCGGATCGCGAAGCTGATCCTGGGATGGCGGCGCCTGAAGCGGCGCATGCGCACTTTGATCCGGAACGCCCGACCCATCGCCAAGACCCTGATGTTCATCAACCCGAAGCCCGTCCTGATCGACGATGCGTCGGTTCAGCTTGCGAAGTGTTTGAGGGTGAGAGAGGTGCTTGCGAACGCGGTTGACGGGACGTTAACGGCTCACAGTGCGGTCAAGGCCTCGAAACGCAACATCGCACTCACGCGCCGGAAGCCGGGCAGGGCACGCCCCAGGGCTCATGGTTTGCAGACCGTAAAGGAAACTCGTTACCGCCGTGTTGATATGCGGAAGGCGTCACGCCATCTGGCGCACATCTTCCGCGAGTGCGCGGTAGGACAGCGCTTCGGCGAGATGCAGCCGGCCGATTGTCTCGGCGCCGTCGAGGTCGGCGAGCGTGCGCGCCACCCGCAGCACGCGGTGATAGCCGCGCGCCGACAGCCGCATGGTCTCGGCGGCATCGCGCAGCAGCTTTTGACCCTGCGTATCGGGTTTTGCCACCTCTTCCAGAACGGATGCTGGCGCTTCGGCGTTGGTGCGGACCTTCGGCAGGCCGGCGTCGGCATAGCGTGCGCGCTGGATGTCGCGCGCGGCCGCGACGCGTGCGGCGACCTCGGCCGATCCCTCCGCTGCCGGCGGCAGGATCAGGTCCGCCGCGGTGACGGCCGGCACCTCGATGCGCAGATCGATGCGATCCATCAGCGGGCCGGAGATGCGCGCCTGGTAGTCCGCGGTGCAGCGGTCGATGCGGCCGCGCTTGCAGGCATAGCCGGGCTCGAAGGCGTTGCCGCAGCGGCAGGGGTTCATCGCGGCGACCAGCATGAAGCGGGCAGGGTAGGTGACGCGGTGATTGGCGCGCGAGATCGAGACCTCGCCGTTCTCCAGCGGCTGGCGCAGCGAATCCAGCACGCGCGGATCGAACTCCGGCAGCTCGTCGAGGAACAGCACGCCCTGATGCGCGAGCGAGATCTCGCCCGGCTTTGCGCGCGCGCCGCCGCCGGTCAGCGCGGCCATACTGGCGGAATGATGCGGCGATCGGAACGGCCGCCGCGAGGTCAGCGCGCCGCCCTCGATCTCGCCGGCGACGGACGCGATCATCGAGACTTCGAGCAGCTCCGCCGGCGACAGCGGCGGCAGGATCGAGGGCAGGCGTGCGGCCAGCATCGATTTGCCGGCGCCGGGCGCGCCGATCATCAACAGGTGATGGCCGCCTGCGGCCGCGATCTCCAGCGCGCGCTTGGCGCTCTCCTGGCCCTTGATGTCGCGCAGATCGAGCGGCGAGGCGGCGGCCTCATGGACCCGCGGCGTGGGCCGCGACAGCACCTGGGTGCCCTTGAAATGGTTGGCGATCTGAATCAGCGAACTCGCGGCGACGATCTGGATGTCCGGACTCGCCCAGGCGGCTTCCGAGCCGCAGGACGCCGGGCAGATCAGGCCTTCCTCGCGCGCATTGGCGCCGATCGCGGCCGGCAGCACGCCCGCCACCGGCGCGATCGAGCCGTCGAGGCCGAGCTCGCCAAGCACCGTGAAGCCGGTCAGCGCATCCGGCGGAATCGCGCCGATCGCCGCCATCAGCCCGAGGGCGATCGGCAGGTCGTAATGGCTGCCTTCCTTGGGCAGGTCGGCGGGGGCGAGGTTGACGATGATCCGCCGCGCCGGCAGCGCCAGCCCCGAGGCGATCAGCGCCGAGCGGACCCGCTCGCGCGCCTCGGACACCGCCTTGTCCGGAAGACCGACGATGGCAAAGGCGGGCAGGCCGGGCGCGACCTGCACCTGCACATCGACCGCGCGGGCCTCGATCCCCTCAAAGGCAACCGTCGAAACGCGCTGAACCATGCCGCCCCTCTCCCGCAATCGAGGGTAGCAGGCGGGGCGCATCCTGGCAAGAACAATACGGGAACAAGCGCGACGGAGGCCCGGGCCGGTCCTAACGAAGCGTAAACGCGTTGGCGAGACTAAGCCTCGATTGCGAGCGGTTGCGCTCAGCACATTCCAACACATGTCCGCTAGCTTCGGATGGCGGGATGGGCCGTGATCCAACAGTGAATGATCCAAATGCTTGTAAATCGCCGTAGAAGCGAACGTCGGGTGTGCAGCAGGCTTGCCAAGATCCATCTTGGCGCGGGCTCCTTGCCGCGTGATTGCACAATCACGGATATCTCCGATGGCGGGGTGAAGGTGGTCGCCGAATTCGTGGAGGTACCGCCGGAATTCACCATCATCTTCGCGCCCGATCACTCCCGCCAGTGCCGGCTGCGCTGGCGGATCGGCTGTGAATTCGGCGCCGAATTCGTCGATTAGGCATGCCAAGGCGTCGTCCTTAACGGGAATTTAGCGTTAATCGGCAAAGCATCTCTGATCAGTCGCCGAGGCGTGATCAGAGTATGTCCAAGCGTTCATCCCTTTCCTCTCCGCCGGCGAAAATCCTGTTCTCCGTGCTCCTGGCCGCGGCGCTGGGCGCTTGCCAGACTACCGGCATCGACGACGTCACCGGCGCGCTCGGCACCAGGACCGAGAGCACGCGCAAGGCAGATGCCAGGTCCGATTCCAAGCCCGACCTGGACGGCCTGCGCGAGCGCTATCGCGCCAGCCAGAACGATCCCGAGATCGCCCTGCAATACGGCAAGGCGCTGCGCGACAACGGCCAGCGCTCGCAGGCGGTTGCCGTGCTCGAGCAGGCGGTGCTCGCCCATTCCGGCAACAAGGCGCTGCTTGCGGCCTATGGCCGCGCGCTTGCCGACAACGGCAACTTCCAGCAGGCCTTCGACGTCCTGAGCCGGGCGCACACGCCGGAAGATCCCGACTGGCACATCCTGTCGGCGCAAGGCGCGGTGCTCGACCAGCTCGGCCGCAACGAGGAGGCGCAGCAGTACTACGCCACCGCGCTGAAGATCGTGCCCGACGAACCGTCGGTGCTCTCCAATCTCGGCCTGTCCTACGTGCTGCAGAACAATCTGCCCAAGGCGGAGGAGACGCTGCGCCACGCCCATGAGCGCGACCCGTCCGATCCGCGCGTGCGGGCCAATCTCGCGCTGGTGCTGGGCCTGTCCGGCCGCCTGCCGGAAGCCGAGAGCATCGTGAAGGCCGACCTGCCGCCGGACGAAGCCGCGGCCAAGGTCACGGCGCTGCGGCAGTTGCTCGCGAAGAAGCAGCAGCGGGCGGACAAGTAGCCGCCCGCGCAAGCGGCGCCGCTACGACACCTTGCGATACGGTGCGCTCTCGCGCCGCGCCGTCTTCGCCTTCAGCTTCTTCAACAGCGGACCCAGCAGCGAGCGCTTTGCCTTCCGGGGCTCACCGCGCCCGGCGAGTCGGCTGGCCATGTCCTGGAACGTTTCGCTGGTGCGGTGGTTCTTGGCGACCTCCGCGATCATCTGGCCGTTGTTGGCCGCCGTGCTGAACAGCTTCGAATCGAACGGGATCGCGGCGATCGGCTGGCTCTCCATGGTCTTGGCGAACGCCTTGACCTCGATCTCCTGCCGCTTCGGCATTCCGGTCCGGTTGACCAGATAGAGCGGCGGCCGATCGTTCGGCCGCGCCGCCTTGAGCACGTTCAGCATGTTCTTGGTATTGCGCAGATTGGCGAGATCGGGCTCCGCCACGATCAGGATGTCGTCGGCGCCGATCAGCGCGCGGCGCGTCCATCCCGACCATTGATGGGGGACGTCGAGCACGATGCAGGGCGTGGTCATGCGCAGCGTGTCGAAGATCGCGTCGAAGGCCTCGGCACCGAAATCATAGACGCGGTCGAGGGCGGCGGGCGCGGCCAGCAGGCTGAGATGGTCGGTGCACTTGGCGAGCAGGCGCTCCATCAACGCGGTGTCGGGGCGCTCCTGCGACAGCACCGCATTGGCGATGCCCTGCACGGGATCCTGGTTGTAGTCGAGGCCCGCGGTGCCGAAGGCGAGGTCGAGGTCGATGACGACGGAATCCAGCGCGAGATCGCGCGCGATGGTCCAGGCCAGATTGTGCGCGACCGTCGATGCGCCGACGCCGCCCTTGGCGCCGACCACCGCGATGACGCGGCCGGTGATCATGGCTTCCGACGCCGAGAACAGGCTGCAGATCGAGCGCACCACGTCGATGGTCTCGACCGGGCCCACCACATAGTCGTTGACGCCGCGGCGCACGAGCTCGCGATAGGGCGCGGTGTCGTTCGGATTGCCGATCACGACGACGCGCGTTCCGGGATCGCAGACGCCGGCGAGATCGTCCAGTCCCTCGAGGATGTCGCGCGTGCCGTCCGACTCGATCACGATCACGTTCGGCGTCGGCATCGAGCCGTAGGCCTCGATCGCGGCGGCAAGGCCGCCAGGCTTCGCGGTGAGGTGCGCCTTGCCGAGGCGGCGATCCTCGCCCGCCGCCTTCACCGCGGCCAGGGTCTGGTCGGTCTCGCAAAACGCCTGTACCGAGATGCGCGGGACCGGCGCGATATGGTCCTCGACGTGCCTGACATCGTCGGCTTCTTCTTCGTTGGTGCCGCTCATCATTTGCCTGTGTCGCTGAGTTTGGCCTTGTCGGCGTCCGGATAGGTGGTCGCGGTCGAAACGCCCTTGCGGTACTTGTCGTAGGCGATCGAGCGCCGCGCGGTGTAGGCCGGCGTCTCCGCGCGCGGCTGTTCGAGATCGGCGGGGTTGTCGATCATGGCCGCGAGGTTGCGCTGGGATGCGCAGCCGAGATTGAAGTAGGGTTTGTTCTCGTTGTAGGAGGGATCGAGCACCGACGGGCCCAGATCCTCCGGCCACAGACCGCAAGGACCCGCGACCGCGGCGATGCGGGAGTAGCTCAGCCTTATCGTCGGCAACAGGCCAGGATCCTCGGGGCGGTAGGGATGCTGGACGATGCCGCGCGACGGCACGCCGCCGGCCGCCAGGATCGAACGGATCTCCCGATAGGTGGCCGCCGCGGCGCGGCCGTTCGCGGTCTCGACGGGCACGTCGACCACGACCGATCCGGTGCCTTCGCGGACCCAGTCCCGCGCGATCCCCATCACGTCGGCGCGCTGCGCCGCGGTCAGTCCGCCGCGGGCATGGCCCACGAAGATCACGATCGAGCGCTTGCCCTCCTGCACCGCGATCGGGTGACGCTGGCGATAGTCGTTCGGCACCGTCTGGGTGACGACCTCCTCGGTATAGGTGCAGGCGCCCAGCGCGACGGACATTCCCGTCAGCGCGACCGCGAGGCGCAGCCTGCGGCGGCGATCAACCGTTGTATTCGTCATCGCTTCATTCCCCTCGCGTTGAAGCTTTCGTTCGTCCCGTCTCAATCGATGATGAAGCCGAAATCGCCCTGGTAGCCACTGATGGGATCGACGCGGCGCGCGAGGCCATAGAGGCGATTGATGCGGCCGAGCAGCGCCGATTGCGCGTCGGATGCCGGTGCGAAGCCGTCGTCGGGCCGCGCCAACTCCTTCTGCGCCACCGCCCGCACCACATAGGGCGTGACCAGCACGACGAGCTCGGTCTCGTTGTTGACGTAGTCCTGGCTGCGGAACAGCGCGCCGAGGATCGGAACCTGGTCGAGACCGGGCAGGCCGTTGATCGCCTGCCTCGTCTGCTGCTGGATCAGGCCGGCCATCGCCATCGAGCCGCCGGACGGGATTTCCAGCGTGGTCTCGGCGCGGCGGGTCTGGATCGACGGGATGGTGATCGAGTTGGTCGAGGTCGCCGAAACGGCCTGCGACACCGTGATCGAATTCTGGTTCGACAGCTCCGACACCTCGGTCATCACGCGCAGGCTGATGCGGCCCTCGCTGAGCACGACCGGGGTGAAGTTGAGCGAGATGCCGAACTTCTTGAACGAGATCTGGGTGGTACAGACGTGGGTGACGGGGTCGCAGGAATAGCCCGCGGGAATCGGGAATTCGCCGCCCGCGATGAAGGTCGCGGACTCGCCGGAGATCGCCGTCAGGTTCGGCTCGGCCAGTGTCCGCACTACGCCCGCGCTCTCCATCGCGCGCATGGTCGCCGTCACCGTGGGCAGGCCTTTGGAAACTGCGGAAGCGGCGAGCGCGTTGCCGGCGACCAGCGGCACGCCGCTGGCCGTGAACGGGTTGGAATTGTTGAAATTGACGACCGCCGTGCCGGCATTGAGACTGGCCGAGAGGTCGACGCCCATCTGCTTGACGATGTCGCGCCGAACCTCGGCGACGATCACCTTGAGCATCACCTGGTCGCGGCCGCGCACGATGATGTTGTTGACCACCTTGTCGGCGCCGCCGACCAGCTTGGAGGCCACGTCGCCGGCCTGTTGCGCCTCGACCGGGCTCGACACCGAGCCGGTCAGCATCACGCTGTCGCCGACGCCTTCGATCTGAACCCCCGGCAGCGACTGCCGGAGCGCGGCGCGCACGCCGTTGAGGTCGCGCTTCACCGCGATGTCGTAGGAGGCGACCTGCTGGCCGTCGGCGGCGAAGAACACCACGTTGGTCTGTCCGACCGCGCCGCCGATGATGTAGGCGCGCTGCGCCGAGCGGATCACGGCATTGGCGATCTTGGGATCGGCCACCAGCACGTCCTTGGCCTCGCGCGGCAGGTCGATGATCACGGACTTTCCGACGCCGAGCGCAAGGAAGCGCGTCTTGGCCGGCACGTAGCTCGCGACCGGCGCCACGCCGAGGTCGGGCGCCTGCACCGGGCTCTGGTCGCCGACAGGCGCATCGGCGCCGATGGCCGCGGCCGGTGCGGTCGCCACGCCGAGCATCAGCATCGCCCCCGCCCAGAATGAGCGCGCGCGGATCCCCCGATCCGGCAGCGCCGCCTTGTTGTCCCCGTTCTTCATCTTGGGTATCCCCATCACTTCTGTGACGATGTGCTTGAAACGCCGTAGCGCACGACATTGACGCTGGCGCCGCGTTTCGCAGGCTGGTCGTCGGTTGTGTTGTCGGCCGCGTTGGCGTCGACGATGCTCCGCAGGGCCAGCGCCAGCGTGCCGGACTGGCGGGCGCGGGCGAGCGTCTCGGCCTGCTCGGGCTTCAGCTCCAGCGTCGCGGTGCGGCCGATGACGCTGTTCTGGCCTTCCTTCTCCTTCGGCATCTGGTCGATCGCGAGCACGCGGATGTTCGACAGGATGATCTCGGAGGAGATGAGCTCGGCCCGGCCTTCGCTGCCGACGCCGTTGTTCTTCTCGCGCCGGGTCAGGATGACGTCGACGCGGTCGTTCGGCAGGATGAAGCCGCCGGCGCCGCTCTCGGGCGACAGCTCGGTGGAGATCGCTCGCATGCCGGAGGGCAGGATCGCGGCCATGAAGCCGGAGCCCTCGGCCTTCACGAGCTTCTGCTCGCGGATCGGCTCGCCCTGCATCATGGGCACCCGCGCGATCGAGCCGGCGATCTGGGTCTGGGCGTCGGGCCTTCCGTCGCGGCGGATGAAGTTGCCGCTCGCGGTCCCGGCCGGCCAGCTCTGCCATTGCAGATCGTCGGGCCTGACCACCTGGCCGAGCCCGATGTCGGACCGTGCGACGAGGATCTCGGTCGTCGGAAGCTTTTCCGCCACAGGTGCAGCCGGAGCGGGCTTGTTCTCATAGCTGCTCGCCAGATACGCGGCGACGCCGCCGGCACCCAGCGCAATGACAAGGACGACTATGCGTGCGGTATTCATACGCGACTACTTGCTCTTCACTCGGACCCCCCGATCCGCACGTGGTGCAGCCTTCCCCGTGTCGATGAGTAGGCAGGAAAGGTGTAAGGGGTGTTGCGAGGGCGAGTGTGATCGGCCGTCACGCTGGCCGTTTTGGCCGCATGGTGAACGGAGCGTTAGCCGGACGGAGACAAGTCCGTAGATTCACGTGAGGCGGCAGCAGCGGCCATGACGCGCGCGCCGCGTTATGGTGAACGAGTGGTTAGTCGATCGCGAAGTTGTTGCTTGCGGCGATGTGGGGCAGGACTGGGTCCGCACCGTCATCAGCGCGAACCGACAGCGTGCGCTGCCTGCCGCCTATCGCGTCCCGGGCGCGGCGCAGGACTGCGTACCGCGCTGTGTCCGGGGCACGAGTGCTACTTGTGCTTCTTCTCGATCACGTCCCATATCCTCGCCGCGATGTCGGGGCCGCCGAGTCGCGCGATGGCGCGGATGCCGGTCGGCGACGTCACGTTGATCTCGGTGAGACTGCCGTTGATGACGTCGATGCCGACGAACAGCAGTCCTTGCTTGCGCAGCTCCGGCCCGACCGTCTCGCAGATCTCGCGCTCGCGTACCGACAGCTCGGTCGCCTGCGCCGCGCCGCCGCGCACCATGTTGGAACGCAGATCGTCGGGCGCCGGCACGCGGTTGATGGCGCCGGCAAACTCGCCGTCGACCAGGATGATGCGCTTGTCGCCGTGCTTCACCTCCGGGATGAACTGCTGGATCACCCAGGGTTCCTTGAAGGTGACGGAGAACATGTCGAACAGCGAGCCGAAGTTCATGTCCTGCGGCATCACGCGGAACACCGCCGCGCCGCCATGGCCGTGCAGCGGCTTCATGACGACGGCGCCGTGCTGCTCGCGAAACGCGTTGATCTCGTCGAGGTCGCGCGAGATCAGCGTCGGCGGCATGAGCTGCGGAAAGTTCATCACGAACAGCTTTTCCGGCGCGTTGCGCACGGAGGCCGGATCATTGACGACCAGCGTCTTGGGGTGAATGCGCTCCAGAAAGTGCGTCGAGGTGATGTAGGCGAGATCGAAGGGCGGGTCCTGCCGCAGCAGCACCACGTCGAAGGCGGTGAGCTTCTCGCGCCGGGGCTCGCCGAGCGTGAAGTGGTTGCCGGGCTCGTCGCGCACGGAGAGAATCTGCACGGGCGCGACCAGCTCGTCGCCGACCAGCGAGAGCTTGTCCGGCGTGTAGTAGGACAGGCCATGGCCGCGCTTCTGCGCCTCCAGCAGCAGCGCAAAGGTGGAATCGCCGCGGATGTTGATGCGGGCGATCGGGTCCATCTGGACGGCGACGTTGAGCTTCATG
>NZ_JAGWUA010000130.1 GCF_028868675.1 Bradyrhizobium sp.
CTCGGCTGGGTGGTCGGCATCGCCAATCTGCCGAGCCAGACCAAGCTGCAGAATTACGGACCGGAGAAGATGGCAACCATCGTCAGCCACCAGCATCCGGACCACGATTGAGGCCTTAAGCGCCGACCTGTGATAGAGTTGGAACCATGAGCCGCATCCCTGATTTCGCCAACCTCGCCTTCGAGCGAACCGCAACCGCCACCCCCGCAGGCCGCGCCGAGCCGTGGCTGACGCCCGAGGGCATTCCGGTCAAGTCCGCCTATGGCGAGACCGATCTCGCCGGCGTCGATTTCCTCGACACCTGGCCGGGAATTGCGCCCTACCTGCGCGGCCCCTACCCAACCATGTACGTCAACCAGCCCTGGACGGTGCGGCAATATGCCGGCTTCTCGACGGCGGAGGATTCCAACGCGTTCTACCGCCGCAACCTCGCCGCGGGCCAGAAGGGCCTCTCGGTCGCCTTCGATCTCGCCACCCATCGCGGCTATGATTCCGATCATCCGCGCGTGGCCGGCGACGTCGGCATGGCCGGCGTCGCGATCGATTCCATCTACGACATGCGCACGCTGTTCGCCGGCATCCCGCTCGACCAGATGAGCGTGTCGATGACCATGAACGGCGCGGTGCTGCCGATCCTCGCGCTGTTCGTGGTGGCCGCGGAGGAACAGGGCGTACCGCCGGAAAAGCTCTCGGGCACCATTCAGAACGACATTCTGAAAGAGTTCATGGTGCGCAACACCTATATCTATCCGCCGAGCCCGTCGATGCGGATCATCTCGGACATCTTCGCCTTCACCTCGCAGCGGATGCCGAAGTTCAACTCGATCTCGATCTCCGGCTATCACATGCAGGAGGCCGGCGCGACGCAGGATCTCGAGCTCGCCTATACGCTCGCCGACGGCGTCGAATACTTACGCGCCGGCCTGGCCGCCGGCCTCGACGTCGACCGCTTCGCGCCGCGCCTGTCGTTCTTCTGGGCGATCGGCATGAACTTCTTCATGGAAGTCGCCAAGATGCGCGCCGCGCGGCTGTTGTGGGCGAAGCTGCTCAAGCCCTTCAATCCGAAGGACCCGCGCTCGCTGTCGCTGCGCACGCACTGCCAGACCTCCGGCTGGTCGCTGACCGCGCAGGACGTCTTCAACAACGTCATGCGCACGACCGTGGAGGCGATGGCCGCGACGCAGGGCCACACCCAGTCGCTGCACACCAACGCGCTGGACGAAGCGCTGGCACTGCCGACGGATTTCTCCGCCCGCATCGCCCGCAACACCCAGCTCTTCCTGCAGCAGGAGAGCGGCACCACGGGGATCATCGACCCCTGGGGCGGCTCCTATTATGTCGAGCGGCTGACGCGCGATCTCGCCGCAAAGGCCTGGGGCCACATCCAGGAGGTCGAGGAGCTCGGCGGCATGGCGAAAGCCATCGAGGCCGGCGTGCCGAAACTGCGCATCGAGGAGGCCTCGGCCAAGACACAGGCCCGGATCGACGCCGGCAAGCAGGCGGTGATCGGCGTCAACAAGTACAAGCCGACCGACGAGATGCCGATCGAGATCCTGAAGGTCGACAACACCAACGTCCGCCGGCTGCAGATCGACAAGCTGACGCGGCTGAAGACCGAGCGCAACCGGAAGGACGTCGAGGCCGCGCTCGCCGCGCTCACCCGCTCGGCCGGCGAAGGCAACGGCAATCTGCTGGCGCTCGCGATCGACGCGGCGCGGGCGAAGGCCACCGTCGGCGAAATTTCCGACGCGATGGAAAAGGTGTTCGGCCGCCACCGCGCCGAGATCAAGTCCATCACCGGCGTCTACAAGCGGGAGGCATCCGCCATGGGTAACCGGGTCGAGAAGGTGCAGGCGCTGATCGACGCCTTCGAGGAGGCGGAAGGCCGCCGACCGCGCATCCTGGTCGCCAAGATCGGCCAGGACGGCCACGACCGCGGCCAGAAGGTGATCGCCTCGGCGTTCGCCGACATCGGCTTCGACGTCGACATCGGGCCGCTGTTCGCCACCGCCGACGAGGCCGCGCGGCAGGCGGTCGAGAACGACGTCCACATCCTCGGCGTCTCCTCGCTCGCCGCCGCTCATCTCACCGCGGTGCCGGAATTGAAGGCGGCGCTGAAGAAGCAGGGCCGGGACGACATCATGATCATCGTCGGCGGCGTGGTGCCGCCGCAGGACTACGACGCGCTCCATGCGGCCGGCGCGGAAGCCATCTTCCCGCCCGGCACCGTGATCGCTGACGCCGCCGAGGAACTGATCCGCAAGCTCAACACGCGGCTCGGGCATAGCGAGGCGGCGGCGTAGCCTTCGCGGAAACGTCGTGCGATCTCTGATTGAACGCGTTGCGATCCGTCGCGTCCAATGGCCATGCGCACATTCTTCACCGGCAAACGGACGGGACGGACGAATCCAATGAACAGGCCGGACGGCATGAACCGGGCGCGTGGATCGGCACTCATAGGGCTTGCCGTAATCCTCGCGTCACTCGCACTGGTTTCGCCCGCCCTCGCCGCCGACCCCAAACCCGACGCCATCGTCAAGAACCGCAACATCGAGGCTCGCGTCCTGCTCGATGACAAGATCAAGGCCGATCCCGCACTATCAGCCGACAGCCTCGCCGAGGGCCAAAGGTGGATCGAGAAGAGCGCGGCCGACGCCGCCACCACGCGCAAGCAGGATCCGCAGTTCTTCCAGAACGGTGGCTGGGAGTTCGAGCGCAAATATGCGGTCCGCTCGGTGGTCGCCGACCGCTATGTCAGCGTGGTTCGCACCGACTACATGGACACCCATGGCGCGCATCCCAATTCGGACGTCAACACCATCCTGTGGGACAAGGCCGCGGCGAAACGCATCTCGATCCGCCCGTTCTTCACCGGGACCGCCGACAACGGCGCGACCATGAAGGCGATGCTGAAGGGCGTGATCGCCTCGCTCAAGGTCGAGAAGAAGAAGCGCGACGCCGATACGACCGCCAACGACTGGTTCAAGGACCTGCAGCCGAGCCTGTTGAAGATCGGCGCGGTGACGCTTGCGCCGTCGACTGAGGTCGGGAAAAGCTCGGGCCTGACCTTCCACTATCCGCCCTACGCGGTCGGCCCCTATGCCGAGGGCGGGTATGTCGCCTTCGTGCCGTGGCAGGCGCTGAAGCCGTACCTCTCGCCGGAGGGCGCGCGGATCTTTGGCGGCGCACGGCCAAAGGACGACGAGGATGACGCGCCGTAAGGCGCCGTCGCCCGAGCGGCACGTGCTTTCCCACAGCCCCGGTCAGATTGGTAGCGCTACCTTGCGGCCGCGGCGCAAAGCTGCCTAGAATGGCGGATCGACAAGAGCGCCCGGTTCTACGGGCGCCGCTGGGAGGCATCTCATGTCCAGGATCACGCGCCGCACGTTTGCGGCTTCGACCGTCGCCGCCGCGGCCGGTGCGGCCTTGGGATTCAAGCCGGCGCTCGCCCAGGCCTATCCCGCCCGTCCCGTGACCGTGATCGTGCCCTGGGGCGCGGGAGGCGGCACGGACGCCACCGCGCGCATCGTCGCGGCGCTGCTGGAAAAGGACCTCGGCCAGCCCTTCAACGTGATCAATCGCACCGGCGGCTCCGGCGTGGTCGGCCATTCCGCGATCGCAACCGCCAACCCCGATGGCTACACGATCGGCATGCTCACGGTCGAAATCTCCATGATGCACTGGCAGGGCCTGACCGAACTGACGCCGAGGAGCTACACGCCGCTGGCGCTGATGAACGAAGACCCGCCGGGCATTCAGGTCGCCTCCACCTCGCCCCACAAGACCGTCAAGGAACTGGCCGAAGCGATCAAGGCGGCGCCTCCGGGCAAGTTCAAGGCCTCGGGGACCGGCCAAGGCGGCATCTGGCATCTCGCACTGGTCGGCTGGATGCAGGCGATGGGCCTGCCCGCCAACCAGGTCGCCTGGGTGCCGTCGAACGGCGCCGCGCCGGCGATGCAGGACCTCGCGGCCGGCGGCCTCGACCTCACCACCTGCTCGGTGCCGGAAGCGCGCGCCATCATCGAGGCCGGCAAGGCCAAGAGCCTCGCCATCATGGCGCCTGCCCGCAACCCGATCTTCGCCGACGTGCCGACGCTGAAGGAGGCCATGGGCATCGACTATTCGACCGGCGCCTGGCGCGGCATAGGCGCGCCGAAAGGCCTGCCGCCGGAGATCGCCGCCAAGCTCACCGCATCCCTGAAGAAGGTCTACGACTCCGCTGAGTTCAAGGACTTCATGAGCAACCGCGGCTTCGGAACGGTGTGGGGCGATGCCGGCCAGTTCGCCGCCTTCATGGACAAGGGCGACGCCCAGATGGGCGAAGCGATGAAAGCCGCAGGGCTGACCAAGACCTAATTTCAGGGCCCGCTTGGTTTCGGCTTCCTTGAAGGACTGAACATGCGTCTTCCCGACTCCGTCACGGGATCGTTCCTCGTCGTGCTCGGCGCGGCCGCCGCCTATGGCGGCTGGCTGCTGCCGCCGGTGCCGGGCCAGCCGGTCGGCCCCAACGTGTTTCCGCTCGTGATCGGCTCCGGCCTCGCGCTCTGCGGGCTCGCGATCGTGTTCGGCATCGGCCATTCCTTCGAGGAAGAGGAGGAGCTGGTCCCGGTCGAGGAAGGCCAGGCCAAGGCGGCGCCGCCGCCGGGCCGATTCTACGGCCTGCGCGCCCTGCTGCCGCCGGCGCTCCTGCTGTTCTACGTGATCGCGGCCGAACGGCTCGGCTTCATCATCACCGCGGCGCTGATCGTCTACGCAACCTCGACCGCGCTCGGCGCCAGGTGGAAGCTCGCGCTGCCGCTCGCGGCCCTTGCGCCGATCGGCATCCATCTCATCTTCGGCAAATTGCTGCGCGTGCCGCTGCCGGCAGGTCTCCTGCCGATGCCCTGGTGACGCCATGCTCAATACCCTGATCGAGGCCTTCAGGCTGATTTCGACCTGGGAGGTCATCGTCGCGATGCTGGCGGCCTCCGTGTACGGGCTGGTCATCGGCTCGCTGCCCGGCCTCTCCGCCACCATGGCGACCGCGCTGCTCGTCCCCGTCACCTTCTATCTGTCGCCGATCGCGGCGATCGCGACCATCGTCGCGGCATCCTCGATGGCGATTTTTTCCGGCGACATTCCCGGCGCGCTCCTGCGCATTCCCGGCACGCCTGCGTCCGCAGCCTATGCCGATGAAGCCTACGCCATGACGCTGAAGGGCGAGGCCGAGCTCGCGCTCGGCGCCGGCGTGTGGTTCTCCGCGGTCGGCGGCATCGCCGGCACGGTCTCGCTGATGGCGCTGGCGCCGCCGCTCGCCGAGATCGCGCTGTCGTTCTCGACCTTCGAATATTTCTGGCTGGCCTTCCTGGGCCTGATGTGCGCCACGCTGGTGGCGCGCTCCTCGCCGGTGAAGGCGATCGCAGGCATGTTCATCGGGCTCCTGGTCTCCTGCATCGGCATCGAGAATCCCGGCGGCGTGCCGCGCTTCACGTTTGGATTGACCGACCTGTTCGGCGGCATCGAGCCGATTCCGGCGCTGGTCGGCGTGTTCGCCGTCGCGCAGGTGATGCGCGCGATGCTGACGCCGGAGCCGCCACCGATCCCGCGGCGCAAGTTCGGGAGCATCATGGCCGGACAGTGGGCGCTGACGAAGAAGTACCACTGGCAGATGACGCGCGGAAACATCATCGGCATCATCATCGGCGTCCTGCCAGGCGCCGGCGCCGACATGGCGGCCTGGGTCAGCTACGCAATGTCCAAGCGTTTCTCCAAGGAGCCGAAGAAGTTCGGCACCGGCCACGTCGAGGGCCTGGTCGAGGCCGGCGCCAGCAACAATGCGAGCATCGCGTCGGGCTGGGTGCCGTCGCTCCTGTTCGGCATTCCCGGCGACACCATCGCGGCGATTGCGATCGGCGTGCTCTACATGAAGGGCCTCAACCCCGGACCGACGCTGTTCACCGAGAAGGCGTCGAGCATGTACGCGATCTACCTGATGTTCATCATCGCGAACATCCTGATGATCCCGCTCGGCATCGCCATGATCCGGCTCGCGGCCTATGTGCTGCGCGCCCCGCGCTCGACCGTGATGCCGGTGATCATGCTGTGCTGCGCGGTTGGCTCGTTCGCGATCGGCAACAACATGTTCGGCGTCGTCACCGTCGCGACCTTCGGCATCATCGGCTACGTCATGGAGGCCAACGGCTATCCGGTCGCCGCGATGGTGCTCGGCATCGTCATGGGCACGATGGTGGAGCAGGCCTTCGTCACCTCACTGATCAAGTCCGACGGCAGCATATTGCCGTTCTTCGAGCGGCCGGTCGCCGCCATCCTCGCCGCCATGGCGATCGGCGCGCTGCTCTGGCCGGTGCTGGTCTGGATCTGGCGCAAGATGAAGCCGGTTGCGGTGGCGCGGGCGGCATCATCCAGTTGATCTCAGAGGGGCGGCCTCTCGCCTGCCCCGCCCGGCCGTTGTAAAGCAGGGCATGATTCAGAAGAAGGCTGTCCTGGACATCAAATCCCTCGCCCGCGACCTTCGCGCCGGCCATCGCGCCGCGCTGGCGCGCGCCATCACGCTCGTCGAGAGCCGGCGCGGCGACCATCAGGCGGCTGCCCGCGAGCTCGTGCAAATGTTGTTGCCGGATACCGGAAAGGCAATCCGCGTCGGCGTCACCGGCTCGCCGGGTGTCGGCAAGTCCACGACCATCGATGCACTGGGGACGTATCTCATCGAAGAGGGCCACAAGGTGGCGGTACTGGCGGTCGATCCGTCCTCGGCGCGCAGCGGCGGCTCGATCCTCGGCGACAAGACGCGGATGGCGCGGCTCGCCGCCGCCGACCGGGCCTATATCCGCCCCTCCCCGTCCTCCGGCACGCTCGGCGGCGTCGCGGCCAAGACCCGCGAGGCGATGCTGCTGTGTGAGGCAGCCGGCTTCGACGTCGTGCTGGTCGAGACCGTCGGGATCGGCCAGTCCGAGACCGCGGTCTGCGACATGACCGATTTCTTCCTCGCACTGATGCTGCCGGGCGGCGGCGACGAGCTGCAGGGCATCAAGAAGGGCCTGGTCGAACTCGCCGACATGATCGCGATCAACAAGGCGGACGGCGACAATCTGAAGCGCGCCAAGATCACCGCCGCCGACTATCGCGGCGCGCTGCATATCCTCAGCCCCCGTTCCGAGCACTGGCATCCGCCGGTCGAGACCTATTCGGCGCTGACCGGCAACGGCATCGCAAAAATCTGGCAGAAGATCCTGGACCACCGCAAGGCGATGACGGCCAGCGGCGAGTTCGCCACGCGGCGGCGCGAGCAGCAGGTGAAATGGATGTGGTCGATGCTGGAGAACCGCATGCTGTCGCGGCTGCGCACCGAGGCTTCCGTGCGCGCCAGGGTGAAGAAGATCGAGGCCGAGGTCGCCGACGGCCACCTGACGCCGTCGCTCGCCGCCGAGGAGATCATGGAGCTGCTGCAGTGAGCGGCACGCTCCGCATCCTGCTCACCGGCTTCGGCCCGTTCCCCGGCGCGCCCTACAATCCGACGCAGCCGCTGGTGGCCCGGCTCGCACAGTTGCGTCGCCCGGCCTTCGACGATGTCGCGATCGCCAGCCACATCTTTCCCGTGACCTACGCCGCAGTCGACCGGCAGTTGCCGGAACTGCTGGCACGCATCGGGCCGGATGCGCTGCTGATGTTCGGTCTCGCCGCGCGAACACACTACCTGCGGGTCGAAACCCGCGCGCGCAACGCAGTGACGATGCTCTGGCCCGACGCAGCCAACACCCGGGCCCGCAAGGGAGCGATCGCGCGCGAGGCGGACGCGATGACGTTCGGCCCGCACACCGCACGATTGCTGCGCGCGGCGCGCGCGACCGGCATCGACGCGCGGTCCTCGCGCGACGCCGGGGCCTATCTCTGCAACTATCTGAGCTGGCGCGCGATCGAGCGGGTGAAAGCCGGCGGCGGGCCGCGGCTCGCGGCATTCATCCACATCCCGCTGCTCGCACGCGGCACCGGCGCGCGCCGCACGGGAACGGCGTCCCGCATCACGCTGGAGGAGCTCGTCGATGCCGGCGAAGCGATGCTGATGGAGACGGTAAGGTTGGTGCGTCGGCTGGGGTAAACATTTAACCCTACCTGCAACATTTCCTCTCCCCCTCCTCGGCCCGCGGCCGCCGCGCCGCATTTCTGCGCTACCTGACCGTTTTGGACCTCGTCCGCCGGAGGACGCGCCATGCCTCGCCATCCCGATCTCAATCGCCGCCATCTCATCGGAGCCTCCGCGGCGGGCGTTGCCGGCGCGCTCGCCATGCCCGTCGATGCCGCACGCGCGGCGCCGCTGACATCCGTGCTCGGTCGCGACGCCACTCAATATGGCGTGCGGCCCGGCAGCACCGAGGAGCAGACCAGGGTCCTGCAGCGCGCGATCGATGAGGCCGCGCGCGCGCAGGTCCCGCTGGCTCTGCCGCCCGGCGTCTACCGGACCGGATTGCTGCGGCTGCCCGCCGGCGCGCAACTCGTCGGCGTACGCGGCGCGACCAGGCTCGCCTTCACTGGCGGCGCCTCGCTGATCCAGAGCGAGGGCGGCGACAGCATCGGGCTGACCGGGATCACCTTCGACGGCGGCGCCATTGCCCTGCCGGCGCGGCGCGGCCTGATCCATTGCCTCGGCGGCCGCGACGTCCGCATCATCGATTGCACTGTCACGGCAAGCGGCGGCAGCGGCGTCTGGCTCGAGCAGGTCGCGGGCGACGTCTCCGGCAACATCTTCACCGACATCGCGGGCACCGCATTGGTCTCGTTCGATGCCATGGGCCTGATCGTGTCGCGAAACACGATTTTGGGCACCAACGACAACGGCATCGAGATCCTGCGCACGGCAATCGGCGACGACGGCACGCTGGTTGCCGACAACCGCATCGAGGACATCAAGGCCGGACCCGGCGGCTCCGGCCAGTACGGCAACGCCATCAACGCCTTCCGTGCCGGCAACGTCATCGTGCGCGGCAACCGCATCAGGAATTGCGACTATTCGGCGGTGCGCGGCAACTCGGCCTCCAACATCCAGATCACGGGCAACAGCGTCAGCGACGTGCGCGAGGTCGCGCTCTATTCGGAGTTCTCCTTCGAGGCCGCGATCATCGCGGGCAACACCGTCGACGGCGCGGCAATCGGCGTCTCCGTCTGCAATTTCAACGAGGGCGGACGCATCGCGGTCGTCCAGGGCAACATCATCCGCAACCTGATCCCGAAGCGCCCGATCGGCACCGCGCCGGACGATGACGCCGGCGTCGGCATCTATGTCGAGGCCGACTCTTCCGTCACCGGCAACGTGATCGAGAACGCGCCCTCCTACGGCATCGTCGCGGGCTGGGGCAAGTATTTGCGCGACGTCGTGATCTCCGGCAACGTAATCCGCAAGGCGCTCGCCGGCGTCGGCGTCTCCGTGGTGTCGGGCGCCGGTACCGCGCTCGTCAACAACAACATGATCTCGGAAACCCCGCGCGGCGCCGTCGTCGGCCTCGATCACGCGCGCGCAGTGACGACGGACCTCACAGCCGACGGCGCGCAGCGCTTCGCCCAGCTCACGGTGGGCGGGAACGCGGTGCGGCGGTAGCTCGCCGTCATTGCGAGGAGCGGAGCGACGAAGCAATCCAGACTACATCCACGGGGACAGTCTGGATTGCTTCGCTTCGCTCGCAATGACAACGTCTGAGGCGGAGCTTTCCCCGACTAAAACGCATTCCTCAGCAGCGGATATCGCGCTTCGATGCCGTCGAGGCTGAGGGTGAATTCGATCACGCGCTCGGGCGCTGCGGCCGGCTCGGCGAGAGGCGCGATGGAGGTCTCGGCCAGGCCGTCGGGGATCGCGTCGAGTTCGACCGGGACCGCGGTTTCGGCGTCGATCTGCACGGCCTTCGGCTGCACGGTCTGGACGTGCTCCTGGCCTGCGCCATCGCGCAAGGCGGCTGCCGGAGTCCAGCCCAGTGCAACCGCGCCGAGCGCGCTCGTCACCGGCGCCTCTTCGCCGGCCGCGAGTGCGCGCCAGGTCTGCACGGCGCGCTTGGCTTCCTGGATGTTTTCGAGGAACGCGAGTTCGGAGTGGTAGCGGCGCCAGCGTCCGGTCTCGAACATCTCGGTGAGATGATCGAGACGCCGTTCGGCGAGCGCGCACCAGCGCGCCGCATTGTCGCGGCCGCGAGCCACGTCTTGGCGATGTGTCATGAACCAGCCCGTCAGGAGAAGACCACGGACGCGGAACGCAACGCACACGAATCAATTTCGACGTGACGGGATTATTTTGTGGAAAAGTTTTGACTTGTCCAGCGAGGACGCAAATTTCCGTCCCCGGGGCGCCGTAGTCGCGTGGAATTCGTGGTGCTTTCGCAGTCAAGCCATCCAGCGCATGGCCGCGTTGCAGCGCGGCGAACGCAACCCCGGAAGACAATGGTGAACGCACGTCCGACCGGGGCTGACCTCGGCGGCCGTCTGCAGCCACGGCCAAGCCCGAAAAGAAAAGACCCGTCCGGGGGGACAACCGGACGGGTCAAGCCATATGGGCGCTTGGGGTGGATGGGCGCTCGCGCCTGATATGACTGATGGGGAGGGATAACCGCTCCCACATATTTTGGTCGCCGGAGCCGGCCGAACGTTCAAAGCGGTCGCGCCGATTTTTGACCTTCGTCCCACGCATGCACGCTTCGCGAAACTAGCGCGCAGCCGGCCTATCAGCCTGAGAAACCGTGGATTTGTCGGCCGCGCTCGACAGCGACGGCTGTTGCAGGGCGCGCGTTCCCTGCTCGTCACGATGCTCCGGCGCACCTTCACGTTTTGTTGTACCGGAGGCGGCAAGCGGCGTCGTGCCGTCCAGCGGAACGGCCATCACTGCGGCATAGGCATCGACCTCGCCGTTGCCGAACAGATCGTCACGCCCCGGTGAACCGAGGTCGCGCGCCGTCCCGGCCAGCGTCTGACGCAGCGCCTCCGGCTTCAAGGCGAAATTGCGCTCCAGCAGCAGCGCCGCGACGCCGCTGACATAGGCCGCCGCGAACGAGGTGCCCGAGGTCATCTGATACTTGCCGTCCGGCGCCGGCAGGAAGATGTCGACGCCGGGTGCGGCGAGCGCGACGTAGTTACCGCGGTTGGAGGCCGCAAACAGCTTGTCCTGCGCGTCGGTGGCGCTGACCGCGATCACGTTGGGATTGGCGGCCGGATAGAGCGGCGGCGAGTTCGCCCCGGCGTTGCCGGCGGCGGCGATCAGCACCAGCCCGCGCGCCGCGGTCGCGGCGATCGCGCGTTCGATCACGGCGTCCTTCGGACCGGCGAAGCTCATGTTGACGATCTGCGCGCCGTGCTCGGCGGCATAGTTCAGCGCCTTGAGGATCACATAGGAAGAGCTCTCGGCGCCTGCCGCGCTGCCGCCGAAGGCGCGGATCGCGATGATGCGCGCCTCGGGCGCGCTGCCCATCAGGCGCGAATGCGCCGCGATGGCGCCGGCGACGCCCGTGCCGTGGATATGCGCGCCCTCCTTGCCGCCGAGCGCATCGAAATTGTCGGCGATCGAATTGGCGAGTTCGGGATGACGGGCGTCGATGCCGGAATCGATCACGGCCACCGTCACGTTGGCGCCGTGCACCACGGTGTGCGCCTCGGGCAGGCGCAGCTTGGCCAGCGCATATTGCGCCGGATCGCCCTCGCTCGCCGCCGCCTTCTGGTCCTGCAGCAGATAGCGGTAGTTCGGCTGCACCCACTTGACGCCATCGGCCGAAGCGAATTGACGGCGCGTCGTCTCGTAGTTGCGGCCGTCGACGATCCGGAACAGCCCGACGGTCGCGCCGATCAGCGGAAAGGTCTCCGAAGCGACGCGCGCGAGGCCATGGCTGCGCAGGAGCTCGTTGGCCTGGCTCTCGGACAGGCCGCTGTCGAGCTCGGCGACGAACTCGTTCGGGATGGTGCGCAGATTGACCGCGGCCTGCGCCGTGTTGCGCCGCGCATTGCCGGCGCCCTTCTTGCCCGACTTGCCGGCCCCGCTGCCGCCGTCGGCGGTCGCGAGCGGCTGGTCGATGCATTCGCCGTCGGCGTCGCGGTAGGCCGCGGTGCAGGCGGGATACAGGTTGGGCGAATAGCGCGCATAGGGCAGCACCGGACGCGCGGTATTGACCGTCGACAGTCGCGGCCGCAACGCCGCGCCGCCGACCTCGATGCCGTTGACGGTCCTGCCGGCGATGTTCGGGCTGACGCGCGGCGCGATGTTGGTGTTGATGGTCGGCGTGCGCGAGGGGATGTTGATCGTCGGCGTGCGCATGATGGCCTGCGCGTTGGCCGGTTCGTCGCCGCAGGAGGACGCAAGCAGCAGCGCGACGGCCACCGACGCTGCGGCGCCTGCCGCCTTCCACCCGCTCTCGGATCGGCGCTGCATGACCCCGCGAGGCGCTCTACGGCGCCGCCACGGCGAGGTTGACGATCTTCTCGCCCTGCATGCGGGCGAGCAGCTTCGCGAACTCGTCGGCGGTCATCGGCTTGGCGAATTGCAGGCGGAACATGCCGCCCTTGGCGCCGTCCACGATCGTGGCCTGATAGCCGACGAGCAGCGCGGTGATGTCCGATATCCGCGCCTCCGGCGCGAAGCGCACCAGGGCGTGCGGCGCGGACACGTTCGCCTTTTGCGGTCCGAGCGCGCGGGTCAGCGCCGGTTCGCTGGTGCTGAGCGAGGCGGTCTGGAAGGTGGAGGTCTGGTTCTTCATCAGCACCGCGCCGATGATTCCGGCCTGCAGCACCAGCACCAGCGCGCCGAGGCTCGCCGACCAGGCGAGCGTGCGCGGCGACAGGCCTGCGAAGAAGCTCGTCACTCGCGTGGAGAATCCGGGACCCGCGCCGCCCTTTCTCGCCGGCTCGGCGTCGATCGCCGCAAACAGCTTCTGCATGGCGCGCGCCGACGGCGCACCCAGGCTTTCGTTCAGGTGGATGGTCGCGGCGTATTCAGCCTGGATCGCGGCATATTGCCTGGCAAGCCCGGGATCGCGCGCCAGCGCCTCCTCGACGCGGCGGGCGTCGCGCGCATTCAGCGTGCCGGCCGCGTGCCATGGCAGCAGCATTTCGATTTCACTGGGCTCTTGCTCCAGCATCTTCTTGCTCAATGCCATCACGGCCAGCCTCGCTCGACGCCGGCTGCCTTCAGCAGTTCGGCCAGTTTCTTGCGCGCGTAGAACAGGCGCGTCTTGACGGTGTTCTCCGGTATTCCGACGATCCCGGCGACCTCCTCCACGGACTTCTCGTGATAGTAGACAAGATCGACGATCTCCCGATGTTCCCGCGAAAGCGCCGCCAGGCACTCCCGCAACGCCTCACTGGTATCCTTCTTCTGGACTGCCGTTTCCGGATCGTCGGACGAATCCTCGATCGCGTTGGCGGCCTCATCGTCCAGTTCGAGGTCCTTCCTGCGCCGCAGCGCAGAGAGCGCCTTGAACCGCGTGATTGCCAGCAGCCAGGTGGAAACAGCGGATCGGCCTTCGAACTTGCCGGCCTGACGCCAAACGTCGAGGAACACCTCGCTGATGAGGTCTTCCGCAACCTGTTCGTCGCGCACGAGCCTGAGCCCGAAGCGATACACCCTGACATGATGCCGCCCGTACAGCACCTGCATGGCGAGGCGGTCGCCCTGGGCGATCCGGGCGATCAGAACCTCGTCCGAAGCCGCCTGTGTCACGCCCAATGGCCGTCTCGCAAAGTTGGTCGGGTCGAAGCGACGGACGGTTCGACGGGTGATGCAAGATTCTTCAACCTACCGGAATCGTACGGGGGCATCTGTGACCTGCCCCACATACACGCCGTTTCCTGCCTCCGGCCGGAGTGCCGGACCGCCCCCATCGGATGATGTGGTAACATAATAGTTAACATTCCCATGCGGTCCGACCCTCAGGCGCGGGCCGACCTCCCCAAGCCCCAATCCATAGCACAGCCTCGCGCACCGCCGGTCGCAGGGCCAGGCAGCCA
>NZ_JAGWUA010000131.1 GCF_028868675.1 Bradyrhizobium sp.
CGAGCGCCGCGACGCCTTCCTGGATGCGCGCGCCGCCCGCGTCGTAGAGGCCGATGATGGGCGCCCTCGCCTTCATCGCCATGTCCTGGAGCTTGGTGATCTTCAGCGCGTGGGTTTCCGACAGCGAGCCGCCGAACACGGTAAAATCCTTGGCGAACACGAAGGTCTTGCGGCCGTTGATGGTGCCCCAGCCGGTGACGACGCCGTCGCCGGGAATCTTGCTCTTCTCCATGCCGAATTCGGTCGAGCGGTGCTCGACGAACATGTCGAATTCCTCGAACGATCCCTTGTCGAGCAGGAGCTCGATGCGCTCGCGCGCCGTCAGCTTGCCGCGGGCATGCTGCGCCTCGATGCGCTTCAGGCCGCCGCCGAGCTTGGCGCCGGCGCGACGTTCTTCAAGGGCGTCCAGGATGTGCTTCATTTGCTCCCGCCAGTTCTTTGGACCTGTTGAGACGTTTGCCGGGGGTTCTAACACGGCATTTTGCGGGCCGGAAAGCGGCTTTCGCCGCCGCGGCCGGGAGCCGGTCGGCACGGAAAGCCGATCGAGTTCGCCCGTATCGGCCTCAGCCCGGCGCCGAGCCGAGGGATCGAAATATCCTGCTTGGGCTCGCCTTCAGCCGTCCCGGGCTGACCGGGCGGTTGGGGAAAGCGGGAATGGCGGGGCTGGCGCCAATTGTCGCTGCGATTTGAGAGCCCGGCCGGTTGACCGATTCAGGTAACTCTGGCTTGTTCGGACCGACAGCGCCGATGTCGATATTGTCCGGTTCATTTGGTACGGCGGCCGTCATGCACGACCGATACCTTGGCTCCGATTTTCTGGACAATCCCGATGTCCGTGACCGTCGTTCCCCTGCCGCCGAACGGCACCTCCGAAAGCACCGACTTCCTGCGGCGGATGGCCAGCATGGTCTCGGGGCGCAATGGCGAGATGCTGCTGCGGGCGGCCGCCATGATCGAGTCGCTCTCCCAGCGCGCGATGACGGCCGAGCGGCTCTGTCAGCGCCAGCAGGAGGACTGCGCACGCAACGCCGAATTGCGCGAGGTCGCCGATCTCGCTGCCGACGCCCTCTTGAAGCAGGTCGGCGCCCTGCGCGTCGAGCTCGCCGAGGTCACGGCGCGGGCGGCCTCCACGCGCGCGCAATTCGACGAGGAGCGCGCGCGGTTCGAGGCGGAACGCAGCCGGCTTCTCGGCCTGATGCAGCATGCGGAGGCGCACGTCGCCGATGTGACCGGCGAGCTCGAAAACTTGCGCGCCTCTATCGACGATTTCAACGAGACCGCGGTCACGGTGCCGATCGAGGTGCTGCGCCTGGCGCGGGCACAGTTCGATTCCCTGTCGGAAGGATTTGCCAGGAAGGGTGACGTGATCTCCCAGGCCATGAGCGAGATCGGCGCCTGCGCGATCGACCAGGCGCTGGCGGGCACCGGCGAGGCCGGCTAGAACGGGACGGGTTCAAGTTGAACGTCGCCGCGGCCTCGGTCCCGCTCTCCCGGGGCCGCCGCTTCTACGGCTCGCCGGGCTTGAACGGCTCCTCCTTGCCGGGCGGCACGGTCTCTTCCGCCATCGACAGCAGCATCGCCACCATGACGTAGTTGCCGGCAACTGCGGTGAGATCGACGATCTGCTGGTCGTTGAACACCTTCTTGGCCCGCGCATAGGTCTCGTCGGAGACCTTCTTCGTCGTCGTCAGCTCGGTGACGAAGTCGTACACCACGGCCTCGTCCTCGGCCATCTTCGACGGGCGCTTGTTCGCCTTCAGCTCGGCGATGATGTCGGCCGACAAGCCCGCCTTGGCGGCCAGCGGGGCATGCGCGAACCACTCCACCTGCGAGCGCCACTGCCGCCCGATCACCAGGATCGCGAATTCGTTGAGCTTGACCGGCACCGAGGTCTGCCAGCGCAGATAGTAGAACAGGTCGAACAGGCGCTGTCCGAGCACCGGGCTGCGGATCATCGGATTGTAGGGACCGCCGATGCCGACGCTGGAGACCTTCATGATCTGCTCGCCGAGCGGCTTCTGCTTCTCGTCGAGCTGATCCATGGTGAGCTGCGGAAAGCGCGGCTCCTTGCTGGTGGCGGGCCCTGCGAACATGGTGGCGGCGAACCAGCCGCCGGCAGCCGCCAGCGTCAGCGACGACAGCCAGAGTGAAGTCGAATTCATGAATTTCCTCCCGACCCTTTTTCTTGCTTGGTCGGGACGATGCTAGTCGAGCGGCACGTCCGGCGCCAGCGCGGCCTGGCTCGGCTCGGTCAGATCGCGCCGATCTCGGCGAGACAGGCCTGGGTCAGCGTCATGCGGGCCGCGACCTGGCGCGGCCCGGGGCAATCCATGTTAAGAGCAAACACCGTGTGCGCGCCACCCTTCTCGGCCCAGCCCACCATCCAGCCGAGCGAGCCCTGCTCGCGCCCGGTCAGGCCGGATTTAGCGCGGATGACGGAAGAGCCCGCGTTGCTGACGGGCAGGATATCGCAAACCAGTTCCTGGCTGCGCTTTGAGATCGGCAGCGCCCGTCTGCGCAGCCGGTCGACGAAGTCGATCTGCTCGACGGGATCGATGCGCAGATTTCCGCTGAGCCAGAACTGGTCGATGCCGCCGCCGATGTCGCGATTGCCGTAGTCGAAGAGATCGACAAAGTGCTGCATGCGCTCCTCGCCGATGCGGCGGGCGATTTCCTGGTAGACCGGCACCGCGCTGACCGCAATCGCGCTGCGGAGCGTGTGGTCCTTGTTCCAGGCCTCGATTTCGCGCTGCACGCCGTCCCAGGGGAATACGTCCTTGTCGGGATCGGTCACGACGCCGATCTCGAGCGCAATCAGCGAATTCGGGATCTTGAAGGTCGAGGCCGGCAGTCTGCGTTCGCCGGAGCGCTCCCTGTCGCTGGCGATGATCAGGTAGTCGTCGACCTTGTAGCCGACGAAAGTGCCGGCCGTCCCCTCATCGGCAAAGCGTTTTGCGAGACCGTCGCGGATCTCGCTGCGCGGCGGCGCGACATTGGCAAGCGCGCGGGACGGCAGGAACGCGGCGGCCGCGAGCAGGCCGAAAGACGAGCGACGAGTGATCAAGGAACTTGTCCGTTGCATTGCCGGAGCGGCGACCATGCGGCCGGTATCATGGTGAAACGATGACGGGGTTTTAGCGAATGCGTCCCGACAGGCGCAGCACGAAGATCAGCACTTCCGCGACCGCCTTGTACAGGTCGGGCGGAATCTCCTCGCCGAGTTCGACCTTGGAGAGCGCGCCCGCCAGCACCTCGTTCTCCTCGATCGGGATGTCGTGGGCTTTTGCGAGCTCGACGATCTTGGCACCGATCGCGCCTTTGCCCTTGGCGACGACGCGGGGCGCGCTGCCCTTGTTCTCGCGGTCGTAATGCAGCGCAATCGCGAGCTGGGTCTTGTCCTCGCCGCTCATAGCGCGCGATCCAGGAAATGGCCGGCCTTGGCCGGGGCCGGCTGCGGCGGCGTGCCCTCGCGGATCACGATGTCGCCGGTCTTGAGCTCGGCGCGCGTCAGCGCCTGGCTGAGCTCTCCGACGCCCGCGCGCAACTGCGCCACCGTCGCCGGGCGCTCCGCCCACATCCGCACAAAGGTCTTGTCGCCGCTGAGCGTGATCAGCGCATGCACCGGACCGGTCGGCTCGACATTGAGCGAGAAGCGCGCACGCCAGGCGCGTTTGGCGGGATCGGTCTCCTCGCCGCCGCCGTCCCGCGAGATCTCGAACTGCGCCATCGCGGTGCCCTGAGGCGTCGCGAAGGGAATCTCGAAATTCCACTGCGGCACGGTCGGATCGATGCGGTGGCCGCCGGCATCGACGCGGTCCGGCAACGAGGCGACCTGCAAGAGCGTTTGCCGCGCGATTGCGGCGTCGGTGTCGTCGAGCAGCCGATGCACGGTCTGCGCCAGCGGCGCATCCGGCGGCAGCGCCGCCGTCGCGACGGGCTGCGCCGACGGCAGCGCGCCGCGGAACGGCGGCGGCGTGGCGGCTGCGCGCAGCGCGGTTTCGCCGGCGTGAGCGTCCGGCACCGCGGCCTTGGCAGCGACGGACGCACTGGCCGCAAGGCGCGGCAAAGCCTGGGTCGCTTCCTGCAGCAGGCTCAAGGCAACACTGGCGGCGACCGTGCGCGGCATCGCCGAAAGTGCGATCTTGCCGTCCGCGAGCATTGCGGTCGCCACGGCAGCGTCGCGCGGCGACAGCGGCAATGGGCCGGCTTCGATCTCCGGCGCCAGCGACGGCGCGGCAAGCGTCTTCAGTGCGGCTTGCTCCGGCGCAGTTGCGGCTTGCGGCGCAGCCGCAACTTGGGAGGGCACGGCGGCCTGCGGAACGACCGGTGTCGCGGGAAGCGCGCCCGACGTCGCGGCCAGGGTCTGGCGTAGCACGAGCAGCGCCGCCTTCAGATCCGGGATCGTGCCTGACGGCGCGGTGCCCGAGGCAAGCGAAGCCTCGAGGAACAGTCCGGACTTCTGGAAGGCGGCCTCGATGTCGTTGCCGCCGAGCCGCGGATCGAGCGGCGTCTGCTGCACCAGCACGTCCAGCACCGCCTGCTTCAGCGCCGGCGGCAGCGCGCTGCCGTCGACGACCGCGGCCAGATTGGCAAATAGCGGCGCCTGGCTGCCCTGCCGCGTGACCGCGGCTTCGGCGGCCACGGAGACCGCGATCTGCTCCAGCGGCGTCAGTTGCGGCGCGCGAGCCACGTTCGCTGCCGGCGCGGCGCTGTCGGCGACCGCCACGGCACCCGGCGTCAGCGTCACCGCATCGGCGGCGGCCCCGCCTGCCCCGTTGACGATGGCGAGCCGGACGCCGGCCTCGTTCTGCGACACCGCGAGCTGCAGGGTCTGGCCCGGCGACAGCGGCACTTCGCTCATCACGTCGATTGCGAGATTGGCGATCGCGATCCGCACCAGATTGTCGGCCATCACGCTCAGAACCTGGGCGTCGACCACGCTGCCTGCCTGCAGGACGAGCCCGGGCGTCGCCGCATCGGCCGCGGGGGCGGTGGCGGTCACCGGAACGATCGAGCTTATCGGCGTCGGCATGTTGAGGGGGCTCGCAAACAGCGGTCACCCTAGCGGACGCGTCGTAAACCCCTCGTTAAGGACCTTGGGCTGCGGGAGGGATCATGGCCGCCAGCACTGCCGCCGCGGCGTTGAAATCCTTCAGCCGGCCGGGGCGCCGGCCGGCCGCTTCCTCGTCCGCCCCCCACTGGTCGGCGTTCCAGTCCTCATCGACATGGGCGGCGGCCCAGACCTGGTCGGCGTCGCGCGCCCGATGCGCCAGCGCCAGCGCCAGCAGTGCCGAGCCGGTGAGCGTGGTGATCACATGCATCGCGGCGATCGACCAGGGATCGTCGGGAAGCGCCGCGCGCGCGGCCGCGACCGCCTGCTCGGGCTGGGCGACGTGCACGACGCCCTCCGACAGGATGAAACGCGCGCCCAGCGCCTCCGCGGCCCAGAACAGCACGGGGTCCCACTGCGCGGCCTCGCGCGCCACCAGCGCCTCCGGATGGCCCGCGCGATAGAACAGCAGGTCGGAGTGGAAGTACTTGGCGAGGTCGTCGGCGACGACCTGCGCGCGGTCGAGCACCCCCTCGACCACGCTGTTGGCAAGCCGCGTCAGCGGCATGGTCATGGGATCGAGTGTCTCCTGCTGGGCGGCCCATTCAGAGGCTACCGCGTCGGCGATCTGGCGCGACGGGATCACCACATGCCGGCCGGAGGGCGTGCGGATCGGCTTGCCGTCGAGCGTGATGGCAAAGCCGCCGTCGGCGTCCTTCACCCCTACCTCGGTATAGAAGCGCTTGCGCAGCGCCGGACGCGAGGCCTGGCGGGCGGATTCCTGCGGATCCAGCGGAGACCGGCCCGCCACTTCATCAAACAATTCACGCATCTGGTTTTCGGCCGTTGTCGCTCAATGCCAAGCTTCTAAGATAAGACCGGCGGCCGATAAAGCGAGCGGCAGGCATGAGGCAATTTGCGGGCATTTTGGCCCTGTTCGCCGGGCCTGGGCTTGTCGCGGCCGAGGCCGGTTTCCCCGACGTCGAGAGTCCGACAGCTTGCGGATGTTCCTGGAGCAGCTCAGCAACTGAAGGGCTACTGCTGCGCGCAGCTCCGCGAATAGGTCGCGCGCTCGCCCGGGGTCATGCCTGCGGCGGCTGCGTCGTCGAGGCATTTGCTGACGCGGTCGCCGTAGGAGCGGCGCGGCGCGGGCCGGTAGTTATAGCTCGGCTTGGCGTCGAATTGCGGGACCTTCGGCACCTCGATCTTCGGCGGCGGAGGCGGCGGGGGCGGCGGCGGATTGAACTGCGAGCTGCCGGGCAAGGTGGATTGCGCCGCGGCCGCGCCGGCGAGCAGCGCCGCCGCGATGACCGGGACGACAAGCGCGATCTGCTTCATGGAAGACATGTCGTGCGCTTCCGCGCATATCGCAAGCGGGACTACTCCTCCGGTGCGTTCTCGATCGGATCAAATCGGGTGGCGTCGAGGCCGAGCAGGTTCCAGGACTGCTGCATATGCGGCGGCAGCGGCGCGCTGGCGTCGATCACGCCGCCGCGCGGATGCGGAATGACGATGCGGCGGGCCAACAGATGCAGCCGGTTCTGCAATCCGCCCGGCAGCTCCCAGTTCTCCTTGTTGAAATACTTGGGATCGCCGATGATGGCGTGGCCGATATGGGCCATGTGGGCGCGGAGCTGGTGGGTGCGGCCGGTGACCGGCTTCAGCGACACCCAGGCGAGCTTGCTGCCGGCGGTCTCCACCACGGCATAGTAGGTCACTGCGTGGCTCGCGCCCTCGTCGCCGTGCGCGGCGATGCGCATGATGGTGTCGTCTTCGCCCTCGTCCTTGGCCAGGAAGGTCGAGATGCGGCCCTGCTTCGGCTTCGGCACGCCGGCGACCAGCGCCCAGTAGATCTTTCGCGCCGAGCGGTGGCGAAAGGCGCCGGTGAGATGCGTTGCGGCAAAGCGGGTCTTGGCGACGAGCAGACAGCCCGAGGTCTCCTTGTCGATGCGGTGCACGAGGCGCGGCTTCTGGCCCTTGGCATCGCGCATCACCTCCAGCATCTGGTCGATGTGACGCGTGGTGCCGGAGCCGCCCTGCACCGCCAGACCCGCGGGCTTGTTCAGCACGAGGACGTCGTCGTCCTCGTAGAGCATCATCTCCTTCAGTGTCTGAAGCGTCTTCTGCGCCGCCTCCGACAACGCCCCGGCCACCTTCGGCGCCTCCAGCTTCAAGGGCGGAATGCGGACGCTCTGTCCCTCCTCCAGGCGATCCTTGCTGTCGACGCGCTTGCCGTCGACGCGCAGCTCGCCTTTGCGGACGACGCGCTGGATGTGGGAGAACGACAGGCCGGGAAAGCGCGCCTCGAGAAAGCGGTCGACGCGCATATTGTTCTCGTCGGCCGTCACCGTGACGGTCTGCACCTTGGTCGGCAGCAGCACCTCGGCGGGCTTTGCCGGCGCAGGCGCTGCCTGCGGCGCGCGCTTCTCGGCGCGCTCTGAGGCAAAGCGCGGCGGCTTCCCGCCTGGTCTCGTCTTGTGCTCGCCACGCGGCCGCTCCCACGCCGGATGCGCGTCCCTGCGCTCATCGCGCGACCGAGGCTTTGGGTTGGTTCTCTTGATGCGGCGGCTCATGGTCCCTGCCTAGCCCAAATGCCGTTGCGCGTCACGGCGAAATGCCCTCGTCATCACGTCCCGCCCCGCTCCTTCCGCAGCTTCGCCCAGTAGTCCAGCCGCTTCCTGATCTCGCGCTCGAAGCCGCGCTCCGGCGGATCGTAAAAAGCCTGGCGGCCCAAAGCTTCCGGAAAATAGTCCTGGCCGGAGAAGGCGTCCGGCGCGTCGTGGTCGTATTCGTAGGCCGCGCCATAACCTTCCGACTTCATCAGACCGGTCGGTGCGTTGAGGATGTGTTTTGGCGGCAGGAGCGAGCCGGCCTGTCTTGCCGTCTGCATGGCGGCGCCGAAGGCTGTGTAAACCGCGTTCGATTTCGGCGCGGTGGCGAGATAGACCACCGCTTGCGCAATCGCGAGTTCGCCCTCGGGATGGCCGAGGAAGTCGAAGGCGTCCTTGGCGGCGTTGGCGATGACCAGGGCCTGCGGATCGGCAAGGCCGATGTCCTCGATCGCCATGCGCACCACGCGCCGCGCCAGGAACAGCGGGTCCTCGCCGGCATCCAGCATGCGCGCAAGATAGTAGAGCGCGGCGTCGGGATCGGAGCCGCGCACCGACTTGTGCAGCGCGGAGATCAGATTGTAGTGGCCGTCGGCCGACTTGTCGTAGATCGGCGCGCGGCGCTGCAGGATGTCCTGCAGCTGCGCAGCGTTGAAGGTCTCGCCCTTGCGCGCGGAGCGCCAGACTTCCTCGACCAGCGTCAGGGCAGCGCGGCCGTCGCCATCGGCCATGCGGGCGAGCGCTGCGCGCGCCTCTGCATCCAGCGGCAGCTTCCGGCCCTCCACCGCCTCGGCATGGGCGAACAGTTTTTCGATCGCGGCCGCATCGAGCGAGTGGAACACCAGCACGCGCGCGCGTGACAGAAGCGCCGCGTTGAGCTCGAACGACGGGTTCTCGGTGGTGGCGCCGACCATCACCACGGTGCCATCCTCCATCACCGGCAGGAAGGAATCCTGCTGCGCGCGGTTGAAGCGGTGCACCTCATCGACGAACAGCAGCGTGCCCCTGCCCATCTCGCGGCGGGCCCGCGCGGCGTCGAACGCCTTCTTCAGGTCGGCGACGCCGGAAAACACCGCGGAAATTTGCTCGAAATGCAGGTCGGTCGCGTCGGCGAGCAGCCGCGCCACCGTGGTCTTGCCGGTGCCGGGCGGGCCCCAGAAGATCAGCGAGCCGAGCGTGCGCGTCTCCAGCATCCGCGTCAGCGCGCCGTCGGGACCGAGGATGTGGTCCTGACCGACGACCTCGGACAGCTTGCGCGGACGCAGGCGATCCGGCAGCGGATGCGGGGCGTCGTGATCGAGCCCCGCCGCGGCGAACAGGCTTGGTGACTCCTGTGGTCGCTTCGTGCTCATCCGCCCAGCGTGACGTTGATCTGTTGACCGCCACGCACCACCGTGATGCGCCACAGCCGGGCCTGCTCCTTCGCCACCCTCTCGAGATCGGCGGTCTTGGCGATCTTCTGGTTGTTGACCGTGAGGATGATGTCGCCCTTCTGGAAACCGACGTTGGCGGCGGCGGTGCCATCGCCGATCTCCGTGATGACAACGCCCTCGGTGTCGGCGTCCAGCCGCAACTCGTCGGCGACGGCCGGCGTGATGGTGGAGACCCTGGCGCCCTGGAACGGCGAGCGCGAGGTGATCACGACCTCGTTGCGGCCGGCGTCAGGCGCCGCTTCCAGCGTCACGGTGAGCTTGAGCGGCTTGCCGCCGCGCTGCACGTCGATCTGTGCGGTGCCGCCGAGCGGCCGGGTGGCGAAGCGGTAGTCGAAGGCGTTGGGATCGTCGACCGGCTGGCCGTCGATCGCGACGATCAGGTCGGAGGATTTCAAGCCGGCCTTCGCCGCCGGTCCGTTGGGCACGACACTTGCGACCAGCGCGCCGGTCGGCGAGCGCAGGCCGAGGCTTTCGGCGATGTCCGGCGTCACCGCCTGCAGCTTGGCCCCGAGCCACGGCCGCTTCACGGCCTTGCCACCGCTCCTGGCGGAGGCGACGACCACCCGCACCATATTAGCGGGAATCGCAAAGCCGATGCCCTGCGAGCCGCCCGAGCGCGAATAGATCGCGGTGTTGATGCCGGCGAGCCGGCCATTCATGTCGACAAGCGCGCCGCCGGAATTGCCGGGATTGATCGCAGCGTCGGTCTGGATGAAGAACTGGTAGTCGGTGATGCCGACCTGGGTGCGGGCGAGCGCGGAGATGATGCCGTGGGTCACGGTCTGGCCGACGCCGAAGGGATTGCCGATCGCGAGCACGACGTCGCCGACCATCAGTTCGTCGGAATTGGTGAGTTCGAGCGTCGGGAACTTTTCGTGGGAGTCCTTGATGCGGAGCACCGCGAGATCGGTGCGGGAATCCTTCAGCAGGATCTCGGCCTCGAACTCGCGCTTGTCCGACAGCGACACCTTGACCTGGTCGGCGCCCTCGATGACGTGGACGTTGGTGACGACGAGGCCGGACGGATCGACGATCACGCCGGAACCCAGCGAGCGCTGCACCTGCTCCTGCTGCTGGCCCGGCACGCCGAAGAAGCGGCGGAAGATCGGATCATCGAGCAGCGGATTGCGGTTCTGCACCACCTTGGCGGCGTAGACGTTGACCACGGCCGGCTGTACCCGCTGCACGATCGGCGCATAGGACAATTTCAGCTCGGTGGGCGAGGACGGCACGCGGCGGTCCTGCGCAAGGGCCGGCACAGCCAGCAGCGTCGACAGCAGCAGCACGCCAAGGGAACGAAGCAACATCATAAGGAAAATCCTGGAATTGGTCAGCTCTGATATAGGCCGGAGCCGGTCGCGAAAGAAGGGAAACGGGCGGCGTCAGGCGGCCCGACCGGGCGCTTTGGATGCTCTCCGGGCCGGCGCGCAGGACAGCCGTTCGTGATGGCCCTCCCCCAGGCCTTTTCCCAATGGTCATTCGAACGGGGGCTGGTTCCCGAAACTACAGTACTTGCAATTCGAGCGCCACCCCGACAGTTTCGCCCGGCGCTCACGCCATTGAAGGAGGCAGCAGGGATGAAGGCCGTCGGCTACAGGAAATCGCTTCCGATCGGGAATGCGGACGCGCTGATCGATTTCGAGACCGCCAAGCCGGAACCGAAGGGACGCGACATCTGCGTCGCCGTGAAGGCGGTCTCGGCGAACCCGGTCGACTACAAGGTGCGCAAGCGCGCCGCCCCGCCAGAAGGCGAGGTCAAGATTTTGGGCTACGACGCGGCCGGTGTGGTCGACGCCGTCGGCCCCGAGGTCACGCTGTTCAGGCCGGGCGACGAGGTGTTTTATGCCGGCTCGATCCTGCGCCAGGGCACCAATTCGCAGTTCCATCTGGTTGACGAGCGCATCGTCGGCAGCAAGCCGAGAACATTGTCGTTCGCGCAGGCCGCCGCGCTTCCCCTCACCTCCATCACCGCCTGGGAATTGCTGTTCGACCGCCTCGGTGCCGTGCCGGGCAAGAGTGTCGACCCGCGCACGCTCCTGATCACGGGCGGCGCCGGCGGCGTCGGCTCGATCCTGATCCAACTCGCGCGCCGCCTCACCGGGTTGACGGTGGTCGCCACCGCGACGCGGCCGGAATCGCAGAAATGGTGCCTCGGTCTCGGCGCGCATGCGGTGATCGACCACGGCAAGCCGATCAAGGAGCAGATCGAGCGCCTCAAGCTGCCGCCGGTCGGGCTGGTCGCCAGCCTCACCTTCACCGAGCAGCATTACAAGGCGATCGCCGACGTCATGGCGCCGCAGGGCAAGTTCGGCCTGATCGACGATCCGCCGGAATTCACGATGAACGTGTTCAAAGGCAAGGCGATCTCGGTGCACTGGGAATCGATGTTCACGCGCTCCTCGTTCCAGACGTCCGACATGATCGCGCAGCACCACCTGCTCAACGACGTCGCCGACCTCATCGACAAGGGCGTACTGCGCACCACGCTCGCCGAGACGTTTGGCACGATCAACGCCGCCAACCTCAAGCGCGCGCACGCTTTGCTGGAGAGCGGCAAGTCACGCGGCAAGATCGTGCTGGAGGGATGGTAGCGCACGCGGCAAGATCGTAGGGTGGACAAAGCGAAAGCCTGCCCACCACGTCTGTCGCAATCATGGAAAGATGGTGGGCACGGCGCTCCGCGCCTTTGCTCACCCTACAACCCTCTGCTCCAAACAAAAAGCGGCGCTCGATGGCGCCGCTTTTCAATTCCCCGATGCCGTCGGGCTTACGCCGCCTCGGCTTCCTTCGCCTGGGACGGACCGGAGTCCTGGCCCTTGGCGTCGACGTCGCGGTCGACGAACTCGATCACGGCCATCGCGGCGTTGTCGCCGTAGCGGAAGCCGGCCTTGATGATGCGGGTGTAGCCGCCCTGGCGGTCCTTGTAGCGGGTGGCCAGCGTGTCGAACAGCTTCTTGACCATGTCGACGTCGCGCAGTTCCGAGATCGCCTGGCGGCGCAGGGCGAGACCGCCCTTCTTGCCGAGGGTGACGAGCTTCTCGACGATCGGACGCAGCTCCTTGGCCTTCGGCAGCGTGGTGACGATCTGCTCGTGCTTGATGAGCGAGGCCGCCATGTTGGCGAACATCGCGCGGCGATGCTCGGCGGTGCGGTTGAGCTTCCGATGAACCTTGCCGTGACGCATTGATCTATTCCTTACCTACTTCTGCCGCGACGGTTCGTCGGACATGTTGCTCAGGTGGGCTGCCTGCGTTCGCCCGAAAATCGCGAGTAGCGAATGGCGAGTAGCGAATGGTTCTCTGTTCGCCATTCGCCACTTCCTCTTCGCTCAGTAGTGATCCTCGAAGCGCTTGGCGAGCTCGTCGATGTTCTCCGGCGGCCAGCCCGGCACTTCCATGCCGAGGTGCAGACCCATCTGGGCCAGCACTTCCTTGATCTCGTTCAGCGACTTGCGGCCGAAGTTCGGGGTGCGGAGCATTTCCGCTTCCGACTTCTGCACGAGGTCGCCGATGTAGACGATGTTGTCGTTCTTCAGGCAGTTGGCCGAACGCACCGACAGTTCGAGTTCGTCGACCTTCTTGAGGAAGGCCGGGTTGAACGCGAGATCGGGGATGATCTCCTGCGTGACTTCCTTGCGCGGCTCTTCGAAGTTCACGAACACGTTGAGCTGATCCTGCAGGATGCGGGCGGCATAGGCCACCGCGTCTTCCGGCGAGATCGCACCGTTGGTCTCGATCGTCATGGTCAGCTTGTCGTAGTCGAGGATCTGGCCCTCGCGGGTATTCTCGACCTTGTAGGAGACCTTGCGCACGGGTGAGAACAGGCTGTCGACCGGGATCAGGCCGATCGGCGCGTCCTCGGGCCGGTTACGCTCGGCGGCGACATAGCCCTTGCCGGCGGCGACCGTGAACTCCATGCGGATCTCCGCGCCCTCGTCCAGCGTGCAGAGCTGCAGGTCGGGATTGAGCACGACGATGTCGCCGACGGTCTGGATGTCGCCGGCGGTGACGGCGCCGGGACCCGACTTCTTCACGACCATGCGCTTGGGGCCTTCGCCCTGCATCTTGATCGAGATGTCCTTGATGTTGAGCACGATGTCGGTGACGTCCTCGCGAACGCCCGCGATCGAGGAGAACTCGTGCAGCACGCCGTCGATGTGCACCGACTGCACGGCGGCGCCTTGCAGCGACGACAGCAGGATGCGGCGGAGCGCGTTACCCAGCGTCTGACCGAAGCCACGCTCGAGCGGCTCGGCGACGAGGGTTGCGAAACGGGTTGCGTCCGCGCCCGGCGTCACTTGCAGCTTGCTGGGGCGGATCAATTCTTGCCAATTTTTCTGGATCGTCACTGTTTCACCCATACAGGCCAGCTTTGCCATCAAAACAACTGGCGTTGGAGGTCGCGGGGATCGGCCCGCGTCCGAAGATCGAACAGCCGTCGCGGCCCGTGGCGCGGCCGCGACAAAAGCCCTGCGGCTTAAACGCGACGGCGCTTGCGCGGGCGGCAGCCGTTGTGCGGGATCGTGGTCACGTCGCGAATCGAGGTGACGGTGAAACCCGCGGCCTGCAAAGCGCGCAGCGCCGACTCACGGCCCGAACCCGGCCCGGCGACCTCGACTTCGAGGGTGCGCATACCGTGTTCCTGAGCCTTCTTGGAGACGTCCTCCGCGGCAACCTGTGCCGCATACGGGGTCGACTTGCGCGAGCCCTTGAAACCCATCGTGCCGGCCGACGACCAGGCAAT
>NZ_JAGWUA010000132.1 GCF_028868675.1 Bradyrhizobium sp.
AGCCGGCCGCGCCCCTGCCGCCGCCGATCGAGGTGCGGCCCGCGCCGGCGCCCGCCCCGGTCAAGCCGAAGCCCCGGCCGCTGATGCTGACGCCGCAGTCCAATCCGTGACCTGACGCGGCTTTCACGCAGCCTCGCCGCGACGCTTTTGCGCGGATGAAGACATTCGCGCGCATTTTAGCGAATTCCGCTCAGAAAAACTGATTTGCCGATTTTACCGAATTCTTGCGTTTGACCCATAACACTGGCCCCAGAGGAATTTCGGCATCCGCCGCGACCTGGGGCTTTTCGAGATGAACGAAGCGAAATCGCTTCTGCAGGATCTGGACGACGCGATCGCGCGCGGCACCGACGAGAGCCGTGCGCGGGCGCTGTGGCACGCGACGGATCTCCTGATCGCCGGCCGTTACAGCGACGACGAGATCAGCATGTTCGGCGAGGTGATCGGGCGGCTGGCCGACGAGATCGAAGTCGCCGCGCGCGCGCAGCTCTCCGAGCTGATGGCGGCCTGCGACCATGCGCCGCTCAGCATCATCCATCAGCTCGCCTTCGACGACGAGATCGACGTCGCCGGTCCCGTGCTGCGCGACTCCGGCCGGCTCGACGAGCAGACGCTGGTCGAGAACGCCATGACCAAGGGGCAATCGCACCTGCTCGCGATCTCGAAGCGCAAGTCGGTCGGCGAAGCCGTCACCGACGTGCTGGTCAAGCGCGGCGACCAGGAGGTCGTGACGTCGATCGCCAGGAACGAGGGCGCGCGCTTCTCGGGCTCGGGCCTCCTGCACATGGTGCGGCGCGCGGAGGGCGATTCGATCCTCGCCGAGCAGATCGGCCTGCGCAAGGACATCCCCAGGCACGTCTTCCAGCAGCTCATCGCCAAGGCCTCCGAGGACGTTCGCCGGCGGCTCGAAAGCGAGCGTCCCGAGATGCTGGCGCAGATCAACAGCTCGGTGACCGACGTCACCGGCGACCTGCAGTCCAAGTTCGGCCCGTCGTCGCGCAGCTATTTCGTCGCCAAGCGCGTGGTGACGACGCAGCACCGCCAGGGCAACCTCAACCAGGACTCGATCTCCAACTATGCACGCCAGCACCGTTTCGACGAGGTGCAGATCGGATTGTCATTGCTCTCGGCGCTGCCGGTCGACGTGATCGAGCGCGCGCTGATGGACCGCAACCGGGAAATGTTGCTGGTCCTGTGCAAGGCGCTCGACTTCTCCTGGACCACGACCATGTCGCTGCTGTTCCTCGGCGCCAAGGATCACCTGATCACGGCGCGGGAGCTGAACGACAACGAGCGCGAGTTCGGCCGGCTCAAGATCGAGACGTCGCGCAGCATCCTGAAATTCTACCAGTCGCGCAAGAACAGCGCGGCGGCCGATCCCGCCGCGGGCCGTCAGGCCGAGCTCCAGATGCAGATGCACTGAGCTGGCTCAAACAGGATTTCGAGAGGGGAGTATCGCCATGTTGCCTCAATTCGGCACCGCAGTTCGAAAGAACCTCGACAAGGGTCTCGCCGCCGATGTCGGCGGCGCGAAACCGGACCAGGCGTCGGTCGACGCGGCCTGGCTGGTGCTGGAAGCCGCCAACGACCTCGGCGACCACACGGCGGTGGAAGCCTGCCGCCGCGTCATCGACGCCGAGCTCAACGGCACGGCGGCGGGTCGCGCGGATCTCGATCTGGTGCTGGATTATTTCCGGTAGAGCAGTTGTGGCGCCGGTCCCGCCGGCACTGTACATGGGCTGTTCCCCATATTTTGGAAAAGCTATCCCGCGCCGAGTGCAACGGCGACGTTGTAGGTGACGAGGCTCGCGGCGTAGGCGAGCGTCAGCATGTAGGCAAAGGTCGCCGCCATCCACTTCCAGCTCCCGGTCTCGCGCTTGATCACCGCCAGCGTCGAGGCGCATTGCGGCGCGAAGATGTACCAGGCGAGCAGCGACAGCGCGGTCGCCAGCGACCATTTGGTGGCCAGCACCTGGCCGATCGCTTCCGCGGCTTCCTTGCCGCCTTCGATCGCATAGACCGTGCCCAGGGCTGCGACCGCGACCTCGCGGGCCGCCATGCCGGGGACCAGCGCCATCGCGATCTGCCAGTTGAAGCCGACCGGGGCGAGCAGGGGCGCGAGCGCCTTGCCGAGCATCGCAGCCAGGCTGAAGTCGATGGCGGGCTCGGTGGCACCTAGCGGCGGCTGCGGGAACGAGGCGAGGAACCAGATCAGCACCATCATGGCGAAGATCGTGGTGCCGGCGCGCTGCAGGAACATCATCGCGCGGCTGTAGATGCCGATCGCGATCGACTTGAGGCGCGGCATCTTGTAGTCGGGCAGCTCCAGCATGAACGGCGCCGGCGCATAGTCGCGCAGCATGAAGAACTTGATCAGGAACGACACGCCGAGCGCGCTGACGATGCCGGCGGCGTAGAGGCCGAACATCACGAGCCCCTGCAGGTTGACGAAGCCCCAGACCTGCCGTTCCGGAATGAAGGCGGAGATGATCAGCGTGTAGACGGGGATGCGCGCCGAGCAGGTCATCAGCGGCGCGATCAGGATCGTGGTCAGCCGGTCCCGCCGGTTGTCGATCACCCGCGTCGCCATGATGCCGGGAATGGCGCAGGCGAAGCTCGACAGGAGCGGAATGAAGGCGCGGCCGTGCAGGCCCGCGCCGCCCATGATGCGGTCCATCAGGAACGCGGCGCGCGACATGTAGCCGAAATCTTCCAACAGCAGGATGAACAGGAAGATGATGATGATCTGCGGCAGGAACACGATGACGCTGCCGACGCCGGAGATCACGCCGTTCTGCAGGAAACTCTGCAGCAGGCCCGCGGGCAGGGTGTCGTGCGCGAACTGCCCGAGCGTGTCGAACGACGCCGAGAGCAGCTCCATCACCGGCTTCGCCCAGGCGAACACCGCCTGGAACATCACGAACAGGATCAGCCCGAGCACCAGGAGCCCCGCGACGGGGTGCAGCACGACGGCGTCGATCCGCGCGGTCCAGGTGTCGGGCCGGCTCGGCAGGCTGACGCTCTCGGCAATGATCCGGTCGGCCTCGCGCTGCGTCGCGCGCAACTCGGCGACGCCGAGCGGCCGCCACCCGTTCTCGGCGGGAAGCGGCTGCATCTGCGCCGACAGCTCGTCGGTCAGCGTCAAGAGGTCGGCGGTGCCGCCCTTGCGCACCGCGATCGAGGTGACCACGGGCACGCCGAGCGCCTCGCTCATCCGCGCCACGTCGACGGCGATGCCGCGGCGGGTGGCGATGTCGAACATGTTGAGCACCAGCGCGAGCGGCCGCCCGGTGCGCTTGAGTTCGAGCAGCAGGCGGATGGTCAGCCGCAGATTGGTCGCGTCAGCCACGCACAGCACGAGGTCGGGTCTCGCCTCGCCCGAGGCGTGGCCGAGCACGATGTCGCGGGTGATCTCCTCGTCGGGGCTGCGGCCGCGCAGCGAATAGGTGCCGGGCAGGTCGACCAGCGAGACCTGGCGGCCGAGCGGGGTGACGAAGAAGCCTTCCTTGCGCTCGACGGTGACGCCGGGATAGTTCGCGACCTTCTGCCGGCTCCCGGTCAGCGCGTTGAACAGCGACGTCTTGCCGCTGTTCGGCGTCCCTACCAGGGCCAGATGCAGCAGGGGTGCTTCCATGGGGTCACGGGTTTGGGGTCAGCGATCCGGTCGCATCACGCGACGATGATGGCCATGGCCTCGCGACGCCGGACTGCGATGGTGACGTTGTCGACCCGGACCGCGATCGGGTCGCGGCCGACGGCGCCCTCGTGCAGGACCTCGACCTTGGCGCCCTCGACGAAACCGAGCTCGATCAGCCGGCTCTCCAGCTCGACGTCCGACAGCGCCGAGCCGGCGCCATCGGCGGCAAGATGCTGGATCACGCCGGTATAGCCGCGCCGGGCCAGTCCCAGCGGCATCTCCGGATGCTTCTGCGGGTGCCTTCCGGAATGCCTGGGGGAGCGCTTTTCGGAATGCTCCTGCGAGCGCGTATCAATTTTTGAGGTCATGACCTCTATTTTCAACGGCTGGCGGGCAGGTCAAGCGCACTTCCCTTGCTGGGGCTGCACCTTAGAGCGATTTTAAGGTGCGAGCCCCGTCCCGGGTCGGTCGGGCGTCCGGGTGCTAGGACGCGTGGGCGTGAACCAGCACCTTCGGTTCCTGATGAACGGGGGTGGCGCGGTTCTTGAAGTAGTCCAGGACGAACAGCCGGATCGCCGACGACAGGTTGCCCTGCTGGCGATTGCTGTCGATCTCGCCGACCAGCTCGGACAGCGTCATGTTACGCAGGCCCGAAATCTCCTTCATGCCGTTCCAGAAGGCCTCTTCCAGGCTGACGCTGGTCTTGTGGCCGGCGACGACGATAGAGCGCTTGACGACAGGTGACTTCATGGCAGTTCCTCGCGGTCGATCCGATGCTGGTCCAGCTTCTCCTGCGCCCGGGCCGTGCGCTTGGCCTCCGCCGATCGCTCGGCCTTGGTCTGGCCGAATCGTGCCCGGTTGGCGTCCGCCTGCTTCGCCGAGGCTTCCCGCTCGACGCGCTTCCGGAAGCGGTTCAAGTTGACGACTTTCCCCATGCCCCGTCTCCATCATTGGATCTCCGCGAAGCGGGATGAAACCTTCAGAAATGAAGCGCTGCACTGCACTCCGCCAGACTTGATCGCCATTGGATCGTCCTCGTCAATCGGCCTCTGGTACCATCAAAATCTCAACTCTGTCCCCTGCGGGAACGTGTATGCGTACCACCGGCGGTGACGGAGACATTGACGGTAATCAAATCCCATCCTCCAAGCGCTATAATGCATGGGATTTTTGCCTCCGTATCATTACGGAGGCCTATCGGAATTCAGCCAGGGCGGGTCATTTTCCACGGCTGCACCAGCCGGTCGAATTCGTCGGCCGAAACGAAGCCCTGCCGGACCGCCTCCTCCTTCAGGGTGGTTCCGCCGGCATGCGCCGCCTTGGCGACCTTGGCGGCGTTGTCGTAGCCGATCCTGGGCGCGAGCGCCGTGACCAGCATCAGGGAGCGTTCCATCATCTCGCGGATGCGCTTCTCGTCGGCGCGGATTCCCGCAACGCAATGCTCGGTGAAGGAGCGCGCCGCGTCGGCCAGCAGACGGATCGAATGCAGCATGCAATAGGCGAGAACGGGCTTGTAGACGTTGAGCTCGAAATGACCCTGGCTGCCGGCCACCGTGATCGCGGTGTGATTGCCGAACACCTGGCAGCACACCATGGTCATCGCCTCGCACTGGGTCGGATTGACCTTGCCGGGCATGATCGAGGAGCCGGGCTCGTTCTCCGGCAGGATCAATTCGCCCAGTCCCGAGCGCGGACCGGAGCCCAGCAGACGGATGTCGTTCGCGATCTTGAACAACCCCGTCGCCACCGAATTGATGGCGCCGTGGGCGAGCACATAGGCGTCGTTGGACGCCAGCGCCTCGAACTTGTTGGCGGCGCTGGTGAAGGGCAGCTTCGTGATCTTCGCAACATGCCTGGCGAACAGCCGGGCGAAGCGCGGCTTTGAGTTGAGACCGGTGCCCACGGCGGTGCCGCCCTGCGCCAGCGGGTAGAGCTCCTTCACCGCGACGCGCAGCCGCGCGATGCCGCTTTCGACCTGGGCCGCGTAGCCCGAAAATTCCTGACCCAGCGTCAGCGGCGTCGCATCCTGGGTATGGGTGCGGCCGATCTTTACGATTTTTGCGAACGCCTTCTCCTTCCGGCGCAGCGCGCGATGCAACTCGCCCAGCGCGGGGATGAGGTCGGCCGTGATGCGCCCTGCCGCCGCGATGTGCATCGCGGTCGGAAAGGAGTCGTTGGACGACTGGCTCATGTTGACGTGGTCGTTGGGGTGCACCGGCTTCTTGGCGCCGAGCTCGCCGCCCAGGAGCTCATTGGCGCGGTTGGCGATGACCTCGTTGAGGTTCATGTTGGTCTGCGTGCCCGAGCCGGTCTGCCACACCACCAGCGGGAAATGCGCATCGAGCCCGCCCTCGATCACCTCGCGCGCCGCGCGGCTGATCGCATTGGCCCGGCGGCGGTCGAGCAGGCCGAGCTCGCGATTGGTCTCCGCCGCCGCCAGCTTGACGATACCGAGCGCATGCACGAGCGCGAGCGGCATGCGGTCGTCCCCGATGCGGAAATTCTGCCTGCTGCGTTCGGTCTGCGCCCCCCAGTAGCGATCGGCGGGAACCTCGATCGGGCCGAAGCTGTCGGTCTCGACGCGGGTCGCGGGGCGTCGGGAGGGGCGAGGCGTCCTGTTCATGAGCATGTCCATTCTGCCGCGGGTGCTGCGGCGTCTGCATGCTCACCAATATAGTCGGTTCGGGCGCGCCTGGGCTTTCGCCGGCGCGACGTTTCGATCATTTCTTGCGGAAACGATCCAGCCGCACCACCTCCGCGCCGCCCTGGCCCGGTGTCGTCGGCTCGCCCTCAGCCGCGGCTTTCTCGGCGGCAGGTGCAGGGACCGACACGGCCGAGGGGGTGGGGGCGGCCGGCAGCGCGGCCGGTGTCTCCGTATCGGAGGTGTCGAACTGCAGGCCGAACTTCACGGACGGGTCGAGGAAGCTCTTGATGGCGCTGAACGGTACCACCAGCCGCTCCGGGATGCCGCCGAAGGACAGGCCGACCTCGAAGCGGTCCTCGGACACGGCAAGGTCCCAGAACTGGTGCTGCAGGATGATCGTCATCTCCTCCGGATATTGCGCCAGCAGCCGCGGCGACAGCTTCACGCCCTCGGCCTTCGACACGAAGGTGATGAAGAAGTGGTGCTCGCCCGGCAATCCGTGTGCGGCAGCATCGCTCAGCACCTTGCGCAGCACGCCGCGCAACGCGTCGCGCGCCAGCACATCGTAACGGATATGATCGGTCGTCATTGTGGATCCTGACTATCGGTGCCGCCGCATTCTGCCCGGTCCGACCGCCTCGCGCCGGTCCGACTCGCGGGTTTCCATGCTACCGCGCCTGAAGGATCAGCAGGAGTCCCGCCGGGAGAAAATCAGATGGACGTGAAAACCGGATGGAAGTGGAGGCTTCTGTTGCCAGGTGCCTCCGAACCCCGCCTAGCGGAGCTTAACCCACTAGGACTTCAGAGTGGTCTTTCAAACTGCGTTACGCAGCCTGAGCAACCGGAGCAAAGTTGTCGTTGGCAACTATTGCAGTAGCCCGATAACGGCGGAACAATACCGGGAAAAAGTACGTCCTTTACGCCCTCGTCGATCCTATTTCGCCCCCGCCAAAGCCCGCCGTCCGGTGGGCTTTGGTGGAGGCGCCGGGTACCGCCCCCGGGTCCGAATGGTTTATTGCGACGACCGTTTATTTCCATAGCCGGCGAACCGGCACCCCCAATATAGGGGGCAAAACTTTCAAAAAACAGAGGTTTCGCAAACGCGAATGCCGGTTTCCTTTGGATAGCTGCGCCGATGGCCCGCGAAAGACGGGCCTCCGCCTGCCATTCGGGCCGTTGCACCGACGCCTGCCGGAACACGGCACCGTTTCAAGCTGGCATTGCCTGCCGAAAATGGCTAGGCAATGATCCGGACGGGGATTCAAAATCCGACAGAACAACAAGGCTCGTGACAACGGGTCGTGGGGGAGACATGCATGGCCGACACGATGGGCCAGCCGGCGACAGCCACCCGTAACACGCGGGTTGCGCTCTGGATTCTTGTGCTGGCGCTGGCGCCGCAGATCTTCGAATTGATCTGGTCGATCGGAACGATCGTCGGATGGGGCAGTGGACGCGGTCCCCTGCAGGTCCTCGTCGCCCATGCGAGCGCGCTGCTGGCGGGCGCCCCCGGCGCGGTCTTCGGATCGCATGACGCCAAGAAGGCGTTTCCCCCGGACGTGCTGCTCGCGCTGATCTATTCCTACCCGCTCTTTGCGGTCGCGATCGTCACGCTGTTCATGACGGTCAGGTCGGCGCAGGATTATGTCGGCGGCATCGTGCTGATGGCGCTCGGCTTGTTCGCGCTGTGGGCTTCGAGCGACCTGCAGGGCATGCACGGCTTCTCGTTCGGCGCGGGCACCGCCCCGCGCATGTTCGGCGTGCTGCTGGTCGCGCTGTCCGTGGCCATCGCGCTGACGGGACTGCTGTCCGAAGGGGCGGGGCTCTCCCACTATGCCTGGCGCGGGCCGCTGTTCGTGATGGCCTCGATCCTGTTCTTCGCCCTAGCGATCCGCCCGCTCGGCCTGGTGGTGTCGGCCTTCACGAGCTTCCTGATCGCGGCCATGGGCACCCATGAGACCCGCTGGACCGAGACCGTCATCGTCGGCGCCAGCCTGACGCTCGGCTGCGCGCTGCTGTTCCCCTATGTGCTGGGACTGCCGATGCCGATGTTCCCGCGTTTCCTGGTCCAGTGAGGGCGTGATGGTCGATCTCTTTGCCAACCTCGCCCACGGCTTCGTCGTCGCGCTGTCTCCCGTCAACCTGCTGATGTGCCTGATCGGGGCCCTCGTCGGCACGCTGGTCGGGGTGCTGCCGGGCATCGGCACCATCGCGACGGTCGCGATGCTGCTGCCGATCACCTTCGGCCTGCCGCCGGTCGGCGCGCTGATCATGCTCGCCGGCATCTATTACGGCGCCCAATATGGCGGCTCGACCACGTCGATCCTGGTCAACATCCCCGGCGAAGCGACCTCGGTCGTCACCGCCATCGACGGCCACCAGATGGCGCGGCAGGGCCGTGCCGGTCCGGCGCTGGCGATCGCGGCGATCGGCTCGTTCTTCGCCGGCTGTGTCGCGACCGTCCTCATCGCCGTTCTCGGCGCGCCGCTCACCAAGCTCGCGCTGGCCTTCGGCCCGGCCGAGTATTTCTCGCTGATGGTGCTCGGCCTGATCTTCGCGGTGGTGCTGGCGAAAGGCTCGGTGCTCAAGGCGATCGCCATGATCGTGTTCGGGCTCCTGCTCTCGATGGTCGGCTCCGACATCGAGACCGGTGCCTCCCGCATGGCCTTCAACATCCCCGAGCTCGCCGACGGCCTCGGCTTTGCCACGGTGGCGATGGGCGTGTTCGGCTTTGCCGAGATCATCCGCAATCTCGACGCGGGCGCCGAGATGAACCGCGATCTCGTGCAGCAGAAGATCACCGGATTGATGCCGACCAAAAAGGACCTGATCGACTCGACGCCGGCGATCTTGCGCGGCACGGTGCTCGGGTCGATCCTCGGCATCCTGCCTGGCGGCGGCGCCGTGATCGCGTCGTTCGCGGCCTATACGCTGGAGAAAAAGGTCGCCAAGAATCCGTCGCGGTTCGGCCGCGGCGCGATCGAGGGCGTGGCGGCGCCGGAAAGCGCCAACAACGCCGCGGCACAGACCTCCTTCATCCCGCTGCTCACCCTCGGCATCCCGCCGAACGCGGTGATGGCGCTGATGGTCGGCGCGATGACCATTCACGGCATCGTGCCGGGCCCGCAGGTCATGCAGAAGCAGCCGGATCTCGTCTGGGGCATGATCGCCTCGATGTGGATCGGCAATTTGATGCTGATCATCATCAACCTGCCGCTGGTCGGAATCTGGGTGCGGCTGCTGCGCGTGCCCTACCGGCTGATGTTCCCCTCGATCGTGATCTTCTGCGCGATCGGCATCTATTCCGTCAACAACGCGCCGGTGGACGTCATCCTCGCCGGCGTGTTCGGGCTGATCGGCTACTGGCTGATCAAGCACGATTTCGAGCCGGCGCCGCTGCTGCTCGGGATGGTGCTGGGGCCGCTGATGGAGGAGAACCTGCGCCGGGCGCTCCTGATCTCGCGCGGCGACTGGAGCGTGTTCGTGACGCGTCCGCTGTCGGCGGTACTGCTCGCGATCGCCGCCGGCCTGCTCATCCTGACGGTGCTGCCGAACCTGCGCGCCAAGCGCGACGAGGTGTTCACGGAATCGGAGAGCTGACGGCGCCGTCCGGCGACCGGGCCGGCACGATCAAGGCGATAGGAGGGGCGGACCGCCGGGTTCCGCCCCTTGTCGTTTGGCCAGGGAGCGCTCAATTTTCCGGGTATAATCCGTGCGAAAGGCGAGTCGCTGCTGTCGAAGCCCCAGGGCGGCCGTTAAGTTCGCCGTTCCCCAGAGACCCAAAGCCCATGCACCAGTACCAGGACCTGCTCGAGCGGATTCTCTCAGACGGCGTCGAGAAGCATGACCGCACCGGCACCGGCACGCTGTCGATCTTCGGACACCAGATGCGCTTCAACCTGGCGGCCGGCTTTCCGATGCTGACCACCAAGCGGCTGCCGCTCAAGGCGATCGTGCATGAGCTGTTGTGGTTCCTGAAGGGCGACACCAACGTCAAATATCTGCGCGATAACGGCGTCACCATCTGGGACGAATGGGCCGATGCCAACGGCGATCTCGGCCCGGTCTACGGCCACCAGTGGCGTTCCTGGCCGGCGGCCGACGGGCGCACCATCGACCAGATCGCCAACGTCGTCGACATGATCGGGCGCAACCCGGATTCGCGTCGCCTGATCGTCACCGCCTGGAATCCGGCCGACGTCGAGAAGATGGCGCTGCCGCCCTGCCACTGCCTGTTCCAGTTCTACGTCGCCAACGGCAAATTGTCGTGCCAGCTCTACCAGCGCTCGGCCGACGTGTTCCTCGGCGTGCCCTTCAACATCGCCTCCTACGCGCTGCTCACCATGATGGTCGCGCAGGTCACCGGATTGAAGGCAGGCGAATTCGTGCACGCCTTCGGCGACGCGCATCTCTACTCCAACCATCTGGAGCAGGCGCGGCTGCAGCTCTCCCGCGCGCCGCGCCCGCTGCCGGCGATGCGGATCAATCCCGAGGTCAAGGACGTCTTCTCGTTCCGCTACGAGGATTTCGAGCTGGTCGGCTACGACCCGCATCCGCACATCAAGGCGGACGTCGCGGTCTAGTCCGATGTCGCTTCTGATCCGCGCCGCGCGACCCGGCGAAGCCGGACTGGTTCTTTCCTTCGTCCGCGAGCTCGCCGAATACGAAAAGCTCTCGCACGAGGTGGAGGCGACGGAGGCGATGATCGCCGAGGCGCTGTTCGCCGAGCATCCGCGGCTGTTCGGCGCGCTCGCCGAATGGAACGGCGAGGCCGTCGGCTTCGCGGTGTGGTTCGTCAATTTCTCGACCTTCAGCGGACGTCACGGCGTCTATCTCGAGGACCTCTATGTGCGGCCCTCCCATCGCGGCAAGGGCATCGGCAAGGCGCTGTTGAGCCACGTCGCGAAGCAATGCGTCGCGACCGGTGGTACGCGCCTGCAATGGGCCGTGCTCGACTGGAATGCGCCGTCGATCGCGTTCTACAAGTCGCTCGGCGCGGTCATGATGGACGACTGGACGCTGTGCCGGGTGACCGGCGCGGCGCTGACGCGTCTTGCGGAGGAAGCGTCCTGATGGAGATCGTCTTTGTCCTCGCCGTCGCGGAGAACGGCATCATCGGCGCGAATGGCGGGCTTCCCTGGCGGCTGAAATCCGACATGCGGCGCTTCAAGGCGCTGACCGTCGGCAGGCCGGTCGTGATGGGCCGCAAGACGTTCGTCTCGCTGCGCCGGCCGTTGCCCGGCCGCACCAACATCGTCATCACCCGCGATGCGGACTATCGCGCCGCCGGCACGATCGTGACGACGTCGTCGGCCCATGCGTATGCGATCGCGCGCGGCGACGCGCTGCGGCGCTCGGTCGCCGAGATTGCCGTGATCGGCGGCGCTGAAATCTACGCGCAGTGGATGGAGCTGGCGGACCGGCTCGAGGTCACCGAAGTTCATGCGCGCCCCGACGGCGATACGCGTTTCGAGATCGACAAGGCGCAATGGCAGGAGGTCGCGCGCGAACGTCATCCCGCGGGCCCCGACGACAGCGCCGATTTCTCCTATGTGACATATCGTCGGCTGCGGCCGGATTAACCGCTTTTGCCAATGTTTACATTGACATTTCCGCGCCCGGGCATAGCTCGGAGCCTGGTCAGGCCCGCGTTGTAAGGGACCTGCCGGTCCCCTATAAAGCCGGACCGGACAATGCGGGCCGGACACGTTCAACGCCCGCGCCTGCCGAGGAGACTGTTCTATGCCGTGGAAGAATCAGGGCGGTGGCCCATGGGGCTCGGGCTCGAAAGGGCCGTGGGGCTCAGGCCCGCAACCGGTCGGGCCGAGGCCGCCGGATCTGGAGGACCTTCTGCGGCGCGGCCAGGACCGGCTGCAGCAGATGCTGCCCGGCGGTCACTTCTCCGGCGTCGGCATCGCGCTGATCGTGATCGCGGCGGTCGCGATCTGGCTCTTGTCCGGCTTCTTCCGCGTGCAGTCCGAAGAGCTCGGCGTCGTGCTGCGCTTCGGCAAGCACGTGCGCACCGTGCAGCCGGGCCTCAACTATCATCTGCCCTATCCGATCGAGACCGTGCTGCTGCCCAAGGCGCTGCGCGTCTCCACCATCTCGATCGGCATGACGCTGATCGACGATCCGACCCGGCGCGGCCGCACCATGCGCGACGTGCCGGAGGAGAGCCTGATGCTGACCGGCGACGAGAACATCGTCGACGTCGACTTCACCGTGCTGTGGCGCATCAAGCCCGACGGCGTCGGCGACTTCCTGTTCAACATCCAGAACCCCGAGGGCACCGTGAAGGCGGTCGCCGAAAGCGCGATGCGCGAGGTGATCGGCCGCTCGGAGATTCAGCCCATCCTCACCGGCGCGCGCACGCAGACCGAATCCACCGTGCAGGAATTGATGCAGAAGACGCTCGACAACTACGGCTCCGGCATCCAGATCACCCAGGTGCAGATGCAGAAGGTCGACCCGCCGGCGCAGGTGATCGATTCCTTCCGCGACGTGCAGGCAGCGCGCGCCGACCAGGAGCGCTTGCAGAACGAGGCGCGGACCTACGCCAACCGCGTCGTGCCCGAGGCGCGCGGCCGCGCGGCGCAAATCTCCCAGGCGGCCGAAGGCTACAAGGAGCAGGCGGTTGCCGAGGCCAGGGGCCAGAGTGCGCGCTTCCTGAAAGTGTACGAGGAATACAAGAAGGCGCCCAACGTGACGCGTGTACGGATCTACCTGGAAACGATGGAGCGCGTGCTCGGCGGCTCGGAGAAGCTCGTCTATGACGGCGGCCAGCCGGGGCAGGGCGGCGTCGTGCCGTATCTGCCTCTGAGCGAGTTGACGCCGCGGCGGCCGGCGGCCCCCGCAGCCGGACAGCAGCCGAGCGGAGGCAACCGATGAGGTCTCCCGTCACCGGCATCGTCGCCCTGATCGTCGTCCTCCTGGTGCTGGTCGTCGGCTACAGCTCGGTCTTCACCGTGCAGCAGACCGAGCAGGCCCTCGTGGTCCGCCTCGGCGAGCCCGTGAAGGTCGTCACCGATCCCGGGCTGAACTTCAAGGCGCCGTTCGTCGATTCCGTGATCAGCATCGACAAGCGGATTCTCGATCTCGAAAATCCGTCGCAGGAGGTGATCGCCTCCGACCAGAAGCGGCTCGTGGTCGATGCGTTTGCGCGCTATCGGATCAAGAACGCGCTGCGCTTCTACCAGAGCGTCGGCTCGATCCAGGCCGCCAATCTGCAGCTTACCACGCTGTTGAACGCGTCGCTGCGCCGCGTGCTCGGCGAGGTCACCTTCATCCAGGTGGTGCGCGACGAGCGCGAGAAGCTGATGGGCCGCATCCGCGAGCAGCTCGACCACGAGGCCGGCGGCTACGGCATCCAGGTCGTCGACGTCCGGATCCGCCGCGCCGATCTGCCCGAGCAGAACAGCCAGGCGGTCTACCAGCGCATGCAGACCGAGCGGCAGCGCGAGGCGGCCGAGTTCCGCGCGCAGGGCGACCAGAAGGCGCAGGAGATCCGGTCCAAGGCCGATCGTGAGGTGACGGTGATCGTGGCGGATG
>NZ_JAGWUA010000133.1 GCF_028868675.1 Bradyrhizobium sp.
TGCGCAAGGATCTCGGCAAGTACCAGAAATACATCGAGGGCCTGAAGCTGATCGACTATCGCGTGCGTATCCTCAATGGCGGCACGGGCGCCGTGACGCGCGTGCTGATCGAGAGCGAGGACGAGAACGGCGAGAGCTGGACCACGATCGGCGTCTCGCCGAACATCATCGATGCCTCGTTCCAGGCGCTGATGGATTCGGTGATCTACAAGCTCGTGAAGTCGGGCGCGCCGGCGTAGCGGCAAATACCGTCATTGCGAGGAGCGAAGCGACGAAGCAATCCAGAGTCTCACTGCGGCCGCAGTCTGGATTGGTTCGCTTCGCTCGCAATGACGGAGGAGGGGCGCAACCATGATCGACCACGTCTCCGTCGGCGTCAGCGACCTCGACCGCGCCGCGACGTTCTACGAAGCCGCCCTTGCGCCGCTCGGGCTCGAGCGCCTGGTGACGCGCTCGGCGACCGTCGGCTTCGGCAAGGCCTATCCGGAATTCTGGATCAATCTTCGCCGCGACATGCTGCGCGTGGCGGCCGAGAGCGGCGTGCACATCTGCCTGCGCGCAAAGTCCACCGCCGATGTCGATGCGTTTCACGCCGCGGCGCTCGAAGCCGGCGGTGCATCCGACGGCGCGCCGGGCCTGCGGCCGCACGATCGCGTCAGCTACTACGCGGCCTTCATCCTCGATCCCGACGGCAATCGCATCGAGGCGGTGACGTTTCCGGCGGAGTAGGCGCGCGCCGCTAGAGCCTGCCTGCAATCTCCGGCGCGATATCCCGTTCGGTCTCGGGAATCTGCGCGGCGGCAGCGCGCAGCCGCGGCAAGATCTCCTCGACGCGGTCCGCCTTGAGGATGTCGACATGGAGGCCCGGGCGGATGAACTGCGTCGCGCGCATGTGCGCGATCAGCGCCATCAGCGGCTCCCAGAACCCGTCGATGTTGGCGAGCAGCACCGGCTTGGCATGGCGGCCGAGCTGCTGCCAGGTCAGTTGCTCAACCAGCTCTTCCAGCGTGCCGATGCCGCCCGGCAGCGCCACGAAGGCATCCGCGCGCTCGAACATCAGCCGCTTGCGCTCGTGCATGTCGGGCGTGACGATCATCTCCTGCACGCGGGTGAGCGCGTTCTCGCGCATGGTGAGGAAGTCGGGGATGATGCCGGTGACGCTGCCGCCGTGATCGAGCACGCTGGTTGCGACCGCGCCCATGATGCCGAGCGAGCCGCCGCCATAGACCAGGCGGATGCCGTTCTCGGCGAGGATCTTGCCGAACGCCTTGGCGCCTTCGATGAAGTGGGGATTGGTGCCCGGGCCAGAGCCGCAATAGACACAGACGTTCTTGATCTTGATAGTGCTCATTGGAAGCATGATGCATCGCAGCGTATGGGCGTCAAGGGCATTCGGTGATTCGCCCGGTCCGGACGTTGGCCGGTAAAGTCCGACGAGCAATCAGAGAATTGGTTCCGGGCGGGGGTGCGCTTGCGGCGAGAAGGCTCTATATGACAAGCAAATTTGATCAATCTCTCGAGGCCCGCATCATCCGGCGGGCTTTTCAGGCGTCTTGATGGCTCACCCTCATTCCTCCCATCACAGTGACGATGCGCCCGATGCTGCCGGCAAGTCTCCTGCCGACAGGTCGCTGGAGCAGGGCACTCTGATCGGCACGCTGGCGCATCTGTGGCCCTATATCTGGCCGAGCGACCGCTCCGACCTGAAGATGCGCGTCGTCTGGTCGATGGTGCTGCTGCTGGTCGCCAAGCTCGCGACGCTGTCGGTGCCGTTCACCTTCAAATGGGCGATCGACGCGCTGACCGGAGCCGACACGGCGCCGGTGGAAGCGTCGAACTGGCAGCTCTGGCTGATCGCCTCGCCGCTGCTCCTGACGGCGAGCTACGGGGTGACGCGCGTGCTGATGGCGGTGCTCACGCAATGGCGCGACGGCATCTTTGCCCGCGTCGCCATGCACGCGGTGCGCAAGCTCGCCACCATCACCTTCATCCACATGCACGAATTGTCGCTGCGGTTTCACCTCGAGCGCAAGACCGGCGGCCTGACGCGCGTGCTGGAGCGCGGCCGCACCGGCATCGAGGTCATCGTGCGCATGGTGATCCTGCAACTGATCCCGACCATCGTCGAGGTCTCGCTGCTGATGGCCGTGCTGCTCTGGCAGTTCGACTGGCGCTATGTGGTCGCGACCCTGATCACCGTCGTGATCTACATGTACTACACCTACATCGCGACCGAATGGCGGATCGGCATCCGCCGCAAGATGAACGAATCCGACACCGACGCGAACACCAAGGCGATCGACTCGCTGCTCAACTACGAGACGGTGAAGTATTTCGGCGCGGAGGCGCGCGAGGCGCAGCGCTACGATCGCTCGGTGGAGCGCTATGAAGAGGCCAGCGTCAAGACCTATACCTCGCTCGCCGTGCTCAATACCGGGCAGGCGGTGATCTTCACCGCCGGCCTGACCGCGACCATGATGATGTGCGCGGTCGGCGTGCGCAACGGGCGCAACACCGTCGGCGATTTCGTCCTGGTCAACGCGATGATGATCCAGCTCTACCAGCCCCTGAACTTCATGGGCATGGTCTACCGTGAGATCAAGCAAGCGATCATCGACATCGAGAAGATGTTCAGCGTGATCTCGCGCGATCCGGAGATCAAGGACGCGCCCGGGGCGGAGCCGCTGGTGGTTTCGGCCGGCAGCGTGCGGTTCGAGGATGTGCGCTTCGCCTACGAAGCGGCGCGCCCGATCCTGAAGGGCATCAGCTTCGAGGTCCCGGCCGGCAAGACGGTGGCGATCGTCGGGCCCTCCGGCGCCGGCAAGTCGACCATCTCGCGGCTCCTGTTCCGCCTCTACGACGTCTCCGGCGGCAGGATCCTGATCGACGGCCAGGACATCCGCGAGGTCACCCAGGCCTCGCTGCGCGCATCGATCGGCATGGTGCCGCAGGACACCGTGCTGTTCAACGACACCATCCGCTACAACATCCGCTACGGCCGCTGGAATGCCGGTGATGCCGAGGTGGAGGAGGCGGCGCGGCTCGCCCAGATCGACCATTTCATCCGTATGGCGCCCAGGGGCTACGAGACCCAGGTCGGCGAGCGCGGGCTGAAGCTGTCGGGCGGCGAGAAGCAGCGCGTCGCGATCGCCCGCACGGTCCTGAAGGCGCCGCCGATCCTGCTGCTGGACGAGGCGACGTCCGCGCTCGACAGCCACACCGAGCACGAAATTCAGGGGGCGCTCGACCGCGTCTCGAAGAACCGCACTTCGCTCGTGATCGCGCACCGGCTTTCGACCATCGTCGGCGCGGACGAGATCATCGTGCTCGACCAGGGCCGGATCGCCGAGCGCGGCACCCATGCGGACCTGCTCGCGATGGGCGGTCTCTATGCCAGCATGTGGAACCGGCAGCGCGAAGCCGAGGCGGCGCGGGAGAAGCTCGCGCAGATCGCCGACAGCAGCGCGGCGCCGAACCGCGAGCCGCCGCCGGTCGATGACGCCCTCACGGCGCCGGCGGCCGCGGAGTGACCTTGTCGGCGGCCCGAACTCTGCCTAATGAGTCCGGCCTGATGCTCACCGGCGCGCGGGATAGCGTGCGCGCCATCAACCCGAACGGCAGTTAGCGATGTCCATTCTCGATTCGATCCAACGGCAGATCCCGCCGATCCACAAGGAAGGCTATCCGTTCATCGGCGGATTCGCGCTGGCGAGCCTGGTGCTGTTCTGGCTATGGTCGCCGCTGGGATGGATCGGCACCTTGCTGACGGTGTGGTGCGCCCTGTTCTTCCGCGATCCGGTGCGGGTGACGCCGGTGCGCGATGGCCTCGTGGTGTCGCCCGCCGACGGGCGCGTGTCGATGATCACGATGGCGCTGCCGCCGGCCGAGCTCGGCCTCGGCGACAAGCCGCTGCCGCGCGTCTCGATCTTCATGAGCGTGTTCAACTGTCACGTGAACCGCAGCCCGGTTGCGGGGCGGATCGAGCGCATCGCCTACCGGCCCGGCGCCTTCATCAATGCGGAGCTCGACAAGGCCAGCGAGGACAACGAGCGCAATTCGCTCGTCATCTCCACGCCGGGCGGGCGGATCGGCGTGATCCAGATCGCGGGGCTCGTGGCCAAGCGCATCGTCTGCTTCGTCAGGGAGGGGCAGTCGGTCGGGGCCGGCGAGCGGTTCGGCCTCATCCGCTTCGGCTCGCGTCTCGACGTCTACATGCCGCTGGGCACCCGCGCCCTGGTGTCGGAAGGGCAGACCGCGATCGCCGGCGAAACGGTGCTGGCCGACCTCGATCTCTCCGATTCCGGACGGACTTTCCGCGCCAGTTAACCATGCCGCCGGCGAAGCCCCGCGATGGCGAAACGGGGGCGGGCTTGCTATATCTACCCTCGAGAGGCGAGCCATGATGCCCTATGACTTCAAGAATCCCGACGTGCGCCGCCGGCGGTTCCGCCCGATCCCGGTGCGGATGCTGGTGCCCAACGTCATCACGCTGCTGGCGATCTGCGCCGGGCTGACGGCGATCCGGCTGTCGACCGAGGGGCGGATGCAACTCGCGGTCGGTGCCATCGTGTTCGCGGCGGCGCTCGACGGCATCGACGGCCGCATCGCACGGCTGATCAAGGGTCAGTCGAAGTTCGGGGCCGAACTCGACAGCCTCGCCGACTTCGTCAATTTCGGCGTCGCGCCCGGCCTCATCCTGTACTTCTGGCAGCTCCATGAGCTGCGCAACGCCGGCTGGATCGCCGCCATGGTGTTCGCGATCTCCGGTGGCCTGCGGCTCGCGCGCTTCAACGCCACCATGGACGATCCCAACAAGCCGGCCTTTGCCGCGAACTACTTCACCGGCGTGCCGGCGCCGGCGGGTGCGATCACGGTGCTGCTGCCGGTCTACGCGGCGTTCCTCGATCTCGGGCGCTGGCCCGCGGTGGTGACCGCGGGCTACACGCTGCTGATCGCCGTCCTGATGGTGTCGCGCCTGCCGGTCTTCTCCGGCAAGACCATTCGCATGAGGGTGCCGCCGGAGTTCGTGCTGCCGTCCTTCGTCGCGGTGATCTTCTTCATCGCGCTTCTGGTCGGCTATCCCTGGTACATCCTCTCGGTCGGCTCGGTGCTCTATCTGCTCAGCCTTCCCCTGGGCTGGAGGTCGTATCGGAGGCAGGCCCGTGCGCTGGAGACCGTCGCGCCGGGACCTTCGGAGGGCTCGTCGGCCGCGGTATCCGCGCCGGCGCTGACGCCGAACCTGGCGGAGGCCCCGCACGACGATCGGCCCGACCGCCTGCACTGAGCGGTCTCACGCGGCAAATATCTGCCATGAGAACGGCGCGAGTTGGGTCGAGGCCCGATCTCGGCTATATCGCGCCTGAACCTGCGGCGCCTGTCGGACGGCCGCGGCCAATTTGGGAGAGAAACGCCGTGACGACATCCGCAACCGGGCCGCTGCCCGCTTCCGTCCTCGAAGCCCTCGGCCGCTACGACACGCCGACGATCTGCAACGCGATGGAGATCGTGGCGCCGGAGCGGCGGCTGATCGGCTTCACCACCAAGCCTCTGGTCTGTCCGTTCCCGGACCTGCCGCCGATCGTCGGCTATGCGCGGACGGTGGCGATCCGCTCGGTGCTGAAGTCGTCGCTTCCCGCGGACGAGCAGGCGAAGCGGCGCATCGCCTACTACGAATATGTCGGCACCGGCCATGGCCCACGCATCGCGGTGATTCAGGACATCGACGGCGCCGACGTCGGCTACGGCGCGTTCTGGGGCGAAGTGCAGAGCAACGTGCACAAGGCGCTCGGCTGCCTCGGCGTCGTCACCGACGGATCGATCCGCGACATCCCACAATGGGCGCCGGGCTTCCAGGCGCTGGCCGGCTCGATCGGGCCGTCGCACGCCTGGGTGCATGCGGAGAGTTTCGGCGGCGAGGTGCGCGTCGCCGGCATGACCGTGAAATCCGACGATCTGATCCATGCCGACCGCCACGGTGCGATCGTGATCCCGCTCGACGTCGCGGCGAAACTGCCTGAGGCGGCCGAACTGTGCGGCCGGCGCGAGACGCCGATCCTGGAGATCGCCCGCAGCCCCGACTTCTCGCTGGAGAAATTGAAGGCGGCGCTGAAGCGCTCTGCCGAGATCCACTAAAGCGAGATTGCTTGCGGTTGAATCGCTCGTCCGCGAACTCGGCCCACCTCTCCCCAGCGGGAAAGGTCGATTTGCTTCCTCGCGATGCGAAGCATCGTCGAGGGCAAATCGGGTGAGGGGGCGCAGGTCCCACGAGAGACCGTAACCCCTCACCCGGCGCCGTAGCCGATGCAAGGCATCGGCGTCTTTGAGAACAGCGGCCGTAGGCCGCCTATGCCGACCTCTCCCAAGGGAGAGGTGAACGTCCGATGCCGCTCCATCTCGATCTAATCTAAGCCAGCGATGGCGCGCCAGCGGCTCGCGCCGCGCTACCGCGGGCACGCTGCAGCCGTTGCCGAAGAGGTGAAGACGGAGGCAACGAAGGGCCCGGCCGTGCCCGAGCCCAGCAATGTCCCGGTCGGCTTGTCGAAGGTCACGAAGGCGACCGGGGTGTCCGATGCGTGATAGCCGGCGTAGGCCGATATGACCTGCGGGATCTGCGACAATATTTTCTCGGTCTTCACCGCCCTGCCATCGGTGCAGGGCGCCCAGTATTCGCAGTTGTTGAACAGGAACGCCGAGTAGAACCCGCCGTGCTGGGCCGCTTCCCGGCGCAGGATCGCCTCCGCGTCGTGTTCGCTGACGTCCCTGCGCCGCCAATACTCGAACAGCGCCGCAGACAGTCTCGTCGGAACGAAGGCTTGCGTCGATGGAATCGGGTGCCTGAATCCATCTGTGAAGTTCAGGAGCGAATTGATCGGATGTCCAAGTCGGACCTCGATCGTCGGAGCGTATCCCGGCTCGTCCATGACGAGCGGTAGCTCCGGGCAGGGATGGGCCGTGGCGATCGCGCGACCCAGTGCGAGCGACTTGAGATTGTCCCGCAGCCAGAATCCGTAGCTGCGCCGGGACGTCTGGGTCACGAACACGGCGATGGCCAGCGCCGCAACGATCGCGACGATCCCGGGAAGTTTTTGCGGCCATCTGAACGGCGACAGGCCGACCCCGACGGCGAGTACGACGAGGGAGAGGTTGATGTAGCGCTCCCAGTCTCGCGCGCTGATCATGAGTCCGGTGACGATTTGCTGGTTGGTGACGATCAGCGGCGTCGCGGCGATGGCCGCGGCGAGTGCGAATCGGTCGCGATGCCCCGGGTCCAGAACTGCGAGCAGGCCGAAAGCGAGGACGGCGGGCACCGCAGCCAAGACGCTGACGGTCACGACCGGGAGTCTGCTCGGGAAGGTGAGCGGATTGGCTGTGCCGGGCCCGATCACCAGGCGCGCGGAGACGGCGGCGGCGACGAGCGAAACGACGGCCAGCACGACGAGGAACAGCCCGAGCGGGGCCTTCCGCCGAAGCAGCAGGATCAATCCCGCCGCGCTCTCGATGGCGATCAAGGGGTAGGAAACCAGCGCGTAGCAGATCACCAGGCCGGTCTGGAGGAGGAGGGCGCCGATCCGCTGCGACGTTGTCAGCGTGCCGGCGCGAAAGCCGCGCAGGACGACCCCGGTGAGCGCAAAACCCACCGCATAGGCGACTTGCGGCTCCGGCGAGCGATTGATGGTGAGAAAGGAGGTCTCGAACGAGGGCACGAACGAAGTTCCGACGAAGTGCTGGAAGTCCAGGAGCGTCGGAAAAGGGCCGGGCCAGGCCGCCTCGTTGCCGAGCGAGAACATGTCCTGGGCGAAGACCAGAAGCAGCGCGTACAGAACCCGGGTGTAGACGTTCTCGAAGAGCGCGCCGGCGGCATAATAGGCCGAGAGAAAAATCAGCGGCGGCATGATCGCATCGAGAGCGATCAGCGTGGCGTTGAGGGAGCCGAACGCCGAGGCCAGGATCCAGGCGATCGCGTCGGACAGGAGACGGTCCGGCCTCGCGAAGACGACACCGAACAGATTGAGCATGTAGGTGTCCTCGTCGAACGCGTTCTTGAAGAACGCGAGTTCGCCGACCGTGTGCGAGAACGCGACGTGGTGCCAGGCTCCGAGGACCACGAACGCGGCCGCAACGGCGATGACGTAGCCGGATCCACGCCCGATCGGGGCCAAACCGGTTTTGGGAGCAGTCAATCCGGACCTCTGAGCCGCAGTTCGGGCGCGACGCCGGTTCTAGGCGATGATTTGCCGCCGGGCAATCGAAGGCCGGACCGGATCATGGGCGTCAGCCGTTCCCTGGCGATCGAACCGCCGGCGTGCAGGCTGGCCGCGGGGTCGGACCAGGCCGGAGCAAGCCCGGGCCGTATCCGTACGTCGCGAGCGCGCCGCGGCTTCGCCCGTCGGATCGGCAACATGGTTAGCAAAGCCTTGAAGTCGCTGCGACAGGCCGGCGGGAGCGGTGGGTTCTCAGCGCTTCGAGGCCCGGCGCAGCGCGTCGTTCCGACTTAACCTTTACGCGTCTTTAATGGCGCCACTCTAGGGTCTTTCAGCGCGGTTCGGGGTTGGCCGCGCCCCCGTCCAGGACGGCCGGTCGGTTGCGTACGCGTTGGAGTCTCCGATGGATATCATGACGAGCGCCGGGCTTGTGGCAGGCACCATCGTCATCGCCGTGATGATGCTGCTGGGCGGCGATCTTCACATGTTCATCTCCGAGCACGCGGTCATCATCATCTTCGGCGGATCGATCTCCGCCACCATGATCCGCTTTCCGCTCAGCGCGCTCATGCACGGCTTGCCGCTCGGCGCCAAGTTCGCCTTCACGATGAGCCGGCTGTCGGCGCACGATCTCGTCGACGAACTCGCCCGCATCGCCGAGATCGCCCGCAAGCAGGGCCCGGTCGGGCTGGAGAAGGTCGAGACCGACGAGCCGTTTCTCGCCAAGGGCATCCGCTTCGTCGCCGACGGCTACGACCTCGATTTCATCCGCGACAATCTCGAACGCGATCGCGACAACTTCCTGATGCATCTGGACGAGGGCAGCAAGATCTATCGCGCCATCGGCGACTGCGCTCCCGCCTTCGGCATGGTCGGCACCCTGATCGGCATGGTGCAGATGTTCGCCAACATGACCGACCCCTCCAAGCTCGGCCCGTTCATGGCGACCGCGCTGCTCGCAACCCTCTACGGAGCGCTGGTCGCGAACCTGTTCTGTCTGCCGATTGCCGACAAGCTGCACGGCAAGCTGCTCGACGAGGAAACCAACCGCACGCTGATCATCGACGGCATCCTGATGATCCGCGACTCCAAGAGCCCGACCCTGGTGCGGGAAATGCTGCTCGCCTACCTGCCGGAGAAGCATCGTCACGCCGAGGGCGAGCCGGTTCCGGCCTGACGCCGCACGCCGGGACGTGAGCCATGGCCAAGAAGAAGCGCGGCGATGCACACGGAGGCGGTCACGGCTGGTTCGTGACCTTCGCCGACCTGATGGGCCTGATGATGAGCTTCTTCGTGATGCTCGTCGCGTTCTCCACCCAGGACGCCAACAAGCTCAAGATCGTCGCGGGATCGATGCGCGACGCCTTCGGCGTGCAGAGCGAGGCGCGCTACGCAGGGATCATCGAGTCCGACGGCCTGCCGACCCGGCCGAAGCTGAAGAACGTCGATCACGTCCAGCCTGAGGACTCCTCCAATACGCCGACCCCGGACCAGCAGGAGCGGGATCGCCAGTCCGGCGCCAAGCTCAAGGTCGACCGCGAATTCGCGCTTGCCGCGGCCTCGCTCCGCCAGGCGCTGCAGGACATGCCCGAGCTCACCGAGATGTCCAAGCACATCATGTTCGAGGAGACCAAGCAGGGCCTCAACCTGGAGATCGTCGACCAGGACGGCCGCTCGATGTTTCCCGACGGCTCCAAGGTGCCGTATGACCGCACCCGCCGCCTGGTCGAGAAGCTTGCAGTGCCGCTGCGGGCAACCCCGTTGCGCGTCAATATCGTCGGCCACACCGCCGCGGGCTTCGTGCCGAGCCGCAGCGACTACGGCGCCTTCGATCTGTCGGCCGACCGCGCCAACGCGGTGCGCCAGATCCTCGAGCGGGAAGGGCTGCCGCCCTCCCACATCTTCTCGGTCTCCGGCAAGGCGGATACCCAGCCGCTGTTTCCGGACGACCCGTCGCTCGCCGCCAACCGCCGCGTGACCATCACGCTGATGCGGGAAGATCCGCCGCTGCCGCCCAATTTGAAGCCGTAATCCCCTCCCATTATCATCATACCTGGAGACATTTCGTTGCCCCGGGCGTGGCCTTCGCGTCACAGCGCCCGCCCGCGCAGCTGCTATGCTGGGCGCCTTGACGGACCGCCGAGAAGCGTCCAAACGCGCCCGGATCAAATCAAGGCAAGAGGCGTTCTCCATCGATCATGACGGCCAGCATCACATCGACCGACGGCCACGAGGGGAAGGTCACCTCGGGATTTTTTGCCCTGACGCTCGGGAGCATCGGCGTCGTGTTCGGCGACATCGGCACCTCGCCGCTCTACGCCTTTCGCGTGGCGGTCACCGGTGCAGCCCATGGCGAGCCCGCTTCGCGGGTCGTCGTGCTTGGCGTTCTCTCCCTGATCGTGTGGGCGCTGTTCATCGTCGTCACCGCCAAATATGTGCTGCTGCTGCTGCGGGCCGACAACAACGGGGAGGGCGGGACGCTGTCGTTGATGGCGCTCGGCCAGCGCGCGCTGGGGCGGCGCAGCCTGGCGCTGATGGCGCTCGGTGTGGTCGGCGCCTCGATGTTCATCGGCGATTCCATGATCACGCCGGCGATCTCGGTGTTGTCGGCGATGGAAGGTCTCAATGTCGCCACGCCCGCGCTCGAGCACTATGTCGTGCCGCTCACCGTCTTGATCCTGGTGGTGCTGTTCGCGGTCCAGAGCAAGGGCACCGCGCTCGTCGCGTCCGCCTTCGGACCGGTGATGGTGGTCTGGTTTGCGAGCCTCGCGGTGATGGGACTCGTCCACATCACCGACGACCCGTCGGTGCTCGCCGCAATCAATCCCTACTATGGACTCCAGTTCCTGCTGTCGCATGGCACCATCGGGCTGGTGACACTGGGTGCGGTGTTTCTCGCCGTGACCGGCGGCGAGGCGCTCTATGCCGATCTCGGCCATTTCGGGCGCACGCCGATCCAGTCGGCCTGGCTGTTCTTCGTGCTACCGTCGCTCCTGATCAACTATTTCGGCCAGGGCGCGCTGGTGCTGTCCGATCCGACGGCGCTCGAACACTCCTTCTATCGCATGGTACCGGAGCGGTTGGTCCTGCCCCTGGTGGGGCTGGCGGCCGCGGCGACGGTGATTGCCAGCCAGGCGGTGATCACCGGAGCCTATTCGCTGGTCGGCCAGGCGGTGCAGCTCGGCTTGTTGCCGCGCTTCGAGGTTCGCTACACCTCCGAATCCCACGCCGGACAGATCTATCTGCCGCGGGTGAACCGGCTCTTGCTGATCGGCGTGATGTTGTTGGTCCTGTTGTTCCGCACCTCCGACAACCTCGCATCGGCTTATGGCATCGCGGTATCCACGACCATGGTGGTCGACGGCATCATGGGCTTCGTGGTGATCTGGAAACTGTGGAACTGGCGCCCTGCGGCGGCGGCGGCGGTGATCCTGCCGTTCGTCGTGGTCGATTCCACCTTCTTCAGCGCCAATCTCCTGAAACTCATGGAAGGCGCGTGGATGCCGCTGCTGTTCGGCGCGACCATGGCGGTGACGATCTGGACCTGGCGGCGCGGCTCGGGGATCCTGATCCAGAAGACGCGCCGCATCGAGGTGCCGCTGGACGACCTGATCAAGAGCCTGGAGAAGCGGCCGCCGCACGTCGTGAAGGGCACCGCGGTATTCCTCACCAGCGATCCCGCCTTCGTGCCGACGGCGCTGCTACACAATCTCAAGCACAACAAGGTGCTGCACGAGCACAACGTGATCCTCACCATCGAGACCGCGCAAACGCCGCGGGTCGATCTGTCGGAGCGGGTCCGCATGGAGAAGATCAGCGACAAGTTCTCCAAGGTGCGGCTGCGCTTCGGCTTCATGGAATCGCCCAACGTGCCCAAGGCGCTTGCGGTCGCCCGCAAGCTCGGCTGGCAGTTCGACATCATGTCGACCTCGTTCTTCGTGTCGCGGCGGTCGCTGAAGCCGTCGTCGCAGTCGGGCATGCCGCGCTGGCAGGACCACCTGTTCATCGCGCTCAGCCGCTCGGCCAACGATGCCACCGATTACTTCCAGATTCCGACGGGCCGGGTGGTGGAAGTCGGTACCCAGGTGACGATCTGAGGGCGAGCTGACCCGAGTTATGCGCTTGACGCATATCAAGGGTCCGAAATCGCACTAGGCTATGCTATCAACGCAAGACTATAAGCCGCGCGCTCTGCCGCTTTGGTGCATTGAAGCATTTTTTTGAGGCCTCCAGGCTCTCCCATGACAAGTGACGTAGCAGCTCCCGCCCCGGAGACGGCGGCGGCCAATGGGCATGGGGAAGCCCACACCACCGCCGGCTTTGGCGCGCTGACGCTCGGCAGCATCGGCGTGGTCTATGGCGACATCGGCACCAGCCCGATCTACGCGTTCCGCGAAGCCGTGCTCGCCGCAAGCGGCCAGGGAGGGGCGCCGACCACCGCCGCTGTGCTCGGCGTGCTGTCGCTCATCCTGTGGGCGCTGATCGTCGTGGTGACGCTGAAATATGTCGTGATCCTGCTCCGCGCCGACAATCACGGCGAGGGCGGCACGCTGGCGCTGATGGCGCTCGCCCAGCGCGCCGTCAGCAAGGGGGCCGCCACCATCGTCCTGCTCGGCATCATCAGCGGTGCGCTGTTCTATGGCGACGCGGTGATCACGCCGGCGCTGTCGGTGCTGTCCGCGGTGGAAGGCATCAAGGACCTCACGGACGGGTTCGAACCGTACATCGTTCCCCTGACGGTGCTGATCCTGCTGCTGCTGTTCGCCGTGCAGTCGCGCGGCACGGCGCGCGTCGCCACGTTCTTCGGCCCTGTCATGTGCATCTGGTTTGCCGCCATCTCCGTGCCGGCGATCGGTCCGATCCTGCACCAGCCCCAAGTGTTCTCCGCGCTGAACCCGCTCTATGCCGTGTCCTTCATGATCCACCACGGCATCATCGGATTCGTTACGCTGGGCGCGGTGTTCCTGGCGGTCACCGGCGCGGAGGCGCTCTATGCCGACCTCGGCCATTTCGGCAAGCGGCCGATCCAGACCGCGTGGCTGTTCATCGTATTGCCGTCGCTGGCGCTGAACTATCTGGGGCAGGGTGCGATGGTCATCGAGAATCCGAAAGCGATCGAAAGCCCGTTCTTCCAGATGTTCTCCCAGGGCTGGATGCGCGGCGCCATGGTCATCCTCGCGACCGCCGCGACCGTCATTGCCAGCCAGGCCGTCATCACCGGCGCCTACTCGCTGACGCGGCAGGCGATCCAGCTGGGGCTGCTGCCGCGATTTGAGATTCGTCATACCTCCGAAGCGCATTCCGGCCAGATCTTCATCCCGCGCATCAACACGTTGCTGCTGGTCGCGGTGATGCTGCTCGTCGCGCTGTTCCGCTCCTCCAGCGCGCTGGCCTCGGCCTATGGCATCTCGGTCACCGGGACCATGGTGGTCACGGGCATGATGGGCTTCGTGGTGATCTGGAAGGTCTGGAAGTGGTCGCCGATCGCGGCCGGAGCCCTGATCGCGCCCTTCCTGTTCCTCGATCTGACCTTCCT